>CAKTTL010000011.1 GCA_934615235.1 uncultured Clostridia bacterium
ATTCCTGGAGCTTTTCCCGCAATTCTTCTATCTTCATACTACTTCATTATACCACTTTTTAAATGCTGTTGCCCTGCGCGCTCCGCGCGGTTTTTACAATTCGTTCGTGCATTTTCTTATAAACCATGCTATACTAAAGGGTAAATTAGTCTGGTGAGGTATGCCGTTTTGAGGCGCGGCGAAGCCGCCCCGCTTCTGGCTGGACCGAAAGGGAGAAACTTATGGGATTTTTTTCGCCGGAAATCGGCATTGATTTGGGGACGAACAACGTTCTATTTTATGTAGCCGATAAGGGCATCGTCCTGCGCGAGCCGAGCCTGGTGATCGTCTCGGGCGGAGAAAAGCGCATCGTGCAGGCCGTAGGCGAGGAGGCGCGTCAGCTGCTGGGGCGCATGCCGCAGGGATTCCGCGCCATATGGCCCATTCGCGAAGGCGTGATCGCCGATTTCGATCTCGCCGCGTCGATGCTGCGGTATTTCATCCGCCGGGCGCTGGGCGTGAATTATCTGGGCAAGCCGCGCACGGTGCTCACCATCCCCGCCGGGGTGACGAGCATGGAGCGGCGCGCCCACGAAGAAGCGCTGCTGCGCGCGGGCGGAAAGCTTTCGTATATCGTCGAGGGCGCAATCGCTTCGGCGCTGGGCTGCGGCCTGCCGGTTTACGAGCCGCAGGGCAGTATGATCGTCAGCATCGGCGGCGGCACGACGGAAATCGCCGTCGTCTCGCTCGGCGCGGCGGTCGTGGGGAAAACGCTGCGCATCGGCGGCAACGCCATGGACGCGGCCATCGCCGCCTACGTCAAAAAGGAAAAGAACCTGCTTATCGGCGACCGGACGGCCGAAGATATCAAAATCGATCTGGGCAGCGCGATGGCCCCGGTGGAAACGCAGAAGGCCATGATGCGCGGACGCGACGTGGTGACGGGGCTTCCGCGCACCGCGTCGCTCGATACGGACGAAGTATACGAGGTGCTGCAGGAGCCGCTGCGGGAAATCATGGCGGCCATCCTCTGGGTGCTGGAGCGCACGCCGCCCGAGCTCGGCGCGGACGTGATGCGCGGCGGCATTTACCTCACCGGCGGCATGTCGCAGCTGACGGGCCTGGATCAGTACGTCGCGGCCGAAACGGGTATCCCCGCGCAGGTGGCGAGGAACCCGCTGGACTGCGCCGCGCTGGGCGCGGGCTATCTCGCCTCCAACCTCGAGCTGCTCGGCCGGATCGGCAAGAACCACCCGCTGACGGAATAACGCGCGCGGAGGAGAAAGATGCGCAAAAACAAAAAGAAAAAAACAAAAGGCCTGCGGATCGTGGCGATGGTGCTGGGGCTGACGCTGCTCATCGGCTGCGTCGCGCTGGTGCTGGTGGAAAACCTCATGCCCACGCAGCAGTATATCCCGCAGAATATCGTCTCGCTTCCCTCTCGCGTGGTTTCAGCCGTGCTGAAGCCTTTCCAGAGCGCGTTCTCGTGGACGACCAACTATGTCAGCGATTATCTCGCCAACTTCAAGCTGCGCAAGACGATCGAAATCGAGTACAACAAGCTGCGCGCGGAGAACGACGAGCTGACGTATAAATCCCTGCTCAACGACGAGCTGGAAGCCGAAAACGAACGCCTGCGCAACATGCTCAACGTTTTCGACGAGAAAAAGAGCATGAACCCGATCATGGCGCAGGTAACGGGCAAGGAAACCAGCAGCTGGTTCCAGATGTTCACCATCGACAAAGGCTCGAAACAGGGCATTAAAGAGAACATGGCCGTCATCAACGCCGACGGTCTGATCGGTTATATCTACAAAGTCTACGAAACCTCCAGCGAAGTGATTTCCATCGTCGACAGCCGCGCGTCCGTCGCCGCGCTGATTGAAAGCTCGCGCGATCAGGGCATCGTCAAGGGCACGCTGGGCATCGAAGAGGACGCGGCCTGCCGCATGTATTACCTGCCGGTCGACCTCGTCCCCCGGCCGGGCGATACGGTCGTGACCAGCGGCGTGGGCCTTTCCTTCCCCAAAGGCCTGAAAATCGGCGTAATTCGCGAAAGCACGCGCTATATGGACGAAAACAAGCATTACGTCGTCATCGAGCCGTACGTCGATTTCATGCACATCGAAGAGGTGGTCGTGCTCATTTACGAAGCCGCGCAGGAGGACATGCCCGACGCGAACGACGGGCAGCTCAGCTACGTCCCCTCCGTGCTGGACACGCCGCGTCCTTCGCCGTCCATCGGCGCGCAGGTGAACGACCCGAACCTCGGCGCGGTCACGCCGCCGCCGCGCGCCACGCGCATGCCGGGCGAGTCGATCGAGCCCGAAGCGACCGTCGCGCCGACCGGGCTGACCGTAACGCAGATGTACGAGGGGGCGGACGCGTTCTACACCATCCCGCCCGACGCGACGCCCACGCCCAACCCGGAGCTGGACGAACTGATGCGGCAGGAGCTTGAAAGCGAGGGCGAAGGCTGATGCGCAGGGTTGTGCGCGCGGGATGCGCGGTGATGCTATCGTATCTGCTGCAGGCAACGGTGCTGCCGTACCTGAAGGTGCGCGGCGCGCAGCCGGAGCTGATCCTGGTCGTGCTCTTCGGCCTGGGGGGCGCGCTGGGCACGTACGGCGGGCTGTGCGCCGGGCTTGCGGCCGCGCTCATTCTGGAGACGGTCGGCGGGAATATTCCGGTGTTTTCAACCGTCTTTTGTGCGGGGGCGGGCATATTCGGCGCGTTTGTGACGAAAAGGCTGGACGCAATCTCCCTGCCCGGCAACAGAGGACGCGAACGGATGCTGCGGCGCTACGCGCCGAAGGCGGCCGTCGCGCTGCTGGTGCTTGCCAAGGAGCTGCTGTATATCATCTATTTCTTCCTCACGGGCGTGACGATCAGCGGCATCCACATCTTCCGGATGGTCTTCTCGGCCGTCGAAGCCGGCGTGATCGCGCTGGCCGTGCTGCCGCTCGTCAACTGGTGGATTACGCATCAGGGAAAGACGCGCGCAGAGCGCAAAGCCGAAAAGCTGGCCCAGAAGCTGACGCTGCCCGAACAGGAGGCCGCGCCGGAAACCGAAAAGAAAAAGCGCCGCCGCAAGCGCTCCTTCTTCGACGACCTGATGGTCGCCGAAGAAAAGCCGGAAGACGGCGCCCCGCAGGACGGGACCGCCGCGCCGGAGGACGCAGAGGCGCTCGAGGGCTGGACGCTCGTGCGCGGAGACGAACCCGAACCGGAGGACGACCCCGGCGCGGCGCAGCCGCCCGAAAAAAACGAAGCCGAAACGACAAACACACCTGAAACAGACAACACGACCGAAGAGGAGGCGTCGAGCCAGAAGGAGGGATGGCGGCGTGAAGAAAGCGGACAGGATTAAACTTTGGGTTTTCGCCCTGCTCATATGCGGCGCGTTCGCGGTACTGACGGTATCGCTTGCGGATTTGCAGATTCGCGGCGCGGACGATTACGGCGCGGCGGCGGAATCGATGATGACCAAGACGATCTACGAGCGCGGCTCGCGCGGCCAGATTCTCGACGTCAACGGCGCGCTGCTCGGCTACGACAAAAAGATCTACAACATCCAGTTTTACCGCGAGCCCTCCAGCAAGCGCGCGCAGAACGGCGCGTATTCGAAGGCCATCTGGGAAGTGATCCAGATCCTGAAGGAAGAGGGCTACGAGGTTAATTTCGACTTTTACCTCAAGCCCAACGACGACGGCACCTGGTATTTCGATACCAACACCTCCAGCGAAACCGTCGCCGCCTCGCGGGAGAAGATGTTCCGCTCCAATTTCTATGTGAAGAACACGGATGTAAACGACATCTATAAAACGCTCTGCTACAACTACATGATCGACGAGATCGACGCGGACTTCCCGGAAAGCGAAAAGCTGACGCTGGAAGACAAGCTGCAGGTGCTCTCCGTCTGGCAGGAGATGCAGATGAACGCGTTCAACTCCGTCCCCATCGTCCTGGCGGAGGACGTGAGCTGGGCGGCGGTGATTCGCATTGAAACGCGGCTGATCGCGCTGGACGGCATCTCCGTCGCCGTTGAAAACCAGCGCGTCTACCCCAAAGGCACGCTTGCGTGCCATGTGCTGGGCTATACCGGCAAAATGCAGTCCGAAAACCAGATTCGCAAATACGTCGCCAAGGGATACAAGCGCTCGGACGTGATCGGGCTGGACGGCGTAGAGGCCTCAATGGAGGACTGGCTCACGCCCAACTCCTCCGCGCGGCAGGGCTATTCCGTCGTGGAGGTGGACCGCTCGGGCAACCAGATCCGCCAGCTTTCCCATCAGGACGCCAAGGACGGCAACACCATCAAGCTCACCATCGATTCCGGATTGCAGGCCGTAACGGAGCAGGCGCTGGCCGATCTGGTCAACAGCATCCGCGACCTTGAGGAAAAAAAGCTGCAGGACGGCACCTGGCTTGAAACCAACAAGGAAGCGCTCCTGAAGTATCAGGCAACCGACCGCACCGTCAACCTCGCGCAGAACGGCGCGATCGTCGTGCTGGACATGAACTGCCGCGTCAAGGCGATGGCCAGCTTCCCGAACTACGACCCGAACCTGTTTATCGTCGGCATGACGTCCGAGCAGCGCGAGCGCCAGCTGGCCGATCCGCGCAACCCGCTGTTCAACAACGCCATCTCCGCCGCCGATACTCCCGGCTCGGTTTTCAAAATGGCCACCGCGCTCGGCGCGCTGACGAGCGGCAACCTGACGCTGACAGAAACCATCACCGACGGCGGCTACTTCAAGCTCTACGATCAGACCAACCCGCCGAAGTGCTGGATTAACATCAACCTCGCCTCCACCCGTCACGCCGATCAGACGGTCGTCGAAGGCCTGAAAAACAGCTGCAACTACTTCTTCTACACCATCGCCTCCCGCATGGGCGCGGACGGCGAAACGCTCTATCAATACGCCGAAAAGCTCGGCCTGACGAGCAAGACGAACATCGACCTGCCCGGCGAAATCAAGAGCATCGTCGGCAGCCAGACCTCGCTGTACGATCCCTCCCGCGCCATCACCGGCAGGGATCAGGACACGTGGCTGCCCGTGCAGGTCAAAACGCAGATCAAGAAGCACCTGAAGAAAATCGGCGAAAAGTACGGCTACGAATACTCCGACGAGCGCCTGGACAAATGCTGCAAGGCGCTGATGGACATGGCGCTGACGACCGATCAGGGCTCGCAGGGTACCGGATGGACGCAGGCGATTCGCCCGATCCTGATGGAAGAGCTGGGCATGTCGATGGAAATGGTCTGGAAGGCCGAAGTCGTCACCGACCTGTTCGGTTACCTCAACGATATCAAATGGGGCGGCAGCTACACGATCATGACGGCCATCGGCCAGTCGATCACGATGACCACCCCCATCGCGATGGCGCGCTATATCGTCGCCATCGCCAACGGCGGCTATGTCTGCGACGTGCAGCTGATCGACAGCATCATCGACGCGGACGGCAACGTCGTCAACAAGTTCGACGAGCCCGTCGTCGTCAACGATCTTTCCGAAGAGGTCGCCCCGTATATCGGCGCCATCAAGGAAGGAATGGCGGGCGTGGTTGACGAAGGCGGTACGGCGGGCGATTATTTCTCCTCCTGGACGGGCGTGGACGGCAAACCCGATAAGAACCAGCTCTGCGGTAAAACGGGAACGGCCGAAACGAGCGATCTGGACGTGGAAAACAACTCCTGGTTCGTCTGCTTCTATCCCAAAGACGAGCCGGAAATCGCCGTCGTCGTCTACGTGCCTTACGGCTACTCGGGCTCCCGTTCCGCCGCTGCGGCGAGAACGGTGCTGGAATACTATCTCTCCTCGCGCGTGGAGGACGAAGCGGCGATTCTGCCCGCTCCCAACGCGCTGGCGCAGTGAGCGCGCGGGCCGTCGCGCTGCTCTCGGGCAAGGGCGGCGTGGGACGGACGCTTCTCACCGCCTCGCTCGGCGCGATGCTGGCAAAAAAGGGCCGGCGCGTCGCCCTGGTAGATCTGAACACCGGCATGCGCGGGCTGGATATGGCGCTTGGGCTGGAAAGCCGCGTGGCGTTCGATCTGGGCGACGTGCTCGACGGCGTATGCGAACTTCGGCAGGCGCTCGTGCGCGGGCCGGACGGGCTGCGGCTTCTCGCCGCCCGTCAGATGCGCGATACGGAAGCGCTGGATGAAGACGCGCTCGGCCGCGTAATGGACGCGCTGCGCGCGCAGTTCGACTGGGTGCTCGTGGATACCGCAGGCGGCGTGGGGCGCGGCTTTACCGCAGCGGCGCGCTGCGGCCTGGAGGCGCTCGCCGTGACGACGCCGGACGACGCATCCCTGCGCTGCGTGGAACGCGCGGCGGGGCTCTGGCAGCGGCTGGGCGGCGAGCCGCCGATGCTGTGCGTGAACCGCATCCGCCCCGCGCTGGCGGAAGAGGGCCTGCAATACACGCCGCAGACGTGCGCGCAGGTGGTCGATCTGCGTCTGCTGGGCGTGGTGCCGGAGGACGCGGAGGCGCTTCGCGCTGCGCTGCGCAAAACGCCGCTCGAAGGGGATTCCCCCGCCGCGCGCGGCGTGGAAAACCTGCTGGCGCGCCTTGAAAACCCGAAGCAGAAGCTTTGGGACTGGAACCCCGCGCCGCCCCCGCAGGCAGGCAAACCGTTCCTTTGGAGAAGGAGGAAAGCATGACAGGAACCACTACGGTTGTCAATCGCCGGGCAAGACAGCACTTCGATTTTCCTCTGCTGATCATCACCTATGCGCTGGCGATTTTCGGCGTTTTCGCCATCACTGTGGCAACCTATAAATACACGGGCGAGACGCTCGCGGTGGATACCCTCCTCGCGCGCATCACCAGCTCGTATTACGGCAAGCGGCAGGGCCTGTTCCTGCTCGTCAGCCCCATCGCCATTCTCGGCATGATGGCGATCCCCTATCAGTTCTTCCAGCGGTTTTCCGGCGTGCTGTATCTGGGTTCGCTGGGGTTTCTGGCTATGGTGCTCGCGATGGGCGCGACGACTTCGGGCGTGACGGGCTGGTTTTCGCTCTTTTCCGGCTACATGCTGCAGCCGAGCGAATTCGCGAAACTCGCCGCCATCCTGCACATGGCCAAGTTCTTCGCCCGCAAGGAAAACCCGGTGGAGAACATGCGCGATTTCGTCACGATGATGGTGCTCATGGGCGCGCCGCTGCTGCTCATCTTCGCGCAGGGCGAACTGGGCACGGTCATGGTCTTTATCGCCATTTACGGCGCGATGATGATCATGAGCGGCATCAGCCTCAAGCTCATCGGCGGCATGGTGCTCGCAGGCGTGACGGCGCTGGTGCCGGTCGTCATTTACTGGCGCGCCACCGGCTCTTACCGCTACGACCGGCTGCTCGGCTTCTTCAACCCCGAAATGGCCTCGTCCGACTCGGTCTATCAGGCGACCAACTCCAAGACGGCCATCGGCAACGGCGGCCTGCGCGGCGTAGGGCTTTTCAAGGACGGCACGTACTCCTCGCTCGATTACGTCCCGCAGGACCATACGGACTTCATCTTCTCCTCCATCGGCGAGACGATGGGCTTTATCGGCTGCGCGGTCGTGATGATCCTGTACCTGCTGATGATCTTCCGCCTGCTGACGCTCGCGCTGAACACGTACGATAAATTCGCGCGCCTGGTCATCGTCGGCTTCATGATGATGGTCTTCTTCCACGCCTTCTACAACATCGGCATGACCATCGGCATCATGCCCGTGATGGGCATCCCGCTGCCGTTCCTCAGTTACGGGGGCAGCAACCTGATCGCAAACATGGGCGGCGTGGGCCTGGTGCTCAACATCACGCTGCGAAAACCGCAGATGCGCATGAGCACGATCGATCAGGCCGTGATGATGGGCAATCTGCCGCGCAAAAAGAAGAAACGCTTCCGGTAATCTTTTGCGGCGCAAAGCGCCGAAAGAAAAAAACGAAACCACGAAAGGAATGCCTGCCATGATTCTCTCAACGAAAGACCGCTGCGCGCTGCGCCTGGGCGCCGCGCTGGCCGCCGGAGATACGCTCGCCTCGCTGGACGCGCTCGCGCGCGAACAGCAGACAACCGCTGCGGAGCTGAACGAAATCCTCGCGCAGCTGCACGCCGCCGGGCTGACGCAGCCGCTCGCGGAGGGCGGCTGGCGGCTCGCGCGCGAACCGGAACACTGCCCGATCGGCGAGATGCTGGCCGTAACGAAGGGCGCGCCGTCCGTCGAGGCGTGCGTGCAGTGCGACGGTTCCTGCGGCTGCGCGGGCAAGTGCCCTGTGCCCAAAGAATGGAAGGAAATGGACGAAATGTTCGCCGCGTATCTGAAAAACACGACGCTCGCCGATTTGCGGGGCAGCCTGTAATCTATTGCGCGCGCACGGTTTTTTCGATATAATGATTCGCAAATGAAAAAGGAGGAACATCTCAAAATGAAAAAACTTCTGGCGCTGCTTCTGACGCTGGCGCTGCTGACCTCTTCCGTCCTTGCGCTGGCGGAAGAAGCGCCGCAGACGACGTATTTCGGCATCACCTTCTCCGATCCCGCCGCGACGGTCACGCAGGACGGCGAAGAGACCGAATTCGACCTCACCGGCCTGACGCTCAGCCTGGAAACGCTTTCTTCCGGCGAAGACGGCGCGTTCGTCCTCACGCTCGGCGGGCCGGAAGACATCGCGCTTTCCGCCACCGCGAAGGTGGAAAACGGCAGCCTCATCCTCGCTGTGGACGGCGTGAGCAAGGCGCTCTCGCTCGATCTCGACGCGCTGGCGAACGAATTCCTCTCCTCCCTGCCGGAGGAGGAGCGCGCGCAGCTGTCCGCCCTGCTGGAAGGCGACCTGAACGGCGTGTTCGATTTCGAAGGCATGCTCGCGTCCTTCCAGGAGAAGCTGACGGTCGAAGAATACGCCGAGACGCAGGAAATCGAATTCCTCGACGGCGTGCAGACCGCCTCCGGCACGAAGATCGATATGCCGCGCGAAGCGCTGGACGAACTGCTCGCGCTGATCGATCAGGGCACGGAAATGTATGACTACGATTTCGACGACTTTGACGACGAGTATGACGACGACCTCTACGAGCAGGATGAAGACCCGCAGCTCGACAGCGTCCAGATGGAGCTGTGGCAGGCGGAAGATCGACTGAACCTGCGCGCGGACATCCTTGCGAAGATGGACGACGGCAGCGAAACGCCCGCCACGCTGCTCATCGCACTGACGGAAGACGAACAGAGCGGGCGCTTCATGCTCACCACCGGCGAAACGCTGCTGCTCGACGGCGGCTTTACGACGGACGAACACGGCCTGACCGTGAACGCGACCTTCTACGATGAAGACGACGGCGAAGCCGAAGGCACGCTGACCTTCACCGCAGGCGACGCGCAGAGCGAAGAAGGCGGCGAATACGACGCGACGAGCGTCACGCTTGTCATCGCCGAGAACGACGGCGAAACGCTGAGCATGGAGCTGTTCCTGCGCGACGTCGGCAGCGCGCAGTCCTACTCCTTCTCCCTCTTCGCGGACGACGCTGCGTTCGTCGTCGGCTATGACGGAGCGCCCGGCGCCGACGCCAACACGACCGACGGCGTGATCTACCTCTATGTCTCCGACGACGAAAACGGTAGCGACTGCATCACCATGAAGGTAAACGTCTGGACGTGCTCCAGCCCGACCGACGCGCCGCTGCCCGACCTGTCCGAACACGAAATGGTGGGCATGGACGAACTCGAAACCATCGCCGAAGATTCCGTCGCGATGGGCGAAGTGATGACCGTGCTGGGCAAGATGATGTCCGAGCTTGGCAAGATCCCGCTGCTGAACGCGCTGTTCACCAGCATGTCGGCCGAATAAAAGCTGATTTTTCCTCCCCCGCGTCGAGTGCTTTCGGCGCGGGGCGTATTTGTTTTATGGCGGCTTCGCCGCTCACACAGGATTCCGCCCGCGCATACAATGACACCGGGAGCCGCGCCGCCCCTGGCAAACCGCGCTCCCGAAAGGATGCTTGCAATGGCGGATAATTATCTCGGCTGCAGCAATGGCAGAATCCAGTGCGGCCTGGTGAAATATACCAGTTCAACGGAATACCCCATCGGCAGCGGCTGGAACGGAAATCGCGGCCCAACCGGTCCGACCGGCCCGACGGGGCCCACCGGTCCAACCGGCCCTGCCGGAGGACCGACCGGGCCTACGGGCGCGACAGGTCCGACGGGCCCCACCGGTGCAACGGGTGAAATTGGCGAAACTGGCGCTACCGGTCCGACGGGTCCCACTGGCGCAACGGGCGAAACCGGCGCTACCGGTCCCACTGGCCCCACTGGCGCAGCGGGCGAAACCGGCGCTACTGGTCCGACCGGTCCCACCGGCGCAACGGGCGAAATTGGCGAAACTGGCGCTACCGGCCCCACTGGCGCAACGGGCGAAACCGGCGCTACCGGTCCCACTGGCCCCACTGGCGCAACGGGTGAAATTGGCGCTACTGGTCCGACCGGTCCCACCGGCCCGACTGGCCCCACTGGCGCAACGGGCGAAATTGGCGAAACTGGCGCGATCGGACCTACCGGCCCCACCGGCGCATCGGGTGAAACCGGTGCTACCGGACCTACCGGCGCAACGGGTGAAACCGGCGCTACCGGACCGACGGGTCCCACTGGCGCGACGGGCGAAACCGGCGCTACCGGTCCGACTGGTCCCACCGGTGCAACGGGCGAAACCGGTGCTACTGGCCCGACTGGCCCCACCGGCACTACTGGCGAAACCGGCGCTACCGGTCCCACCGGCCCCACCGGCGCGTCAGCGCCCGAAAACACCAGCCTCTACTCCGAACGCACAACCGGCACGCCGGCCGTCGCGCAGAACGCCGCCGTGCCCTTCGGCACCGTTTCCTCCACGTCCGGCGACGTTTCCTATGACGCGGCGACCAACGCCTTCACCCTCGCCAGCGCGGGCACGTATCTGTTCATCTGGAATGTGCTCGCCGTCTCCGGCGCAATCGGCGACGATATCGTCCTCACGCTGACGAACGAAACCGGCACGAACCTCGCTTATTCCGGCAAGAAATTCGAGACGGCGGGCGGAAGCGAGCTCGTTTCCGGCAGCGCCGTCGTCACCGCCGCTGCAGGCGACGTGATCATGCTGCGCAACGGCTCCAGCCAGTCCGTCACGCTCTCGGACGTCATTGGCACCGGCGCGAACGGCTTCGTTTCCAGCATGACCGTCGTCCGCCTGACCTGACATGCAAGCGCCCCTCCGCTCTTCGCGAAGGGGCGCCGAACCATCGAAAAACTGACGTTTTGCGATGGTTGGGGACCCGCCTTCTGAAACGCTGCGGCGTTTCCGAGCGAAGGCGGGGCGGAGAAGGGATTTCCAACCGCAAACGCAAGCGTTTGCTCTTTTGGAAATCCCGCATTTTCACCGCACATGTCGCTGAAAATGATTGAAAATGAGAGGGCTGCGGCCCTCTCAAACTTTCCCAGGAACTTTTGACAAGCGCCCCTCCGCTCTTCGCGAAGGGGCGCTTTTTCTGCAATCAATTTTATTCCTGCCTCGCGCGGCCGTCCTCCAGCACGATTCGCCCGTCTGCGAATTTCTCCAGCGTCGGATCGTTCGTTGCGATCACCGCGCAGCGGCCTTCACGGCGCGCGAAAGCCACCAGCAATTGCGCAACCCCCGCCGCGTTTTCCACGTCAAGATTTCGCGTCGGCTCGGCAGCGAGGAGGATCTGCGAATCCGCGGCCAGCGCGCGGGCAATCGCCACCCGCTGCTGATCGCCTCCGGAAAGCATCGCCGGGCTCAGCGCCGCGAACGAACGCGGCAATCCCACCGAATCGAGAATTTCCAGCGCCCGCTCGATCGCCTTTCCCCGCGCGGTTCCATGCACGCGCAGCGGCATGGCGATGTTTTCCGCAACGTCCATCTGCGGCATGAGGTTGTTCTTGTCAAACAGCATTGTCGCCACATCGCGCCGGTAGCGGTTCATATGCCAGCGGCGAAGCCGCCGGCCGTCCAGCTCGAGCGCGCCGCTCTCCGGCGCAATCTGCCCCGCCAGCAGCTGCAGAAGCGTCGTCTTGCCGCTGCCGCCCTGCCCCGTCACCACGTAGAGCCGGCCGGACGCAAACGTCGCGCTTACGTCGCGCAGGACGGGCATCTCCCGCTTCCCCTGCCGGTAAACATACGAAAGATTTCTCGCGCACAGCTCTCTCATGACGCGCCGCAGCCTCCTGAAACGAAAAGTACGTTTCAGTATACATCACCCGCTGCAAACGCACAAGATAATTTTACATCGTCTCCGACGTGGACGCGCGCACTTTCACCTTCACCTGCGCCTGCCGGTAAAGCCGCTGCCATTCCGCAGTATCCCACTGGTCGAGCGTATACACGCTGCGCGCGGCGATCCCCTCAAAACCGACCGGATCGGAGCCCAGCCGGCAGAGATGATCGAACAGCCCGCTCAGCGCGCGTTCCAGTTCCCGCTCGACCGCATCCGTGTCCACCGGCCTGTTGCCGACGGGATACGCCGTAATCGAAAGCTCGCAGGAAAGCGCGCATTCGCCGTTTTCTTTTGCCGCGCGCAGCGCGGTTTTATCCAGCCGGTGCAGACGGCAGTAATCGCCGTTCACCTCGAAGGGAATTTCCTCCGTCGTGTGCATGATGAACGACAAAAGCTCCATCTGCGCGCCGGTGAGCGTGCCCACCATGCGCCCGCCCGAAATCACCGCCGCGCCGAGATACTCCGCCGGGTCGCCGCCCTGATAGGGCAGTTCGCCCGCAATCGCGTCCAGCGGGTTATCGTGCATTGCGAACGCCTCGCCCTTCGTTTCGTTCACGGCGACGAGCGGCAAAAGCGGCGTGCGCCACGATTCGCGCATCTCCCGGCGCGCAAGGCCGAGCATCGAAACGGGAATGTTGCCCAGATTCCCGTATACGCCCAGGCTCGTTTCAATCGTCGCCGAAAGGCGCACGCCCAGAAACGGCGTCTGGTTTTTAAGAAACTCCGACGCGGGCGCGGTCGATACGGCCAGCAGCGCCGACTGCTTCAGGCGCGGCGCGGCGAGAACGCTGTCGAGCAGGTCTATAAACTGCGCGCTTCGCGCGGCTCTTTCAGATACCACAACCTGCAGAAGCTGCGAAAAGTTCAGATGACGCGGAATCGTCGCGCGCAAAACGCGAAACGCGTCCTTGAGGCTGGCCGCCGACACGCTGACCACCTCGTAGGAACCGTTGGAGGTATCCTTCTCCTCCCCTCCGCCTGATTTGGCCGACGGCAGCACGAGCGTCAGCTTCACCGCGCGCCCGTCCTCCGCCATGTCCACGCCCATGGACACGATAAACGTCTGATCCTCCACCTCCACGCCGCCGCGCAGCCCCACCAGCACGCACAGCGCCACGAAGACGGCCGCGATGCTACCTCTGCGCACGGCGCTTCCTCCTCCTGATTTGCAGAATCGGCCAGACAATCCATGCGGGCAGCGCCAGCGCCAGCGCGCGCAGCGCGTGCCCATGCTCAAAAACGGGATACAGCTTATCGTCCGGGCAGAAAATGACGGGCACGCAAAGCAGGCACGCGCAGAGCATCGCCCTCCCCTGTTTTTTCGTCCGCCACACGCCGGCCAGCAGCATCCCGCAGCCCGCCAGCGAAGCGCCCGCCCCCGCCAGCAGCACCAGCATCAGCACAAACTGATACAGCACGCGGAAAAACTGCGCCTTTGGCAGGTATTCAATCGCCAGCATCATGCGGATCCCGCCGGCCGCAGCGTTTTCCACCCCCTGCGGCGCGACGGACAGATTCGCCAGCAGCGTAAACGCTCCTGCCAGCAGCGCGCCCGCAACGGCCGCCCGGCAGCCCACGCCGAAGCGCGGCGGCTTCGCGCTGCCCGTCAGGCGCGGCAGCATGCCCAGCATCGCCGCGCCCGCGCCGCTTCCCAGCGCGAACGGCGCGGCCGACAGCGTCTCCCCGACGGATTTGCCCAGAATCGGCACCAGGTTGAGCGTGCTCGCGTTGAGCAGCATCAGCAGCGCGGAAACCGCCAGCATGCCGCCCATCACAAACCGCAGCGCCTGCATCCCGCGCGAAAACCCGCGCGCCCGGCAGCGGCAAAGCATCAGTCCCAGCGTCAGCAGCGCAATCAGCGCCACGCGCGAGTCGCTGGCCTGCTCGATGACGTACAGGCGAACGAAGCTGGCCAGCACCGTCAGCAAATACGCCGCGTTGACCAGCAGCGCCACAGCCGACGCGAGCGACAGCAGCGCCCCAGCAGGCGCGCCCAGCGCCAGACAGAGCGCCTCGTCGTAGGTCAGCGCCCGTTCTCCCCCGGCGCGCATTACGCCCCAGGCGGGCAGCCACGTCAGCATCGCGCCCACGAGCGTGCCCAGCGTGTTCACCCACCACGCCGCCGAACGCGCCCGCGACAGCACCATGCCTGTACCCATCACCAGGCCGAAGGCGAATACGGTCAGAAGCGTCGTCCAGCCCCACGACGCGTTCTCATCCGCCACCCAGCCGGGATGGCCATCCACGCTCGGCGGCGGCCCGTCGCCCGCGCGCACGCGAATTTTCGAAGGTACGGGGCGTTTATTCGTCATCCGGCTTCTCCTTTTCCCATGCGCGGGCACGGCCGCGCGCGCGCAGAATCTGCGCGGGGTTTGAAAGATAATTGCGCACGCGCTGCTGCCAGAGCGGATAGCGCGTCAGCAGGTCGGGGTTGTGCATTCGCGCGGGCGCGAAAGGATAAAACACCGGCACGCCCATCGAGGTCATGGAGCATAGCTCCCCAAAGAAAAAAAGCATCGCCAGCGCAATTCCGAAAAGCCCGCCCAGCGCCGCCGAGAGCGAAAACGCCAGCTGCAGCATGCGAAAGGCCAGAGAGAGGTTATAATCGGTAATCAGCAGCGAACCCAGGCCCGCCACAGCCACGATGATAATCAGCATGGGCGAAACGAGATCGGCCGTTACCGCCGCCTGGCCGATAATCAGCGCGCTGACCACGCCCAGCCCCTGCCCGAACGCCCCCGGCACGCGCGCTCCGGCCGTGTTGATCAGATCAAGCGCAAGCCCCATCAGCAAAAGCTCGAAAAACACCGGAACCGGCACGCGCGACTGGGTTTCGTAAATGCTCGTCATCAGCGCCAGCGGAAGCACCTCGTTGTGATACGACAGAAGCGACAGGTACACCCCGGGCAGGAACAGCGTCAGAATCATTCCGATCACCGACACCAGCCGCAGGAACGTGCCCGACTGGAACCGCAGAAACGCCACATCCGGAAAATGCAGCATATGCATCAGCGTCGCCGGAACGCCCAGCGCCTGCGGCGAGCCGTCCATCAGCAGCACGGCCATGCCCTCCAGCAGGAAGGACGACGCGCGGTCCGGCCGTTCCGTGTGCGCAAACTGCGGAAAGATGGAGTACGGCGAATCCTCCAGCAGCTGCTCGAGCATCTCCAGATTGGAGACGTGATCCATCTCGACGCGCGTCATCCGCCGCCGCGCCTCGGAGACGATCTGCTCGTTGCACACGCCGTCGAGATAAATCAGCGCCGCGCTCTGCGGCGCGCCCGTGCCCACCTCGACGATTTCGGCCACGAAGCGCGGCGAGCGCACGCCGCGGCGCAGCAGCGTCAGGTTCGATTTCAGGCTCTCCACAAACGCCTCGTGCGCGCCGATCACGGTCGTCTCGCTCACCGGCTGATCTACCCCGCGCTTGACGAAACCCTTCGTATCGATCACAAGCGCCTCAGCGCAGCCGTCGAAAAACAGCGCCGTATCCCCGCCGAGAACGGCGCTCATCACCTCGTCCAGCTTTTCGGCGGGTTTCAGCGCGCAGGAAGAGAGCACCTCGCCCGCAGCGTATTCGGCGAGGTTTTCGTTCTCTGCCGCGCAGGGCGCGGCTTCCAGCAGCGGGCGCAAAACGTGCTGGCTGACAAACTTCGCGTCGGCCATGCCGTCGAGAAAGAACGCCGCAGCGCCCCTCCCGGCGAAAACGATGCGGCGCGCCGTCACGTCGGTGTTGCGCCCGGCGCGCAGCTTTTCCTTCAGACGGGCGAGGTTGTATTCGAGCGTGTTGGAAACGGGCTCCGCGATTGCGTCGCGCAACGGATCATCCGGCATGAAAACGCCTCCTTTGGCGCATATCGTGCCCGAATTCCCCGCAAAATATAGGGAAATACAAAAAAACTGTTGACATACAGGCTGAAAATGTGGTATTATATTTCCCGCTGGAGCACTGCTATGGAGAGATGGCTGAGTGGTCTAAGGCGCACGACTGGAAATCGTGTGTACGTTAATAGCGTACCATGGGTTCAAATCCCATTCTCTCCGTGCTGAAAACCCCTTGAATCGAAAGATTCAAGGGGTTTTGCTTTGCCGGGGTATATCTGAAATTTTTCAGATACGCCCTATAAATCGTCCGCGTCCTGCACCGGCTCGCCGCCGTCCTTGGGCGTGCCGGTGTAGCTGCCGAGCACGTCGCTGTTGTCGCGGCGCGCCTGCCGCCGCAGCGGCGCAAGCCGCAGCCGGATCGCCTCGCTCCGGGTCGATTGCTCTTTATTTTTATCCTTGTCCTTCATCTTCATCCCTCCCGACGGCATTTTGCCCGGAGAGAAAAATTTTTATAACGCAAAGGGTTGACTCTTCCGCCGCGTCATGCCTTATGATCATTCCGTTGGGAGGGAAAGCAAATGAGATATTCCATCGGAGAGACCGCAAAACTGCTGGGCATAAGCCTGCGCACGCTGCGTTACTACGACGAAATCGGCCTCGTCCGCCCGAGCGAAACCTCGGACGCGGGCTATCGCTTCTACGACGACGCGGCGCTTTCCACGCTGCAGCAGGCGCTCTTTTTCCGCAAGCTGGAGTTTCCGCTGCGCGATATCGCCGATATTCTTTCCCGCCCCGATTACGACCGGCGGCAGGCGCTCCTGGAGCGCAAGGCGCTGCTATTGCTCGAGCGGCAGCGCATTGACAGCCTGATCGCCCTTGCCGACGCGTCCATCAAAGGAGAGATTGAAATGACCGAACACAACGCAGCCGAGCGCGCGCTTTTTGAGGCGAAAGAAAAATACGCCTGCGAAGCCGCCGAACGCTGGGGCAAAACCGACGCCTATCGCGAAAGCGTCGAGCGCGCCGCCGCGCGGGATGAAAACGCAACCGCCGTCATGGAGCAGGATGCAAACGATATTTTCGCCGCTTTCGCGGCCATTATGGACAAATCCCCCGCCTCCCCTGAGGCGCAGGCGCTTGTGGAACGCTGGCTCGCGCATATCACCCGCTACTATTACCCCTGTACGAAGGAAATTCTCGCCTGTCTGGGCCAGATGTACACCGCCGACGAGCGCTTCACCGCCACGCTCGATCGCTTCGGCGACGGCAACGCACGCTTCATTTCCGAAGCGATTGCGCTCTATTGCGAAAACTGACGCAGCAGGGATGAGAAGTTTTTTCTGGGGGAGGAACCTTCTTTCTGGAGAAAGAAGGTTCCTGCGGCACTCAATCGTCGCATGCTCCCTGCCGGTCGCCTGCTCGTTTCGTGCCGCGCCTCCGGCTCGCTGAATCGGCCACTGGCCGCGCTCGCCTTCAGCGCCCACAGACCCCCTTCTCGAAGAAAGCCACTTTATACCATACCGCAGAGCAAAAAATCTGCTCCTTGGAAGAAGGGGCTGTATAAGCGCCGAAGGCGCAGCACAAAACAAACAAGCGGATTCGCCGCCCCTTCAGGCAGCAAATCCGCTCGTTCTATATGCTTTACGTAAAAACCGATGATAAAAGCGGCTTTCTTGGAAGAGGGGGTTCGGGGGCACCGAAGGCGAGCGCGGCCAGCGGCCGATTCAGCGAGCCGAAGGCGCGGCACGAAACGAGCAGGCGACCGGTAGGGAGCATGCGACGATTGAGTGGCGTGGGCTTCTTTCTCCTGAAAGAAGGTTTCTTCCCCGAAAAAAATCGTATTCCCTCACGCGATCTCCTCGCGTCCTTCCAGCGCGTTCTGCACGCGGTAGAGCCGCGCGTATTCGCCGTTTTTCGCCAGCAGCTGCTCGTGCGTGCCTTCCTCGGCGATTCGGCCGTTTTCGACGACGAGAATGCGGTTTGCGTTGCGGATGGTCGAGAGCCGGTGCGCGATGATCAGCGACGTGCGCCCCTGCGCCAGCTCGTCGAACGAGCGCTGAATGCGCGCCTCCGTCACGCTGTCCAGCGCGGACGTGGCCTCGTCGAGGATCAGGATCGGCGGGTTCTTCAGGAAGATGCGCGCGATGGCCACGCGCTGCTTCTGGCCGCCGGAAAGGAGCGTTCCGCGCTCGCCCACCCAGGTGTCGAACTGCTCCGGCATTTCCATGATGTCGTCGTAAATTTCCGCGCGGCGCGCGGCCGCTTCCACTTCCTCGTCCGTCGCATCGGGACGGCCGTAGCGGATGTTATCGCGAATGCTGGCGGCGAAGAGGAACACCTCCTGCTGCACGATGCCGATCTGGCCGCGCAGCGAGTGCTGCGTCGCCCTGCGCACGTCGTAGCCGTCCACGCGGATGCAGCCGCTGTCCACGTCGTAAAAGCGCGGTACGAGCTGGCACAGCGTGCTCTTGCCGCTGCCGGACGGCCCCACCACGCCGATTTTCTCGCCCGGATGCACGATCAGCGAAACGCCGTCGAGCACCTCCTGCTCCTGCTTGTAGGAAAAATGCACGTCTTCCAGCGTGATTTCTCCTTCCACCTTGGGCAGGTCGACCGCGTCGGGCTCGTCCTTGAGCGTGGGCTCGGTGCGCATGATTTCCAGGAAGCGGGTAAAGCCCGCCGTGCCGTTGGTGAACGTTTCGGAGAAGTTGGCGACCTTGCGCAGCGGCGTCGTGAACGCCGTCACGTACAGCTGGAAGGTGATCAGATCGACGTAGTCGATATATCCCTTCATGATCAGGAACCCGCCCATTCCGATGACCGCCACCGACAAAACGCTCAGGAAAAACTCGATCGAGGAGAAAAACTCCGCCATGACGCGGTAATAGTCGTGCTTGACGTTTTTGTAGTTCTCGTTCGTCTCGCCGAATTTTTCGATTTCCTCGTCCTCGTTGGCGAACGCCTTGGCCACGCGGATGCCGGAAAGGCTCGATTCAATCGCCGCGTTGATGTTCGCCTGCCGCGCCTTGACCTGGCGGGAGGTGAGCATCATCCGGCGGCGCAGGCAGAAAACGACGGCCATCGCGATGGGGATAATAATCGCCACGACAATCGCCAGCCGCCACTGGATGGTAAACATGACCACCAGCGCGCCGGCAATCGTCAGGAACGAAATGCAGATATCCTCCGGACCGTGATGCGCCAGCTCCGTCACGTCGAACAGGTCGGTCGTCAGGCGGCTCATGAGATGACCGGTGCGGTTCTTATCGTAAAAATCAAACGACAGCTCTTCAAAATGCGTAAACAGATCGCGGCGGATATCGGCCTCGACGCGCACGCCGAAGGTATGCCCCCAATAGGTGACTATATACTGCAGACACGCGCGCACCACGTAAATGCCGACCATAACGCCGATCAGCGCGAAAAACGCGGCGTACGCCTTTTTCGGCAGCAGATCCTGCAGCGCCTTGCGGGAGAGAATCGGGTAAATCAAATTGACGACGGAAACGAGCGTCGCGCAGATCATATCGAGGATAAACAATCTTCTGTGCGGCTTAAAATAGGACAGGAAAATGGCAAAACCGTTCTTTTTCTGGTAATCTCTGGTTGTCATGCGCGGTTTCCTCTTTCATCGTATTGATTCGATTATAGCCGTTTCGAATACCCGTGTCAAATGCGCGCAAAAAAATTACAGGGGCGCAAAGCGCCCCAAAATCGGCTTTGTTCGCGGTGGTGGTCTGGGAACGCTGCCCTCCGTGCACTCCCCTGCGCGGTTCGTTAAGCGGCTTTCTTCGAAGAGGGGGTTTGGAGCGCCGAAGGCGAACGCGGCCAGTGGCCGATTCAGCGAGCCGAAGGCGCGGCACGAAACGAGCAGGCGACCGATAGGGAGCATGCGACGATTGAGTGCCGTGGGGGTCTTCTTTCCCCTGAAAGAAGACCCCGCCCCCAGAAAAACCGTTCCCCTTCTCTAAAACATCGCCAGCCCCATTGCCGCCGCAATTGCGATCAGGACCGGCACGCTGAGATTCGTCTTCCACATCAGCAGACCGACCGCAGCCGCAACGGCCACCGCCTGCCAGCATACCGCTCCCGCCACCCAGACGGTGCCGTCGATCATCCCGGCGATGACGGACAGCAGCATCCCGATGCAGACCGGGCGGACGCCGTACATCGCCTCCTGCAGGAAGCGATTATCGCGAAATTTCTGAATGAAAATCGACGCGGCGCAGGTAAGCGTCAGCGTCGGCGAAAGCACGCCGAGATTCGCCGCCACCGCGCCCAGCACGCCCGCCACGCGCATTCCCGCGAACGTCGCGCAGTTGAACCCCAGCGAGCCCGGCGTCATTTCCGCAATGGCGACGATATCGAGCACCTCCGTCGCCGTCATCCAGCCGTGGCCGATCATCTGCGCATTGATCAGCGGCACCATCGACATCCCGCCGAAGCTGGTAAAGCCGACCAGCATAAACACGTAAAACAGCTCAGCGTACACCATCGCGCCGCGCCTCCTTTGCCGCCACGCCCAGCGCCGCGCCGCAGACGATGAGCAGCATCCTCGAAAACCCGGTAAACGTGCTTACGCAAAAAGCCGCCAGCATCACCATCCAGCCGAACGCATCCTGCAGGCTGCTTTTGCGCAGCTTGAGCACCGCCGCTCCAATAATCGGCAGCACGGACGCGCGGATGCCCCCGAGCGCTTTGATCACGTACGCGTTCGCGCAGAACTGCGCGTAAATATTCGTCAGCAGCGCCAGCACGAGAAACGGCGCCAGGTTCATCCCCAGCACGGCCGCCACGCCGCCCGGGACGCCCGCCATGCGATAGCCGAACATGAAGCTGACGTTGCCGATCATCACGCCCGGCAGCGAACGGCCGATGCTCGTCATGTCCATCAGATCGTCCTCGGTGAGCCAGCCGCGCCTGTCGACAAAATCGCGCTGCATCTGCGCGATGATGCTCCATCCCCCGCCGAACGTGAACGCGCCGATGCGCGCGAAATAGCCGAATACAAACAGGATCCGGCGCAGCTTCGATTGTTGTTCCATGCTTTTTTCCTTTCAGGGCGCGCAAGCGCGCACGAGCCGATTATACCCGCAAACCCGCGCCCGCGCAACGCCTTTCCCCGCGCCCCCGGCGCGAAAAATGTAAAAAAATCAAGGCTCTCCAGCGTTTTTGTGTTGACAAGCGCGGTCGATTCTGGTATCATCAATCGGTAAGCCGCTCGGCGCGGGCTTGTTCAAACGCCTTCGGGCTGCCTTGGAGCCGGCGAGTATGCAAGAGGGAGGAAAATCGCGTGTACGCCATTATCGAAACGGGCGGAAAGCAGTACCGCGTCCAGCAGGGCGACGTGATCTACGTCGAAAAGCTTGACAAGGAAGCCGATGCCGCCGTTGAGTTCGATGCTCTGCTGATCGGGGACGAAGGTTCCGTGAAGGTCGGCAAGCCGGTCGTGGAAGGCGCCAAGGTTACCGCCAAGGTCGCCGGCCAGGTCAAGGGCGAGAAGATCATCGTCTTCAAGTACAAGAGCAAGAAGAACTACCGCCGCAAGCAGGGCCATCGTCAGCCCTACACGAAGCTTGAGATCACCGGCATTAACGGCTGATGACAAGCGTCCGCTTTCGCCGCGATAAAAGCGGCAGGCTCTCCGGTTTTACAGTGCTCGGGCATACGGGCTATGCGCCCGCAGGCGAGGATATCGTCTGCGCCGCAGTCTCCGCGCTCAGCCAGACGGCTGTCAACGCGTTGGAGGCCGTCGCCGGGGTCGAGCCGGAAGTGATCGTGCGAAGCGGGTTTTTAAGCGCAAGGCTCCCAAAGGGTCTGCGCGCGAAGCAGCGGTACGCCGCGGAGATCATTCTTCGCAGCGTGCGGCAAGGGCTCGAGGATATCGCCAAAGCGTATCCCGATCTCGTGAAGGTTAGTTGACATGGGAGGTGCAAACATGCTTCAGATGAACTTGCAGCTCTTTGCCCACAAGAAAGGTGTCAGCAGCACCCGTAACGGCCGCGACAGCAATTCCAAGCGTCTTGGCGCGAAGCGTGCTGATGGGCAGTTCGTTCTGGCCGGTAACATCCTGTACCGCCAGCGCGGCACCCACATCCATCCCGGCCTGAACGTCGGCCTCGGTGGAGACGATACCCTGTATGCGAAGGCCTCCGGCATTTGCCGTTTCGAGCGCCTGGGCAAGGATAAAAAGCAGTGCTGCGTGTATCCTGTGGCCGAAGCCGCGGAATAACGTTCGCGTTGTGAAAAACGAGCCGTTCCTTCGAAAGAGGGGACGGCTTTTATTCTCCGCTGAAAAACGAGCCGTGTTTCACCCCGACCGAGATAACCTCTGTCGAAAACTGCAATCGGAGGCGAAACAATGAAGACAGAAGAAAGCAAAAAGTTTATCCGTTGGTGTATTCTTGGCGCAATCGGAGGCATACTCATGGCTGCCGGCGACTGGCTGCTTGGGTGCATTCCTCTTCAGGAGACGGACACGGGCATGTTCAACCGAGCCTATTATTTGTCCGGCTCTTACGGGCTGTGGCGTCCCGTACTGATCGTCGGACTGGGCGCAATCGGGAGCTTTCTCTATTTCTTTTTTATGGTAAAGGCATTGAATGCCGACATCGACCCCCAGTACAGGAAAACCAAGTTCGTCCATTCCCTATGCGGGATCTTCACCGTCTCAGTGGCTCTGGCTATCCATCTCTGGTCGGCTACCCTGGCATGGTTTACCGCATATCTGGGGCCTCGCCTCGGATCAGAAAGCGCAGTCGCAGCGGTTAGCGCCTATCAGGGCGATATGCTCCTCGCAATTCTCCCTATGTATATCCCGATGGTATTGCTCTTCGGGATTCATTTCGTAATGCTGCTTGCCGGCAAAAGCCGTTATCCCAGATGGATGCTTGCTTTCCATCCGGTCACATGGAACATTCTGCTCGTTATCATTCCGGATATCGCGCAGGCCCTGCAGATACCTGCAGCCACATGGATGTCCGTTATAAGCCAGAGCAGCACGAATAGCGCTATCGTAATCTGGTGCATCGCGGCTGCAATTTATAAAAAGAAAAACATGCGAAAAGTCAACCCGTCTGCTTAAGCTGATAAAAAACCAGCCCGCCTTTCAGCGAGCCGTTTTTTCTTAGGGTGTATCTGAAAAAGGAAGAGGCGACAACACGAACGGATTTTTTGTCAGTTCAAGGAGGGAAATCGAAGGTTTAGCGGCGCTAAATCGAGATTTTTCGACGCAGAAATGGCGGAAAAGACGTCGTGATGGAGTCTCAGGGAATTTTTCAGATACACCCTAGGACGAAAGATAATGATTAAGTGGATTTTCTTTGATATTGGCTCAACGCTGATTGACGAAACCGAAGCATACAACCACCGTGTTCGAGACATAATTGTCGGCACAAATATTTCTTTCGAGGAATTTGACGATGTCCGAATTGCTCTTGCCAAACAGGGACTGGACGGTAACTCTGCCGCCATAAAGCGCTTAGGCCTGAGCAAAACGCCGTGGCACTCGGAAGATGAAGTACCGTACCCGGATGCACATAACACATGGGCGGCGCTCCGTGACAAAGGATACAGGCTCGGCATTATCGCAAACCAAAAACTTGGAACGGCAGAACGCCTGGAGTCTTGGGGCTTGCGCCAATACTTCGATGTAATTGCCGCATCTGCAGAGCTTGGATATGCCAAACCCGATAAGAAAATCTTTGAAAAGGCTTTTGAACTTGCTGGATGCATCGCAGAAGAAAGCGTCATGGTTGGTGATCGTCTTGATAACGACATTATACCTGCAAAAGCGATTGGAATGAAAACTGTCTGGGTAAAGAATGGTCTTGCACAGTATCAAGGCGCAGTGCTTGGTAAAGGTGTTGCAGATTATCAAATTGGTTCACTAGCTGAATTGCTCCGCATTTTATGATGCGAACAGGAATTGAGGAATTATTATGGCAGATATACTTTTCAAAACATCTGATTATGTTTTTCGTACCGTGTCGGTGGACTTCTCATCCACAACGGCAAGGCGCTTATGCAAAAGGCGGTTGATGATGACGGATACGCCTTTATCGGTGGTCACGTTGCGTTTGGCGAAACGACCGCTGAAACAATTGTAAGAGAATTCAAGGAAGAAATCGGCGCTGACATCAATGTGGAAAGACTATTTATGGTGAACGAGAATTTCTTCCCTTGGGGCGCTCGTCCTTGTCAGCAGATAAACCTATATTATTTGGTTTCCTTGAAGGACGAAACGCAAATACCGATTGACAGAAATTTCAAAGCACTCGACGAGCTTGGCAACGAGCGTATTGAACTTGATATGTGTTGGATACCGCTTGAAGACGTACCGAACAAGAATATCTATCCGCCACAGGCAAAGGAATACATCGTAAATGTCCCCGATGAGATCGTGTACTTTGTTTATAAGGAGTAACCAAGTGAGAATACAACATAAAAAAACTAACAATCCGCCAATCACTGCGGCTGTATCAAAAGCGGCCGGCACAATCTGAGAAGCGAATCGGAGAGCTTGGCCCTCTTTTCATCCGCATTTACGAGGACAATGCGGCCTGTCGGCTGGATGATGACCGCTTTGCGGGATGATGAGCAGAAACTACACCGTGGAACAAAAAGACCTTAAAGCCGAGGTCAAAGGTCTGCAACAGCAACTCCGTGAACAGGAACAACAGGCAGAGAATATAGAACAGTTTGTTCAGCGGCTAAAGAGGAGCAGCGCCCTCACGGAGCTGACGCCCTATATACTCAGAGAGCTTGTCAAGGCGGTCTATGTAGATGCACCTGACAAGTCCGGCGGCAAGCGCAGACAGAAGAACCATATCGAGTACGACCTTATGGGCTGCATTCCCGTGGATAAACTGCTGAAAGCGGAACAGGCATGACCGAGATCATGCCTGTTCCAAGAAATTTGAATTTTACTGTCTCATCAGCCGAGCCGCTTCAGCGGGCCGGTTTTCTCTCATTCCGCGTCCTCCATCGTCTCCCTGCAGAGGCGCTGATAGCGCGCAAACAGCGCGTCATAGGCGGGTTTATTGTCCGGGTTCGGCGTATACACCCTGAATTCCTTCGTGCTCATCGCGTCCATCGCCTGCGCAAGCGTCGGGTACGCCCCCGCCGCCGTCGCGGCCAGCACGCCCGCGCCGTTCGCCGCAGCGTTTTGCAGCGCGGAAACGTAAATCTCCCGCCCGAAAATATCGGCGTAGCACTGCACCAGCTGCGGGTTTTTCACCGCGATGCCGCCGCAGGCGACGATACGCCGCACCGCGCAGCCGTTCGCTTCCATGTTTTCAATGATTTCGCGCGAACCAAAGCCCGTCGCTTCAACCATCGCGCGGTAAATATGCTCGGGCCGCGTCCAAAGCGTCAGTCCGTCCATGCGCGCCTTCAAATCGGCGCGGGCATAGGGGCAGCGGTTGCCGTTAAACCAGTCAAGAACGACCAATCCCTGCGCATCCGGCGGCACGGCAAACGCGCGCTCGCTCAGCAGCGTATGCGGGGACACGCCTTTTTCACGCGCTTCGCGCGCCTCCTTTTCCGGCAACATATTGTCCATATACCAGGCCAGCATGTCGCCGCAGGCCGCCTGCCCCGCGTCGTAGCAGCTGAACCCCGGCACCATCGTGTCCACGCCCATCGAGCAGATGCCCGGCATTTCCGAATACGTGTCGCTCAACAGCGCCTGCACGTTGCTCGTACCGATGGAAAGCAGCAGATCGCCGTCGCGGTTCATGCCAAGCGCCGCCAGCGGACTGTGCCCGTCCAGGCTGCCGCTCGCGACCGCGATCCCCGGGCAGAGCCCGAGCCATCGCGCCGCTTCTTCCGTCAGCTCGCCGATTTTCTCGCCCCACAGCGCGATTCTGCCGTCGAGCTTCCCGTTCACATCCGCAAAATTCTCATCCACCTTCCGCCAGAATTCAGCGGAAGGCAGGCCCATATCATGCCGGCGGAAGGTTTTGATGCCCAGCGAATTGACCGAGCGCGCAATCTTGCCGGTGAGCAGATAGTTCACCCAGTCGGCGCAGTCGAGCAGATACCTCGCCGCGGCGTATACGGCCGGCGCGTGGTGCA
The DNA here is from genome assembly GCA_934615235.1 of uncultured Clostridia bacterium. Classification (GTDB taxonomy): domain Bacteria; phylum Bacillota; class Clostridia; order Christensenellales; family Aristaeellaceae; genus Aphodomonas. The sequence goes on from CAKTTL010000011.1 coordinate 26,127, forward strand.
GCGTTTCCAGCGCCTTGGGGTAAAGCCACTCGCTGCTGACGCGATGGCCGCAAACGCGCAGGAACGGTTCGCCCGTTTCCCTTGCGACGGCTTCAATCCGCTGCGCCTCCTCTTCGGCGCTGTGGCTCTTCCAGACCTTGATATACGCGTCCTGCACGCGCTCGAACCCCGGTTTTTCGCAAACGGGCGCGCCGTCCTCCGTCAGCGGAACCACCGTCATGCTCGTCGAATCGACGGCGACGCCGCATACGTCCTCCTTCGCGACGTTCGCAAGGCGCAGCGTCTCCTTCACGGCCTCCTCCAGCGCGCGGCGGTATTCCGCCGGCACCGCGCAGCAGGAGCGCGGACGCAGCGTCAGGCCGCCCGGCAGCGCCACGTCGTAAGCCCCGTAGCCGCTTGCGGCCGTCGCCACCTGCGCGCCGTCGGAAACGCGCAGAAGCACCGCGCGCGCCGAAAGCGTGCCGAAATCAACGCCCAAAACGTATTTCATACCCTTCACGCCTTTCCGTCGCAGCCGCACACGCGCATGCGTTCCATCACCAGCCGCTTGACCGCCTCGCGTCCCGGCGCGCCGTACTTCTTCGGATCGAACGCCTTCGGATCCGCAGCGAGGAAGGCGCGCACCGCGTCGGTGTAGGCGATGCGCAGCTCGGTCGCGAAGTTCACCTTGCAGATGCCCTCGGCGATGCAGTCGCGCACCGCCTGATCGGAAAGACCGCTCGCGCCGTGCAGCACCAGCGGAATCTCCACCAGCCTGCGAATGGCCTTCAGCCGCTCGATATCCAGCTTCGGCACGCCCTGATACACGCCGTGCGCCGTCCCGATGGCCACGGCCAGCGAGGTCACGCCCGTGCGGCTGACGAAATCGAGCGCCTCCTCCGGCACGGTGTAGCCGCCGCTGCCGCCGTCCAGGTCGTCTTCCTTGCCGCCGACCTTGCCCAGCTCCGCCTCGACCGGCACGCCGCACGCGCGCCCCGCGCGCGCCACGACGCTCACTTCGGCCACGTTCTGCTCGTAGGGCATGTGCGAACCGTCGATCATCAGGCTCGTATATCCGGCGCGCAGGGCGCGCATGCAGGTTTCCACGCTGTCGCCGTGATCGAGGTGCATGCACACGGGCGCGGACGAACTTTCGGCAATCGCGGCCACCATGTCGCGGTAAATCTTCGGCGAGGCGTATTTGAGCGTCGAGCTCGTCGTCTGGATCATCACCGGAGCGCGCAGCTCCTCCGCCGCGGCGACGATCGCCTGCGCCATTTCAAGGTTTTCCGCGTTGAACGCGCCGACGGCGTACCGGCCCTTCTGGGCGTCCAGGAGCATTTTTTCACAGGTAACAAGCATGATTTTCTTTCCCCTTTTTCTTTTTTTTGATTTATGCGCTCAGCCTGCGGCGCGCTTTCTTCGCGCTGTGAATGCGCGCGGCGGCGTACGCCGCAAGGCCGATAATGGTGATCGCGTAAGGAATCGCCGAAACGATGTCGCTCGAAAGCCCAAGCCCCGCCACCTTGATGCTCACGGCCTGCGCCAGGCCGAACAGGAGCGAAGAGAGCATCGCGCCCAGCGGCGTATGGTTGCCCATTGCCTCAGCCGCCAGCGCGATAAAGCCGCGCCCGGCCACCATGTTCACGTTCCAGCTCTGGCTGTAATACATGCTCATGAACGCGCCGCCCAGCCCGGCCAGCGCGCCGCCCAGCATGAGCGCGATATACTTGTATTTCGTCACGCTCAGGCCGACGGACGAGGCCGCGTTCGGGTTTTCGCCCACAGCGCGGATATTCAGCCCCAGCGGCGTTTTCTGCAAAATGACCCACAGAACCAGCACCATCAGAAACGCCGCGTACGTCAGAACCGAATGCCCGGACAGGATTTCGCCCACGACGGGAATATCAGCGATGAGCGGGATTCGCACCGTCGGGATCAGCATCTTCGAGGTCGTCAGCCCGGAAGTGCTGCCGCTCATGCCGGTGAAGAGATAGAGGAAAAACTGCGTTCCCCCGTCGCCGATCATGTTGACGGCGATACCGGCCAGGATGATATCCGTCTTCAGCTTCAGCGCGAAAAAGCCGATCAGGAACGCGACCAGCGCGCCGAACGCGACCGCCGCCAGCACGCCCACGGCCCAGCTCTGCGCCCAGTAGCTGCAAAGCGCGCCGAACAGCGCCGAAATCATCATGATGCCTTCCAGGCCGATATTGGAGCACCCCGCCTTTTCGGATACAACCGCGCCCAGCGCGGCAAAAAGAATCGGCGCGGTAATGCGCAGAATCGAGAAGAAGAACGCCGTCTGCCAGAGCATCGAAAGGAACTGTTTCATGCCTTCGCGCCCCCTTCCGCCGCCAGCAGCTCTTCTTCCGTGCTCTTGACGACCAGCTTCTGCCGGTAGCCGGAGAGGAACTGCTCCGCCGTAAAGAACAGGAAGATGACGGCCTGCACGATATCAATCATATTCGCGGAGATGTTGCAGTTCGTCGCCATCAGCTGACAGCCGCGATCCAGGTAGGCGATGAAGAACGACGCCAGCGGCACGAAAATCGGGTTGTTCTTCGCCAGAATCGCAACCGTCATGCCGTCCCAGCCGTAGCCGGGCAGGTTGTTCCATTTGAAGGACGTATACCGCCCCAGCACCTCGATAGAGCCCGCCATGCCCGAAAGCATGCCGCCCGCCACCTGCGCCAGCACGATCGTCCCGCCCACATGCAGGCCGGAATAGCGCGAAAAATCGCGGTTCAGCCCCAGCATGCGGATAGTGTAGCCCCAGCGCGTACGGTACATGAACGCCCATACGAGCGCCGCCACCGCCAGCGCCACGAAAAAGCCCCACGTAAACTTCGCCCGCATGATCAGCGACGGGATTTTCGCCGTCGCCAGGAACTGCGCCGTCTGCGTCTGCCCCTTCGTGCGGTCGGCGAAAACGTTGGTGAGGAAATGCTTGACGAGGTAGAGCAGGACGTAGTTGAGCATCAGCGTGCAGACCATCTCGCTCGCGCCCAGCTTCACCTTCATCACGGCGGGAATCAGCATGATCGCGCCGCAGACGAGCATCGCCGCCAGCACGCAGAACGCCGGATGCAGCGCCGCCGGCAGCGGCACATAGATCGCGCACAGCGCGGCCACAAAGCCGCCCACCATCACGCATCCCTCGCCGCCGAGGTTGAACTCGTTGGCCGAGAACATCACGCATACGCCAAGGCCGGTGAACATGATCGGGATCATCGTGCCGAAAATCGTATACAGGCTCATCAGGTTGAACTTCGCCCCGCCCTTGAAATCGATCACCGGGCCGAGAATCAGATACCGCAGCGCCAGCCACGGCTGATCGCAGCTGGCGAAGATCAGCACGGCCGCCACCAGCAGCGCCACGAGAATGGACGCGCAGCCGCGCACCAGGTTGAACAGCGTCATCCGCCGTTTATTCATGGCATACCCTCCCAATCTGCGCGCCGTCCTGTTTTTTCAGGCCCAGCATGTATTCGCCCATGATTTCGTCCGTCAGCTCCGCCGTATCCTCAAAATAGGCGGCGATCGCGCCGTTATGGAAGACCATCAGCGAATCGGACAGCTCCATCACCTCGTTGAGGTCTGCGGAGACGAGCAGCACGGCCGCGCCCGCGCGCGCCAGGCGCACCAGCTCCTGGCGGATGAACTCCGTCGCGCCCACGTCGATGCCGCGCGTCGGCTGGTCGGCGATAATCAGCGCCGGATCGCTCGAAAATTCGCGCGCCACGACGACCTTCTGGATATTGCCGCCCGAGAGCATGCCTACCTTCTGGTTGCGCGAGGAGCACAGCACGCGGAATTCCTCAATCAGCCGGTCGGTCTCCCGGTGCAGCGCCTTCATGTTAAAAAACGGGCCGCGGTTGAACGCCCTGCGGCCGACGCGGTCGCTCATCATGTTCTCCTCGATGCTCGCGCCCGAGGCGATGCCGTAGAGCATACGGTCCTCCGGCACGAGGGAAACGCCCATCTCGCGCAGCGCGTCCTGCCCGCGCCCCAGCACGCTCCTGCCGTTCACCGTCGCCTCGCCCGCGTCGGGCCTGCGCCCGAGCCCGAAGAGAATATCCACCAGCTCGCGCTGGCCGTTCCCCTCCACGCCCGCGACGCCCAGAATCTCGCCTGCGCGCACGGAAAAGGAAACGTTGTCGAGTATTTTCTTGTTCCAGTCGTTCGTATAGGACAGATTGCGCACGCGCAGGACGGTTTTCTGCGGCTTCGCCGCGCTTTTTTCCACCGTCAGCACCACGTCGCGCCCGACCATCAGGCGGCTGATCTCCCGCTCGGTCACGTCGCGCGTGTTGTACACGCCCATCGAGCGCCCGCCGCGCAGGATGGTCAGCCGGTCGGTGATCTGCATAATCTCGCGCAGCTTGTGCGAGATGAAGATGATCGTATATCCCTGCTCCTTCAGGTGTACCAGTTCGCGGAAAAGCTCGGCCGTCTCCTGCGTGGTGAGCACGGCCGTCGGCTCGTCGAGGATGAGAATCTTCGCCCCGCGCGCCAGCGCCTTCAAAATCTCGACCTTCTGCTTCATCCCGACGGGGATATCCATCACCTTCGCGTCCGGGTCCACGTCGAGGTTGAACTCTTCTGCGTATTGGCGCGTCATCGCCACGGCCTGCTGCCGGTCGAAAAACACGCCGCCCTTTTTCGGCGCGATGCCCAGCGCCATGTTTTCCGCCACCGTCAGCGACGGCACCAGCATGAAATGCTGATGCACCATGCCCACGCCGTGCGCGATGGCGACGTTCGGCGAGGTTACGGCCACCTTTTCGCCGTTGATGAAAATCTCGCCGCTCGTAGGCTGCTCCAGCCCGAAGAGCATTTTCATCAGCGTCGATTTGCCCGCGCCGTTTTCGCCCATCAGCGCATGAATCTCGCCGCGCCGCACGGAAAAGTTAACGTCCCTGCTCGCCGCGATGCCGTTGGAGTAGATTTTCGTTATTCCCCGCATCTCCACGGCATTTGCGGCCGTTCCGCCCTGCTGCATAAAAGGCTGCCCCCTCGGTTTGCCGTCTCCGGCTTCTATAATGTAAGGATAAAAGAATTCGATAGAAAAATCAAGCGGTTTTGCGCTTTATCGCCCGCGAAGATGCAAAAAAGCCGCAATCCCTTCCCGGAAGGAAGGGACGGCGGCCCGTAAATATCCCCTGATCTCCATCCCGTCCAGCTCGCGCTTCAAGCACTCATGGCGGCAGGGTAAGAAAAAACCTGGCAAGCAAGCTTGCCAGGCACACAATGGTCGCAACAGGACTCGAATTCCGAATCTCCATGAAATTTCGATCAATAACACAACATAATGTATTGTGATGAAAAAGAAAAATCAATATCTTGTGGTGTAGCGTACCCAAACAAAACGCCATGCAAGGACGGTTTGGGTACGGAGCTGGTGAAGATTTTGCGGTATTTCATGCCATTTACCCAAACTGGAAATGGGCTTGTGAAGGTGAAAACAGATGAAGCAAAAGTGAAAAAGGAGGGCATGATGATGACCTGTTTCCCGAAAGAAATCACAGAAAATGGTATCCATTATACATTGCATGGGGACTACTACTTCCCTGGTCTGAATCTCCCGGAAACTCCCCGTCAAAGCATTGGCCACTACGGCAGGATGCGTAAAGCGTATCTGGAGGAACATCGTCCCGGATTCTATGAACGGCTTCTTTTGTCCGGGAAGCTGTATGAGCATTTGGCAGAAATCGACGCCTGCTGTTCCGACAGAATGAATCGAATAATTCGCCAAACGGTAGATGCAGAGGGCATTAACGAAAAGCTGAAAGTACGAAATCAACTTGCCTGGGTCGGACGGATGAACATCATTCGGCAGCGGGCGGAAGAAATAATCCTCAACGAACTGATCTACGCATAATCATCGTCTACAGAGTCGCCTCTCCGGAGGCGCTTTTTTATAAATACACCATGATGTACAGTGGCGCTGAGCCAGAGTTCATCGAAGGCAATGTGTTCAAAATTATCATACATCTCTCCTTCGGCTCCATGACTAAGGTCGGTCCGGGCACTTCTGCCGTAGCAAGTGCGCAAGTTGGTAAGCCAGGTGGCCAAGTGGTCAAGTCAAGTGGTCAAGTCGATAATGCCGCAATTTCCATAAAGCTCGATACCCGTCTCTCTGGTTTTTGTACTATTCCACTATGAATTGATATTGCTGATCCATTTCTTCAATTCCTTTGATATGAATACTATGCATTTCCAAATGTTCAAACAGATATCTTGCAAGTGGATTAATCAGGCAGCTTTCAACAACGTTTCCGATTCCACGGCCGCCATTCTCCAGATTTCCCAATGCCTTTTCCAGCAAAAATCGATAGGCTTCATCGGAATAGGACAGGTTGAGTTTGTGCTCGGTTTTGAGATTGATAGAAATCTTCTTTAATTGAGCATTCAATATAACCGCCGCAGTATCGGGTCGAATGAAATCAAATACCACGATGTTTTCACCGATGCGATTCAGGATTTCAGGCCGTCCCAAATCCAGCTTGAAATAACGTTCTACCGCACTGCGAACCTGCTTGCTAACTTCGCTGTATGGCATATCTGGTGATACATTCGCCACTCGATTTCCTTGAGCATCCAACGTATATATGCCCAGATTACTGGTGAAGATGATCACACATTCACTGAAATAGACCGTGTTTCCCTGACCGTCCGTCATCCGTCCATCTTCCAGAATCTGAAGAAATTTATCAAGAATGGAAGGATGCGCTTTTTCTATTTCATCAAAGAGCAAAATAGAGAAAGGACGATTCCTGACTGCATTGGTCAGTTGGCCACCAGCTTCGTATCCAACATATCCAGGAGGTGCACCAAGCAAGCGCTGATCGCTGTGGCTTTGGCTAAATTCACTCATATCAAAACGAATACAGGCAGATTCATCGCCAAACACACACTCAGCCATGGTTTTAGCCAGTTCTGTTTTACCTGTACCTGTTGGGCCGGCAAAAAACATAACACCCTTAGGTTTCATGCCGGAGGAATGCTGTAAGCCATTGAGACCAGTCATTGCGCGTGTCAACACGTCCATGGCTTTTTCGATGGCGGTGTCCTGTCCTTTTACCCGCTTCTCCATTCGGGCTTTCCCGTCGGTAAAGCCATCCTCTCCCAGCTTCTTCCAAGGGTTTTCCCGAATGCCGAATTTGAACAGATCAATCACGTCACAGAAATCCCGGATGGAATACCGTTCATTTTTGCAAAGCTTGCGAAGACCATTCAGTTCAATAAAGCTCATTCCTTCGGTCAGAGCGACAAAGCGGTCCTGCAGCTTTTCCAGCTCTTCCGGATGTTCCTGGCAAAACGCCTTCTCCTGCTCCCAAACGTCTTTTGCAAAAAATGTGGAAAAATGGTCTCCCTTTATAAAATTCGCCCGTTCTTCCCTGCTGGGCGTTGAAACAGTGATCGTTTTGCAATTCGGGTTTTGAAGATAGAACCACGCGGGCAGATCGTTCAATTTGTTAACCAATAAAACGCAAAGGTTTTTCGCCATGCCTTTGTCTGTGTGAATATCCTTGGCCTCCATGCCAGCCTGCTGAAGCTGGGTAAAAGCATCCACCTCGCTCTGATCCATCCGATCGCTGGCAGTAATGTAGCGGGATGCAAAGTCCATCACAATGGAAACAGATTCCTGATTGCTCCTGAGGGCTCGCTGCGTAAGTTCCGCGGCTTTCGCACCTCTTCCCTTGAATGGCGCAGGCACAATATGATTCGCTGCATTTTCCTGAACCATTTCTGCAAATCGGTCCGTCTGAGTAGGTTCGCTGGGGTTATGAAAACCCTGCAAATGATCATAGATGACCACATGGCGATAACCGTGATCCAGGAAAAAATAGTGCAGATATTCCGTCAGCCGCAAAAACGTGCCCTTTGCCACGCCGCCTTCTATCGGATACTGGAAAATATCCATCACATTGCCTTCCAGAATAATAATGGGTTTCACCCGCATAAAGATTTCCAACTCTTTATGCCAGCGCGGGGTGAAATCAGTCATTTTCTATCAATCCTTTCTGCTTGGCTGCATTTTTCAGCGCAGTCTGATAATCCGGATGATGAATACCGGTAGAGATGATACTGTGCCCCAGGGAAAAGTTCTGGATTTGATTTTTGTTACTGAGATAATCCACATACAAATCTCGGACATTCTCACAAAAAACATGGATTCGCTGATTGGAAGAACCTCGAAGTGGAGAGCCGTCATTCAGCTTTTCCTGATAATCGCCATCGATCAGAACAGCAAGATGACGCAGAATTGTGTCTGTATAAGCATCCTTCCTTCCTCGTAATTCTTCCAATGTGTAACCACTATACATCAACACATCTTCTGTTATATCACACAGCAGCGGTAGGAGCAAAGAAACTTCTTCCGCCTGATCCATGGGTTCTCCGCCTGTTATGGTGATCCCGTCCACAGGATGATCCAGCGCAAGCCGGTGGAGCAATGCGCTCAGGTGTTTAACGGAAATGAACTGTTCTTTCTTTTGCTCCCATAATTCGGGATTGCTGCATCCGGTGCACTTTCTTGAGCAGCCGCTGAGCCATAGTCCGATCCTTTTTCCCGGGCCAAGCACTTCAACTGGATATAGAATTCTTGCTGCAAACATGTCATCCTTCTTTTTCTTGCGTTTTGGGAAGATGAACGATCAGATAGGCTGCCTGGTCCTGCCGCTTGCCATCAATCACGCAGCCACCAAGCCCGATTTCATCCCCTTCATTCAACTGCTCACTTTGGTTAAATGCCAATGGATGATTGTTGATGTAGGTAGGATTCGTATGGGACAAGTTGGTAAGCATTAATTTCTGTTCGTTCCAGGAAAGCTTCGCCTGCATCCTGCTGACATAAGGAAAGCCGTTCAGATAGTCCGCCATGTCATGATTGCGGCCAAGGATAAGGTCTTTATCACATAATTCATAGATATAGGAACCATCCAGCGCGATAAACTGTGCCTTTTCTTGTGATTTTGTCGGTTCTTCTTCCCCTATCTCAACAGCGGGAATATCTGAAATATCTTCCCCGCATACAGCACAGCGTCTGGCTTGCGGAAGGTTTTTGGCTCCACAGTCACAGATTCGTACGAATCTGGATGCAGCCTCTTTTTTTTCTTCAGGCATATCCGCTGTAACCGGAACCCCGGTCAAATCCGCTTCACATTGATCACATTCGATCCTGGTTGGCAGATTCTTAGCCCCACAGGAAGGACAAATCTTATACTTTTCCATTATTCTCCATCCTTATGCATTTGTTTGCTTCCGCTGCTGCCGCCGATATGGTGCTGAACATCCAGCATGGAGGGCGATTCGGATAAATGATAATCCTCCGTATTGATGATCTGTGCGTTTTCTTCCGTCGGAGGCAGCATGTGGATTCTTTCTTTTAATACGACACCCCGCCGCCTTAACCTTTCTTCAATTTGCTCGAAGGAGGTACAGAAGCCCTCCATAGCGTCGCACAGATAGATCGTTTCCTGCTCGTCCGGAACGCGGTCCTGATTGTCCAATCCCCCTAATTCCATGGCAATTTGTCCATCATCGCTGTAAGTAACGTCGATGGCCGTGCCATCTTCAAAAGTATAAAGCGCGTGGCGGAAACGCTTTCCCGATCGTTTGGTAACTTCTCTTGTACCAAGAAGGGGGTATCCCAGCTCCTGCATGACGTCATCCAACGCACGGCAGATATAGGCTTCTTCTTCGCGCTGCAGAATGCGCTGCTCCATTTCTTCGATCGTTCCACGCAAGGCTGCCATAGCGCTTGGAGACCAAGGCAGGGGTTCTTGCGGAACAGACAATTCTTCACAAAGATCACTGTATCGAAGCAACAGTTCCTGATACTCCGCTTCTTCCCGGCTATATTGGTCCAGTTCTGCTTGATACTGCCTGAAAAGCGGATGAACAGAAGTTGTAAAAAGTGTGTCTCGAAAAGCACCCGTATCTGCCTGCTGATACTGGATCAATAGCTTCTTTGCCTGCGCCGCAGTCTCATTTGTCACGGCGGCTTCAATGATTTCCTGAAGCTGCGCTATCCTCTTTTGATGCTCTTGCTGCTTTGCGTCTCTTTTTGCATCCAGAGCGCTGTCCAGTGTTGAGCCGAATCCTTTTGTTATGTCCCGGTTTATCTTCTTTTCCCAGGAAGCTTTAGCTTCCTCTTTTGTTTGTTTCATTACTGTCAATGTCCGGGAAATTGCCTGGCGTGCTGATCGCAGTGCATTGCTCTGCGCAGACAGCGCTTCCAAATCGTCTGAAAGGCTTTCAGAAAGCAGAGGGGAATACTGCCGAATCAGCTGAGCTGTATCCAGCGGTTTTTCTTTTACATGGTCATTACCATAGTGCTGAATTCTGTTCTCCTCGTTTTCCATTTGCGCCAACAAAGCGGAAAGCTTGATTCGCTCCTGCTGAACGATATTCTTTTGAAGCGATATCATAAGTGCCTTGCGCTGGGCTGGAGTCAAGGTGTATCGTGAAGATTTTGGTCCGCTCATTTCTTTTCCACCTTTACTGTGTCAATATCTGCCGCCAGGCTTCCAGTGCTTGCTGATGGCCTATGGCTTCCAACCAAATTTCAAACTGTGCATCCAGTGTTCTGGTGTCCTGGATAAGCTGATGGGCAAAAACCTGAAAAGAATCGAACGATTGATTGGACAGGGCCTGCATGTGAGCTGCCAATTCCTCAACTGAGAAAAAACTCTTTTCACCTAGCGCCAGCTTTTTCTGGCCTGAAAGCAGATAGGCGATCCGGTAATGCAGCTTCTTTATATCCAAAGCCGAAAGGTCCGTCTGCGCGGAAATCTCTTCTGCTGCGTGAATCGCTTCCATCTGTGGATTATTCTCTACTTCATTGATTTGCGCATAGGCCGTCAGGATTCTCTGCCGTAGCATGGCTGTATAGGATCTTGTGTCAGTTTCGTCACCCTTCTGCAGTCGAGACAGCATATCATTTCCCAAAGCAACAGTATTCTCGTAGGATTTTCCTTTCCAAACAAAACGTTCTTTGTGTTCCATGAACTCATATAGCAGGAAAAAATAGGCAAGGTCTTCATATCCTCCAGCATCTTTTGCCTTCTCCAGCGCCACTGCGCATAACGGAGCGCTGGACGGGGCACAGCGCCGGAACATAAGAGCCAGATCCCCATGAATGAGCATCTTTTTTCCCAAGTCCCATTGAAGGATCATTTCCTCTGTAAGAGATGCCTGATCCGGGAAGCGCCTGCCACCGAACTCCGCATCTTGCAAAAATGCACCGTTTGGATTGCCGGGCACAGGCTGATGTTCACCGGCAATCCATTTTTTCACCTCGTCATAGGTCCAGCGTCGATTTGGATTGCTCTTGTCATTTCGATTGGTGACATCTACATACGTCAATCCAAGAATCAAATCCTGAAGATCAGAGGGCATTTCTTCCGGCAAGGGCAATCGCTGAATCGCAATAAAGCGGGAAATCTGCTGTGCATCCATCCCGTGAAAAGGAGAATGACCCTGAAATAACGCGCAAAGGGTGATACCCATAGAATAATAATCGGATTCTTCCATAAACATCCCCTGCATTGTTTCGGGGGCAGCATACTGAGGCGTCATGCCCGTTTGGGTCAGCAGAACTGTGCTGTTGTTTTCAAGAATGGAACTGATGCCGAAATCAATCAAGGCAATATCATATTGCTGGGTACGAAGCATGATGTTTGAAGGCTTTAAGTCCTTGTGCAGCAAGCCTTTTTCATGCAGAACATGCAGCCCCTCGTTTAATTGTGGAATGATTTTGCTTTTGATTGTTTCATATGGCACTTTTTTTCCTTCAAGACTGCCCAAGGGAAAATACGCATCAATTTCATAGTTGCGTTCCAAAAATGTACCAACGGAATATACCCGCGCCACATATTCTGAACGGATGGATTTCAGTGCCTCCGTTACTTCTTTTTTCAGAGATTGCGCTTGCCGGTAATGCTTTAATACGAGCTTCTTCCCTTCGTAATCGCACAAATACAGATCTGCTTCACCGGAGGTAACATCCATTTTTTTGAGGATTGTTATTCCGTTTTTCAGCTTCATACCAGGGCGTAACCCCTCAGCCTGTATAGCTGCTGTGTTCAAAACGGTCTGATCATCCGGGCGAGGCACTTGTAAGGAAGGATTCAACATGGTCCTGTCATTCATTTCTCTTACTCCTTCCATTGTACTTTATCATGAACGATCGTAATTTTGTTCTTGGCCTGCAAACGATCCAACGCTTCGTTCAAATGAGAAATGATTTTCTGCCCAGTTCTTTGATAGCCCATCATGCGGGCAGTAGCTGTGATGACTTCCTGACGCTCCATACCGTAGGCCTGTTGGATCACAAAAGCAAGATCAGCTTCCAATTCGTCCGGGTAAATCTGGTCGATTTCCCGATCACCAGCAGTTCGCGCCTGTGCTTCCATGAAATTGACCAAGGTATAATAGCCATGAATCAATTTCACAGCATCCCGCATCTTCTCCAATCGTTCATTCACCTGATCTCGGACATAGGAACTCGCAACCTGACGATCCCACAAAGGAGCCATACGTTTATACAGCAGTTCCAAACTGATTGGCTGCTCATATCGGATGCAATGCAAAATACGTTTCATGTATTCAGAATACTTTGCAGGATATTCCGATGACAAATATCGCATATTTGAAGCAGTTTGATATTCGGGCAACTGACTGGCGGCAATTGGAATGTCGGATAAGTTAACTTTCTGGGGCACCTGATCCTGGTCAGAGGAGAAATGGACGAAACTCTGTTGCACTGTTTTGACCGGCTTCGCAGACTTTTTTGTCTTCAGTTGATCCATCAGTGCTTTTCGGGCCGCGGAAGGATGTGCAAACCAATCGGCGCTCCAACAATGAATAATGCGCCAATTCAGGTTTTCAAGCATATCTTGCCGAATCACTTCTCTATCGCAGGCTGTACGGGCCGAAGCATAATTGCTTCCATCGCATTGCACAGCCGCAATATACTGGGAAGGATTTTCTTTTGCGCATACGGCAATATCTACTGTATAAGAAGAACGGCCTACATTCTTTTTAATCTGATATCCCTGGCTTTCCAGATATTGAGCGACGGAATCAATGAAAGAATCCCGGTCGCTCCCTTCTTCGTTCCCGGCAGCATCACGATGCGCGGCATACTCAATATAATATTTGAGCATCCGCGCTCCTTCGGATTTGGCACGGTTCAAATCAATATCTTGAGCATGGATCGATCCCACAAGCTTTACATTGCATTTGGCGCGCGTTACCGCAACATTCAAACGCCTTTCCCCACCGGCCTTGCCTAAAGGCCCGAAATTATAGCGAAATTTTCCGTCAGGCGCACGACCGAAACAGATGCTGAAAATGATAGTATCCCGTTCATCGCCCTGCACATTTTCCAGGTTTTTAATGAAGAACGGTTCGATCTGGTTAGCATCCAGCAAGCTTGCAAAGAAGGGGTCGTTCTCTCTTTCTTCCCAAACCAGGTTTTCAATGGCAGTTTGCTGTGCTTCGTTGAAAGCGACTACGCCCAGGGATCGGTCCGGATGGTTTTGAAAATGTTCACGGATTAAACGAAGGCACATTTCAGCTTCCCTGTCATTGTGACGCTTGGTATATATCCCATCCGGTACATAGATATATTCCACGCCAACGTCTGTTGTCTGTAAAGCATTGCTTGGGAATGTGTAAAGGTGATCATCATAAAAATGCTGATTGGAAAAAGCGATCAATTGTTCATCTCTGCTGCGATAATGCCAAAGCAGTTGCTGGGGTGTCAACGTGAAATCCGCTTCCTCCAGAATGGAATCGCCTAACGGGGTGTTGATTTCGTCCTCGTCTTCTTCCTCCTCTTCCTCCATATCAACAGCAAAGAAATCAGTGGGAGGCATCTGTTTTGTATCGCCGGCAATGATGGCCTGATCGCCGCGGAGAATCGCACCAATGGCATCCTGCGGGAATATCTGGGAGGCTTCGTCAAATATGATCATGTCAAAGTGATAGAAATCAGAATCCAGGAAATAAGACACAGACAGGGGAGACATCATCAGACACGGCTTCAATTTCAGCAGCAGATAAGGAATCTGCCGGAATAATTTGCGCAGCGGCATGATTTTTGTTTTTTTGGAAAGCTCTTTTTTCAGAATCGCCATCTCTCCGCCTGCTTCCAGCTTTGGTACGCGGTCTATGAGCTCGTCCTGCAACCGTGAACGATTGATGGATAGGTAGTCCTGGCTCAGCTTTCTAAAAGCTCCAATATCCTTATCCTTTTCCTGCGCGTTGAACTGCTCCACATCCGGACAGCTTCCCAAAGCCTGATTGATCCAAGCGAGCAGGAATGCTTTTTCATATGCTTGTCCATAAAGCATAGGGGGAATGTTTTGCTTTTCAAAAACAGACAGGACGGTTTCCAGCCCTTCCTTGGCCACTTTCTCTTTGTTCATGGAATAGCGAAGCCACTGATCCAAGTATTCCATATGGTCTGCTGCCTGTGCCAGCCGCTCCTCTTTTTCTGCCTGTGTAAGTCCCGTCAACGTTCCTTGATCAAAAGAAGTATCGATCTCTGCATAGGAATCCTGCCATGTACCAGCAACTTGAATTGCACGATTCACCCAGCGCTCATAGCTGCCCCGGTCTGAAGATGCTATGATGGGACGGTAAAGATCGATATTCTTTTGGATTTCAGGATATTGTGCCCGGCAAAGATGCCATCTTTTTAGGCTCAGCAATACTCTGTCCCAATCGGTATTCCATCCGGCATAGGCATCGCCAAACCACAGCATACATTGGTCTTGCCTTGCGTCTTGTTGCTTGATCAGTTCATTCAAGTCTGCCAGACACTTCATATGCTGAGCAATCAGTGTAGCGGTTGTTTGTTGCGGAACATAAAACGATATTTCATCCATGAATTCAATTGCATGATCAATTTGAATCAAACCGGCATGAAGAGAGTCAGCCTGATCTTTCGCAGAGATATCTTTATGTATTTTTTGATTTGCCTCGAGAATGATATTAAACATTTGATCCGGACAAAAATCCTTTAAGCCCGCATACCATTGTTTTAGTTCAGCAAGTGTTACATCAGGCGTCTTTTTTGCAATTTCAGAAATGGCATTCTTTACATTGGCCTGTGCGAGGATAGTAAATGTACGATTAACTTCATCCCATTGAGGATCATCCTCTTGCCAGGCGGGCCCAAGCAATTCCATTCGTTGTTCTTTCAATGCATCAAATGCGGACTCCTCTTCTACGCGACGACGCAGCATATCCATTGTGCTCAGCAGCAACTGATCTTGTTCCTGAACCAATGATTCCATCGCATGATAGGTTTGGCTATTGGTAATGCCTTCATGGAGATAGCTTGCTGCTGTTTGGAATAAACCAACCATTTCTTGCAATTTGTTTAGTATACCAATTATTTGTTGACATACTGCCGGAACGGGAAGCGTCATGGCATCGGGAATCCATTGTGATATAACAGTATTAACCTCGGTAAAAGAAATCGATTGTAATACAGACACAGTATTCGGAATGGCTTCCAGCATACCTTTCGTCAAATGTTCGATATAGAGGTTTTCTTCCTGCTGGCAGAATGCGTCGAAATCGGCTAACTTTTCTTTTATACCGATCCAGTCATCAGGCATGTCTTTCGAGCTGATAATGAGCCTATCAGCATTATTCTTCCATAAATCCTGATATGTTGTTTCAACCTCTTTCAAACTGCACAACGCTTTTAATATACGGCAGGCCTCAATATCTCGAATTACTGTCGCCGAAGATTTCCGGCAAATTTGAATATTAAATATATCTTTTTTCTTCTGAGACTTTAGTCCTCCAAAAAATGATGCATAATCATGTTCAAACCGATGCAGCATCTCACTTGCTGGCAGATCAAACACAGAAGGCCGATAATCCTTCAGGATGTTTTCCCGCTGCTCTTTTATGTTTTCCTGAAGCGATATAAGCTGCGTAAGCAACTGTCTAATGTTATTTCTTTCGCTCTGCTTGGTCCAAGCGAATGGGACAGGCAGCTTGGTTACGATACCTGGCAAATGCTGAAAGAATTGATGGAACTGTTTATAGATTTTATCAGGAAACAAGCCTGTAAAGGGATTGCAGAGCTTTTCAAACTTTTCCAGTGTATCAGCGGTGTGAGTACATGATTCAAAATATGCGTCCAACTGATCAAACGAAAAAGCTGTGGGGCATTGTAATGCCTGGACCAACTGGTTCACGTTTCCCATCCATGCAGCGGATGAAAAGGAAGGTATAGAAGAAAAAGCAGATGGATGCTGAACACGCCAACGGTTTTCAAGCACTGAGCCAATAATCGGCGTGGGATCATTGGGATAAGCTGTTTTCCAGGAGGCATAAGCTGCTTTCATCGCGTCTTCTGATTCAGCCGTCGCCCCAACGGAAAACAAAGCCGCTTGCAGCTGCTGATCATTCTTTCGATGCTGATAGGATGACTGAAAAACCTGGATAGCAGATTCCCGTGTTCCAGGCTGAATCCATTGAGCTGAAAAAACAGAAGCCTCATGAATATGGCTCAAAAAGTCATAGAATTCCTGCCCTTTTGCAATAGGCTGGTCCTTGCTCCAGAATATGCCGGCCTGGCTTTCCCAAGCCTGAATATACTTTTCCAATCTTTCTATGGCTTCAATATAGGCTTGCTTGGATTTTTTCAGTGAGTCCATATTGACACCAAAGGGAAGCAAGCCAGTTTGAATTCGCTGAAAAGATTCCAACCAGGACGTCACTTTATCCATCGGTGGATAAGCGGTGAAGAAAGAATCTGCAGCTTGTTTGTTTTCCAGATATTGATGCTGATTCCGCTTTTCTTTTTCCGCTTCTACTCTTAACGTGTCTGTATTCAATTCAAACCATACAGGGGGAAGCACCGACAGATGAAGCAGCGCATCCAGCAAAGCAGCAGTATGCTGCAAATCCTGCGGTGTTTTGTGAATGGAAAAATGATATTCTTCCTCGGCCTGCGCTGTCAAGAGCATTGCATCATTTTGGGCTTGCAGATATGCTTCGATGAGTTCTTTGATTTTTTGCTTTTCTTCCGGCAAGAAAGCTTGCTGGCGATACCCGTGCCAGGGATTCTCGTTTGGGGCGATCGTCATTGACTGCACTGTACGGCCAAATTCCGCCATAAGCTCCTGCTGCTTGAGCACCGTTAGACGATCCATCGCGTGCGCATTTTTGATGCCTGCATTATATGCCGGCGCATCCTGAAGCTCTTCCAGTCGGCTCATGGCTTCATATAAGCTCATCTGATAGGCCGATTGAACCCGGTGCATATCCTGCGGATACAAGTTCAGTTTTCTTTTCAGAACTTCCAGCTGGGCCAGCTTTGCCTGTGCAGAGGCATTTTTATCTTTCTTTTTCAGCGTCAGCGGTTTAGCGATTTGCCTGAGAATCTGCTTCTTATCTGCTTTATAATCATGAAGAGGAAGGCAAAAATCTCCCAGTCCAACTTCTTCCAGTCTCCGATATACAACCTGAAGAGCGGCCATTTTTTCGGATACAAAGAGAACCTTTTTCTTGTCGGCTAGTGCTTGAGCAATGATGTTTGTTATTGTCTGGCTTTTCCCTGTGCCAGGAGGCCCTTGGAGCACAAAGCTTTTTCCTTGTCTGGATAGGGTGATGGCATCCATCTGGCTGGAATCCGCGCTTAAAACCTGCAGTCTGTTTTCGTAAGGCTCTGCGTCATGATCAAATTGCGGTCGTTCCACATTTGCTTGCGGCAGGTAGATTTCCCGAAGCACCGGGTTTGAAGTGATCTTCTCATTATTTTTCTTCAGATCCAAATACATATTGATCTTCAGGAATGAAAGAATTCCCAGACAGCATTTTTGTTCAAATGTCATTCCCGCTTTTTCTAATAAAGGAACGAGTTTTTTGATATAGGTTGCGAATGAATCCTTGTCAGAGTCAAATTCAGGGAATGAAAAATGCCTTTTCTGCTCCAAAGCATAGACCAGCGTTGGATTGATAGTAATATCATCTTCATATAGTTTCAAATTATAATCATGCGTCCCGCTCCCCGTGAACGAAACCGGAACCAGCAAAAAAGGCGAATTCATATCTCCTGTTTTTTTATCACCATCGTACCAATGAATGAAACCAAATACCAAATAAAGCAGATTTGTTCCCTGCTCATCAAAAGCAAGCTGTGCTTTGTTTCTTAAGGAACGGAGCGTCAGCATCTGATCGTGAATTTTCTGCGTTGTATGAATATCGCCGATGAATACATCTACGGGAGAACCAGATAGCTCCATCAATCGAAGTAGGTAATAAGCCCTGGGATCAATGTCTCTTCCAATTGGGTGCTGGAAAGACAAACTCTGTTCGTCTTTCACAATACTTTGATACATGGAAAAGAAGTCCGGCTTTTCTATAACGAGAGAAGACCGTTTTGTCTCCCGAAAGTGAAGCATGCGATTGCGTTTGCTTAAATCCAGCAGTTCCCGCTCCCAATAAGCAGCTTTCTGTACAAGTGTAGGCATCTTTTCTCTCCGCTTTGTATAAAATGGGCTTGACAATTATCAAATGATTTATGAGAAACAACGTTTTATTAGCTAATCCCGCTTCAAACTATTCGCTGTATTTTACCATTCAACAGCTTTCTCTTGAACATGTCGGACAATCCCATAATGAGAACGCACCGGTCAAAATTGTCAGTATTTCCTTGGCTCGTTGTAAATTCATGCTGAATTCCCCTTTCGTATGATTGGAATTACCCCATCACCTGCTGCACCCGTCTCAGATACTTCGCTGGGATGGGTTTTTCCAGTTTCCAGACGATATTCATGGGCTTGCTGCCGGTATGGCTGACATAGGTGGCTTTGCCCAGGAAGGTATAGGGCGAGGTGCCCAGGGCGTCCTGCTTGAACTCGCGGACGAACAGCAGGATCCTTCCGCCTTGCGCGGCGTGATGGATGTAGCGGCGGCCGGTGGGTGAATCGGCAGCGGTGGTGGACTGGCTCTGCCAATGGAACAGGGAGGGACTGATGGCGTAGTCCTCATACATGGTGGTGGGCGAATAATCCTTGTCGCTTTTATTGAGTGTGATCAGGAACACGTCAATTTTCTTCTCCGGCAGATACAGCACACCCTGGCGCATGGCGCTGAAATTCTTGTAATCCAGCGCGGCCAGCAGCTGCCGCTGGGTATAGGTGCAGTGCACGTCCATCGGGCAGTCAAAGCCCAGGTCGGTGGTAGAATCAATGAAGTCGATGTGGTTGTACTGGTACCGCAGCAGCTCCTGCATCTCGGCCAGCATCACCGGGCTGTCCGCCAGGCTGTACAGCTTCTCCAGCGCCTCGTCGCTGTTCCAATCCTCGGCATATCTGTCCCACACCGTCATGTAGAACATTTGCAGCATCCGCTGTTCCAGCGGCGGGAGCCTCGCGAAAGCCACATCATCCAGCCGGGGCAGAATGTCCAGCAGGAATTGAATCCACCGGCGGGAATCAAAGGCAGCAAAACGATAGAGCACTTTGCTGAGGGTGACTTCAATCTCTTCCGTGAAATCCTCCCGCACGCCGGCTTCCACGCAAAGACGAGCAAAGCTGACATTCTTGCTGTAAATGTCTCCCGGGGTCAAATGATACCAGTCCAGGAAACGGGCAAAGGTCATCTCCTTTCCGCTGTCCTCGGCAAAGGAGCGGATGCGGCTGACCAGTTCGCCATGGCCTCGGAAGCTGCGGCTGATGTTCTCCAGGACCGCGTGGGCAGCCTTCTTTTCCAACTGAATGTAGCAGCCCTTGGGTGTGCCGGTAAAGCCGCGCTCGATTTCTTCCTTGACGCTGTGGTGGTCATCGCCCAGCAGCGCGGCAAACTTCTCCTCGAAATTGTAACGCCGGTTGGCAGCGCCGATGAAGTCCAGCACCGTCAGGCAATCCTTGCCTTCGCTGAGGCGCAGGCCGCGGCCCAGCTGCTGCAGGAA
>CAKTTL010000012.1 GCA_934615235.1 uncultured Clostridia bacterium
GCCCAGCCGACGAGGGAAGTGCCCTGCTGCAGCAGGGCCTGGAAACCGAGCGCGGCGCCAACGGCGGCGATGCCCAGCAGGATTGCGGTAATGACGAAACGCCGCAGCTGTGCGTTTTTGATGAACTGGAACAGGCCGTCGAAGCGGACGTTGCCCGCATGCGCGAGCCCCGCGGCGCTGGTGAGCACAGCCAGCGTCATCAGGATGACGTAGAGCCACTGCAGCCACTTCATGCCCAGCCGGTTCAGCACGGCCATGACGGGCAGCGTTTCCGCGCAGACGTCGAAGACGTTGGTGTAGCTGAGCAGCATGAAGATCAGGCTGCACATCAGAAGAATCGTGATGCCGTAGCCCGCGCCGATCGCCTTGCGGGCTTCTTTTTTGTCCTTCAGCACATCGGCGACGGACATGACGTTGAACACGATCGTCGACTGGAAGCAGCCGTACTGCATCGCGCCGAGAATCGCGTGCAGGAAGCTGGTATCCTTGGCGTTGGCGGCAGAGTTGGCGAAGGAACCGGAAATATCGCAATCGCCGCAGGTGAGCGCGAGCACCGTGATCAGCACGACCACGCCGACGATCGCATACATCATATAGCCCGAGGACTTGGCCAGCAGCTTCGAGCCGTACAGGCAAAGCAGCGCGGAAATGACGATCGTCACGATGGCCGTGACCCAGTAGTTAACGCCAAGGAAGCCCTGCAGCAGTTTTCCCTCGCCCGAAAAGGCGAGCCCGCCGGCGCACATCATCGTCATCAGGAAACAGACGTCGTACAGAATGGCGACGACATTGCCGGCCTTTTCGCCGTAGCAGGATTTGGCGAAGGGACGATAGCCCGGCGTGTGATGCTCGCGGGCGTATTCAAGCATGTAGAACATGACGCCGCCGGTAATGAGCATGGCCAGCAGCGGCGTGATGAGGCCGATCCAGCCGTAACGGACATACCACCGCACGCTGAACGCGCCGGTTGCAAACCCGGGGCCGAAATGGCTGCCGATCCAGACGGACGCGACGCCGAGAAACGCGGGGACTGCGGTTTTCCTTTTCTCCATGGCAGGATCACTCTTCCTTTCGTGTTGCGGCGCGGAAGGCTATTCCGCGTCGAAGGACATTCTGGCGGCGACGGAATCCTTCAATCCCTGCGCCAGGGCGACGTGCTTGGGGTGCTGCAGATAATCGGCCAGCCGGTCGGGCGAATCAATGCGCATGACCATCATAATATCCGCGTTGGAATCCCGCTCCGTTACGCAGCGGCAGACCTTCGCGTCGTGGAGGAAATCCAGCTCGGCTTCCAGCTCCGCGTAAACCGTCTGGCAGCGCGCGAGAATCGCGGCCGTATCCGCGCCCTGTTTGAGCTTCAAAAGATTATAATGAATCAATCGGCATCCCCTCCGTCAAAAAATTTGTTATAAGATACTGCGCAAAACGCGTCTTGTCAAGAGCTTAACGCATATTTTTGCCGCGCAGGGCGCGGCGAAATAAATCCGTCGGGGGGGGGATTGCATTGCGCGGCGAAAAAGCATATCATTATGTGCAAAGCATCGTTTTTGTTCAGGACGCAAAATCGGAGGGTACAGATGATTAAAACGATTAAAAGACTGCTGGCCTTCGCCAGACCCTGGCGCGGTACGCTGGCGCTGACCGTTTCCGTGCTGATTGCAGGTTCGCTGCTCAACCTTGCAACGCCCGCGATTGTCCGGCGGATTACCGCCATCCTCGGCGCGCCCGCGCCGGATGCGCAGAAGACGATTCTGCTGCTTGCCGCGCTGCTGACGCTGGCGTATGTCGTCCGCGGGTTCATGCGCTTTCTGGCGATGTGGCAGGCGCATGTGGCCGCGTGGAGCTATGTGCCCGCGCTGACGCTGCACGTGTACGATCATATCCAGACGCTTACGCCGAAATGGTATGGGAAAAACAAGATCGGCGATATCATGAGCCGCGTGATCAACAACACCGGCACGCTGGAAATTCTGATCGCGCATACGCTGCCGGATTTGATTTCGAACCTGGTGATCGTCGCGGGAGTTTCGGCGATGCTGTTTGCCATCAACCCGCTTCTTGCCGCGATTACGCTGATTCCCGTGCCGTTCGTGGTTTACGTCAGCACGTTCTATTCGCGCAGGGTGCGTCCGCTGTTCAAGATCAACAGCCGCTTCCTCGGCGCGCTCAGCAGCGATATGCAGGATCATATCTCCGGCATGAAGGAGATTCAGGCTTTTTCCGCCGAGGAGCGCGAGCACGGGCGCATGGCGGAAATGTGCAGGGAATACCGGCGCGTGAACATCCACGCCAACTTCGCCAACGGCATCTATAACCCGTCGGTTGAGTTTCTCACGTCGTTCGGCACGGTGCTCGTTGCGGCCATCGGCGGGACGCTCGCGCTGCGCGGCCGGCTTTCGGCGGCGGATATCGTCGGCTTTTTCATGTATCTTTCGCTCTTTTACACGCCGCTGACGACGCTGGGCCGCCTGGCGGAGGATGTGCAGAGCGCCGTAGCCGCGGGCGAACGCGTGCTGCAGGTGCTCGACGCGAAGCCGGACGTGAAGGAGAAACCGAACGCGATCGATTTCGGCCGCGGCCGCGGCGAGATCGAGTTCGATCATGTGTCCTTCGGCTATTCCGACGACGAAAAGGGCGTGCTGCGCGATATTTCCTTCATCGCCAGGCCGGGGACGATGACGGCGATCATCGGCGCGACGGGAGCGGGGAAGACGACCATCGTTTCGCTTCTGGAGCGTTTCTACGACGTGGACGGCGGCCGCATTCTCATGGACGGCACGGATATTCGCGATCTGAAAATCAGCTGCCTGCGCGGCAATTACTCCGTCGTGCTGCAGGATGTGTTTCTCTTTAACGGCACCATCATGGATAATATTCGTTACGGCGCGCCGAACGCATCGGATGAAGCGGTGATTCAGGCCGCTCAGGCGGCGCGGGCGGACGCGTTCATCCGCGAAATGGCGGAAGGGTATCAGACGATTGTCGGCGAACGCGGGGCGAGGCTTTCGGGCGGACAGAAGCAGCGCATCGCCATCGCGCGGGCGCTCCTGCGCGATGCGCCCGTGCTGATTCTCGACGAGGCAACGTCCGCCGTTGATAACGAGACGGAAGAGCTGATCCGTCAGTCGATCGACAGCCTGTGCGGTAAGAAAACGATCCTCGTCATTGCGCACCGGCTTTCGACCGTTCGCAACGCGGATAACATTATCGTAATTGAAGACGGCGTGGTCAGCGAATCCGGTACGCATGAGGAACTGATTCGCAGGGACGGGCTGTATCACCGCCTCTGCACTGCGCAGGCGGATCAGATCGACGGGTAAAATTCGTACCATGGGGAAACGGCCTGTTCCGCCGGGAGCTTTTCATGCCGGCGCCCAGCGCGGCGCCTGAGCGCCGCAGAAGAAAAAGCCGGTTTTTAAGAAGACAGACAAATGCTCCCGGTTGCATTTTTTGTTGCCGGGAGTTTTTATATGTCACTTAACGAGCGGACGCAGGGAACCGGATTTTATGAAATGCGGGTTGGAAAAGAGGAAGAATACTATTCAAACTGTAAATAAAAACGGAGGGAGGCTGTCCGCGAGCGGAAGACAGAATGTTTCAGTTTTCGAACTTCCGTGAAAATAATAGCTTTCAAAAACGGCGCGAACGGATAAAATCCGGCCGCGCGAAAAGGATATAATCAAAAAGAATATGTCGAAATAAATAATGAAAAATAGACTTGATTTAGGCAGAAAATAGAATTGATAATGGAGCGGATACATGGTAAAATAAGTGCCGTCGGGTGTAGAAACATATTTGACAACGAAAGGAAACGTTACGAAATGGATCGCGCGCTATTCTGTATCAGCCACCCGGAAAACTGTGAGATTGTTTACGCGAACGAGACGTTCCGCACGCTGTTCGGGGAATGTATCGGAAAAAATACATATGCGGTTCTTTCCGCGGAGAAGGATTTTCAGGACGTATACCGGAGGTGTGCGCCGCAGGAAAACGAAAGCACGCGTACCGATATTGCGCGTTACCTTCGCGTGAACGCGGCGAACTGCATGATCAGCATGCTCGTGCCCTGGCGGAAAGGCATGGCCCGGATGGACCTGCTCGTCTCCCGCGGATGGGATGCGGTAACCACGATCGAACGCATCGGGGCGGCGGGCTGCGAAATGGGCGATATCGTCGTCAAGTGCTTCGGGGCGTTTGAAATCATGACCGAGAAAGGCCGCCTGACGGCGACCGATTTCGCCTCGCCGCAGTGCTGCATGATGCTGGTGTACCTGCTGTGCAACCGGCACCGCGACGTGTCCATTCAGGAGCTGGGCGACGTGCTCTGGCCGGATCAGTCCGTGGCCAGCCCGTATAACATGATCAAGAACATCGTCCTGCGGACGCGCCGCGTGCTCGAGCGCGTGACGGACGAGCAGTTCATCGTCATCAACAACGGCATCTACGGGATCAATCCGGAATTGACGATCACGATGGAATCTGAGGCGTTTGAGAGCGTATACATGATGGCCAAGGCCAAAAAGCTCGACGCGCAGCAGCACGAAACGCTTTGCGAGCGCGCGATGTCCCTCTACGGCGGCACGCTCTTCCCGACGATGGCCAACGAGTCCTGGCTTTCCGCGCGCAGCGCGTATTATCAGCTGCTCTACATCGACTGCGTGCTCACCTGTATGAAGATACAGGAGTCCCGCGGCGACCGGCTTGCGATGTATCGCACGGCGACCGCGTCGGTCAAGAACGTTTTCCACGACGCGTCCATTCAATTCGCGCTGGTGATGAGCGAGCTGCGCATCGGTAACATCACGCAGGCGCGCGCGCTGTACGTCAATAACGAGCCGCTCTTCTCCGAAGAACAGCGCAAACAGTATAACGCCGCGCTGGAAAAGCTGGCGGCGAAAGCGTAAGACTGTCGAATATGAAGCCCTTCCTTCGCGGGAGGGCTTTTTCTGCGCAAAAAATAAAGATTTAATGTCAAATCCTATTGATTGCCGGGCGAAATACCGCATGTTATACTAAAATAGACAAATACCCCGTAAGGAGGATGGGATATGCAGATTACACAAAACGGTCTGGCGCGCAGCGTCATCGTAACGGGTAAAAAAGCGACCTGGCTGGAACGCCACACGGCGGAAGAACTGCGGGATTATATTGAAAAGATCAGCGGCGCGGCGCTGCTTGTCGTCGCCGAGCAGGATATCGCGGGCCTGCCGGGCGGACGGATTCTTATCGGCCGGCCGGAAACGAACGGGCTCGTCCGCGCGTTTGACGAGCGGGAAAACAACGTCCTGCCCGCCTACAGCGAAACGGAAAACGACTGCGTCGCCATCGTCGCGCGAGGGGAAACGCTGGTCCTCTCCGGCTCCAACGACCGCTCGGTTCACTACGCCTCCTGCCATATGCTGCAGACGGTCTTCGGCGTGGGTTTCTATTTCGACGCGGACACCTTCGAGCATAACGCCGATATGGCCGTGCCGGATATGACGCTGGTGGAGCGTTCCGCCTTCAGGCTGCGCCATACCATCGGCCAGTGGGTGTATAACTTCGCCGCCTTTCTCAACGTCGAGGAGCGCAAGCGCGAGCTGGACATGTACGCGCGCAACAAGATCAACTCCTATCGCTTTTACAGCTGGCACACCTACGTGCGCAAGCTCACCTTCCAGAAGCTGGGCGTGGAATGCGAGCCGATCACGCAGGAGGACGTCGAGCGCATGAGGATCACGCGCGAGGTCAACGCGTACGCGCGCAGCCTGGGCATTGAAACGATGGTGCCGATGATCTCTCTGGAAACAAGCGTCGCTTTCCGCGAAAAATATCCGAACGCGCGCTATTTCGGCAGCGAATGGGTCAAGGACGACAACGCCGCGCCGGAAACCGTGCCCTGCCTGTACCCGAGCGATCCGATGTACAAGGTATGGATCAAGACGTTCATCGAGACGTGGATCGAGACGTACGGCCCGAGCAAGAGCTTCTCCTGCTGCCCGCCGTCGGAGAACCATATCTCCACCACGGTGGAAGAGTTCATCAACATCAATATGGAATATTGCAAGTATACCTCCGACGCGATGCACGAGGTGCTGCCGGACGCTGTGTTCTCCATGGACGGCTGGGGCGTGCGCGCCAATACGCCGCCGTGCATCTGGACGATGCCGGGCGTGATGCAGCGCCTCGCCGACGAAATGCCGGACGACGTGATCTTCCTCGACCTCTGGCCCAACCGCAAGGAGACCGACAGCACCTTCCGCGAGCCGATGTACCGCGACGCGAATTACAGGCCGCTTCGCAAGGTGAAATACCTCCTCGAACCCATCAACGAATTCGGCGGCGACGATCATCTGCACGGCGACTTCGCGCGTCATATCGAAGCGGCGAAGGAAATGACGGATCGCTCCATCGTCGAGCAGGGCGTGGGCTTTGGCAACTGCACCGAGCTTTGCGGCGTGAGCAATCATTTCTTCGACCTGATCTTCCAGCTGGCCTGGAACCCGGCGAACGTGACGGTCGAAAGCTTCCTGCGCGACACCGCGCGCCGCCGTTACGGCGAATCGATCATTGAGGAAGGCACGCGCGCGATGGAAGCACTGCACGAGGCCGTCTACTGCGACCGCGACAGCTCGCACGCGCGCTATCAGAAGCGCTGCTACATCGAGCGCCCGCAGCGCCGCCTGGTGCCGGTGGAAGAATCCCTCGAGGTGACGAAGTACCTCGACCGGTTCATGAAGATTATGTCCGCGCTGCCGGAGGAGAAGAAGACCTACGCCGTCGGCCACGATATGTTCGACGTGATGCGTCAGTTCATCACCGAATACTTCAACATGCACCTGCGCACGACGTTCGAACTGTTCCGCGTCCGCCGCACGGTGGATGAAAAGACGCTGCGCGCCGCGTTCGAAACGCACGCGCGCATCATCGAGCAGCTGCTCACCTCGCTGGAGGGGATGCTGCGCAACAACAGCGATCTGTACGTCGAAACGAAGGTGCGCCAGTTCCGCGGCCGTCCGTGCGATCCGAACGTCGCATCCGAGGACTGCAAGGCGGCTGATGATTTCCGCGCATGGATGCGCGACCTGGGCACGACGTTCGTCAAGAGCATTCCGAACCTGCCGGACTATCCCAGCAACGATTACTTCGAGCTGGTGGAGTATTATTATCATCCGCGCGTCAGCGCGTGCCTGAACTATCTGCGCACGCTGCTGGACGACAAGGGCGAGACGAACCCCAAGGCGGTCGACGCGGAGCTTGAAAAGCGCTATCACGCGGTCGAAAAGCACTGGATCGACGTCGGTTATCCGGTGACGGACGAGTGCGAAGCGCTGCACCTGCCGCTGTGGCGCGCCGCGGAGGAAGCGTGGAATTCGCTGCGTCTGCTGCCGCTCAACGCCGGCCTGAGCGCGAAATGGGAAGAGGGCGTCACCTCCGAGGTGATCGACGTGTTCGCCAGCTTCTCCGAGACCGCGGACGAAGAGAAGAAGCAGGAGCGTTCCTGGGTGAGCGAGAATCCGTTTGAAAAAAAGGACTGAGAAGATGAATATCTTTGAAGAACTGAACCTGCACCGTTATATCAACGCGCAGGATACCTTTACCAAATACGGCGCGAGCTGCATGTCCGAGGGCAGCCTGCGCGCCATGTACGAGATTTCGCGCTACTGCGTGGATCTTTACGAGGTGCAGGAAAAGACGGGCGACGCGATCGCCCGTCTGACCCATAACGAGGCGGCCTATATTTCCAACGGCGCGGCCGGCGCGCTGCAGGAATGCGCGGCCAGCGTGCTGGCGCTCGATAGCGAGGAAGTTTTCCATAAGCTGCCCGAAACGGGCGAGCGCTGCGAAATCCTGATGCAGCGCGCGCAGCACAACATGTACGACCGCAGCATGGCGGCGGCCGGCGCGAAGATCGTCTATGCGGGCGGGGAAACCCGCGCGCCTTCGGCGGAGGAATTCGAAGCCGCCATCACCGAGCGCACGGCGGCGGTCGCGTACGTGATTTATTTCGGCCGCGAGCATTCGCTTCCGCTGGAGACGGTGGTCGAAATCGCGCACCGGCACAACCTGCCCGTAATCGTCGACGCGGCGGCGCAGAACCCGCCCGCCGAAAACCTCTGGCGTTTTACCGGCATGGGCGCGGATATGGTCATCTTCAGCGGCGGCAAGACCATGCGCGGCCCGCAGGATTCCGGCCTGGTGCTGGGCAGGCGCAAATGGATCAACCGCCTGCGCAAGTGGGGCCCGCCGACCGACGGCGTATGCCGCGGCTGCAAAACCTCGCGCGAGGCGATGGTCGGGCTGTATGTGGCGGTGAAAGAATATCTGGCGGTGGACGAGCCGGCGCGCCTGGCCGCGCTCAACGGCTATTGCGACCGCTTCGAGCAGGCGATGCGCGAATGCGGTTTCGAGACGATCTGGCGCGTGGACGAGGGCCCCGTGGGGCAGAAATTCCCGCGCTCCTACGCGAAGATGCCCTTCGGCAGCGGCCGCGAGCTGTGCGCGCTGATGCGCGAGCACGGCGTGTACGCCGGCCCGTATGAAAGCGACGATATGATGATCAACCCGCTGATGCTGACCGACGAACAGGTGGACGTCGTCTGCCAGACGTTGAAGGAATGCATGGCGGAGTATAAAAAGGAGAAGAGCGAAAATGGGAGCCACTGAGCAGCGGATGAAGAACCTGGGCATTGAACTGCAGCAGAGCGACTGGCGCGGCAGGGGCGTCGTGGAGGCGACCTTTGTGGGCGACACGCTGTACGTTTCCGCGCATTTCCCGGTGGACGAGACGGGCAGGCCCGTCTATGTCGGCCGCGTGGGCGCGGAGATCGACGAGGAAACCGCGTATAAGGCCGCACGCCTTTGCGGCATCAACATGCTGCGCACCATTCAGGCGTATATCGGCAGCCTCGACCGCGTGGATTATTTCGTCAAGGTGCTCTGCCTGGTCAACAGCGCGAACGATTTTTGCAACATGCCCAAGGTGATGAACGGCTTCTCCGACCTGATGGTCGAAGTCTTCGGCCATCGCGGCCAGCACGCCCGTTCGGCGATGGGCGCGTATGTGCTGCAGGATAACATGCCCTGCAGCGTGGACGCGATTGTCAAGATCCGCAAATAAGGAGGCGCGCAATGATTAACACGATCATCGAAGACGGCGCCGAGGTAACGCAGCGGTTTAAGAAATATCCGGCGCTGGTGCCCATCCGCGAGGTAGGGAACGTCGTGTATATTTCCGGGCATGGCCCGGAAAACCGCAACACCTACGAGCCGCTTTTCAAAGGGCGCGTGGGCGTGGAGCTGACGGTGGAGCAGGGCTACGCCGCGGCGCGCGAGTGCGCCAATACGATCTTCCGCGATATCGTGGAGCGGTACGGCAGCCTGGACTGCATTCATCATATCGTCCGCGCGATGGCGCTTGTCAATTGCGGCGGCGATTTCGATCAGCCGGAAAAGGTAATGGACGGTTTTTCCGATTTCTGCGTGGAGGTTCTGGAGGCGCGCGGACAGCATGTCCGCACCGTAATGGGCACGCATAACATGCCCAATCACCAGATTCCCGTCGAAGTCGAAGTGATTTTTGTGCTCAACGACGCTTATCGCAACAAAGGAGAGGTAACGAAAGATGGCACAATTTGACATTCTCCTGCAGGGCGGCAAGGTATACGATCCCCGGACGGGCAAAATCGAGGAGCAGGACGTTGCGGTGAAGGACGGCGTGATCGCCGCCCGCGGCAAAAACCTTCCGGCCGATGCGGCGACGGTGATGGATGTGACCGACTGCATCGTCTCTCCGGGCCTGATCGATATGCATTGTCATATCTTCCCGATGTTCCCGTATCCGTATCACGATTCGCTGCGCACCACCAACGCGGAAGAGCATATGCCCCGCTGCGGCGTGACCACCGCGGTGGACGCGGGCACGACCGGCTGGCGCAACTTCGGCGATTTTAAGGAGCATGTCATCGACGCGACGAAGGTGCGTGTGCTCGCCTTCATCGACATCGCCGCCAAGGGCATGCACTATACCGAGTCCGAGCAGGCCGTCGCGGATATTAACCCGCGCGTCGCCGCCGCCGTTGCGGAAGAATATTCCGACGTTGTCGTCGGCATCAAGAGCGCGCATTACTGGGCCAAGCCGGCCGACGCGGAGCACCCGATCTGGGCTTCCATCGACGGCGCGCTGGAAGCGGCGAATCGCTGCGGCAAAATCGTCATGGTCGACAGCATCCCGATCGCGGGCGAACGCCCGTATCCGGAAATTCTGGCGCATCTGCGCCCCGGCGACGTGCACACGCACGTGTTCGCGCAGCAGTTCCCGCTGATGGACGAACAGGGCAAGATGATGCCTTACATGCTCTCCGAGCGCGCCCGCGGCGTGCATTTCGACGTGGGTCACGGTTCCGGCAGCTTCTGGTTCCGTCAGGCCGTAGGCTGCTTCGAGCAGGGCTTCTGGCCGGATACCATTTCCACCGACCTGCACCATCAGAACGTGACCGGCCCGTCGATCGACCTGCTCTACGTCGCCAGCAAGTTCCTGGCGATGGGCATGCCGCTGGAGGACGTGCTGTACCGCGTCACCCGCGCGCCCGCGCTGACGATTCATCATGAAGAGCTGGGCACGCTCGATACCGGCGCGTGCGCCGATATCGCAGTGCTCCGCAAGCGCGAAGGCAAATTCGGCTTCATGGATTGCGGCGGCGCCCGTCTCAACGGCAACAGCCGCCTGGAGTGCGTGGCCACGCTGCGCGCCGGCGAAGTGATTTTCGACCCCGAAGCCAAGAGCATGCCCGAATGGCACGACGCTCCGGAAAGCTACTGGCATGCCCCTGGCCTGACCCGCGGCTGGACGCTCTGGACCGACTGAGGGAGGAAACGATACGATGCTGCTGAATGATCGAGAGCAAATCCTTGCGCTGACCCGTGAATGGAAGGGCGAACGCTATGAAAACGGCCGCCCGAAGGTCAGCGACGAAAAGATTGAAATTTTGAAAACCCTCACGCAGGAAGAAATCTGGCAGCCGCTGTACGCCTGCGGCTACCGCTTCCAATTTCAGGGAAATATGCGCGCGCTGCACGAGGATAAAAAGCTCTACGGCCGCGCCGTGACCTGCTGCTTCATGCCCCAGCGCCCCGATATGCGCCAGCTGGCCTTCGACACCGCGCGCGCCAAGGGCTGGAAGGGCGACTGCAACCAGTGGGTGATCGACAGCCTGGTCGAGGGCGACGTGGTCGTGTGCGACCTGTACGATAAGATTTTCAAGGGAACGTTTGTCGGCGGAAACCTGACGACGGCAATCGCCGCCCGCACGAAGACCGGCGGCGCGATCGTCTGGGGCGGCGTGCGCGATCTGGAACAGATGGGCAAAATCGACGTGCAGGTCTGCTTCCGCGGCGTGGACCCGACGCCCATCCGCGACTGCCAGCTTACCTCGTTTAACGGCCCCTGCCGCATCGGCGACGCGCTGTGCCTGCCGGGCGATATCGTCGTGGCCACCAGGAACGGCGTGCTTTTCGTCCCGAGCCATATGGTGGATTACGTCATCGAAAACGCTTACAAGATGCAGGTGCGCGATCTGTACGCTTTCCCGAAACTGCGCGCGGGCGAATACACCACCGCCGATGTGGACGCGCCTATCTGGCCCGAAAAGATGCTGCGCGATCTGCTCGCGTTTATCGATACGAACGAAGAAGCCGCGAAATACCGCGGCATGAACTGGGACGTTGAAATCCGCGCCGCGCAGGGCGACGAGGAAGCCGTCAACGAAATGTATCGCCGCTTTGACATCGAGCTCTTCGGCGGCCCCGGAAAGAAAGGACAGGTGCTGATCTGATGCTCAGAGACCAGAAACTTTACGAAAGCCCCATCCAGGATTACGCTCATCTGCTCGCCGGCAAGAAGGTGTTCATCACCACCGCCGCGCGCGGCATCGGCAAGAGCATCGCCATTCTCTTTGCGCGCCAGGGCGCGGATATTTACTTCGCCGGCCGCAACGAAGAATACGTGCGCGGAACCGAGGCGCAGCTGCAGGCCATCCGGCCCGCGTGCCGCGGCTATGTCTGCAACCTGGCCGATGCGGAGCAGAGTGAAAAAATCGCGCAGGAAGTGCTGCGCGACAGCGGCGGCATCGATATCCTCGTCTGCTCCGTCGGCGTGAACTGCCATTGCCCCGCAGCGGAGTTCAAGGACGCGGACATGATGCGCCTGCTCGAAACCAACTACATCAGCGGCCTGCGCTTTGCCCGCGCGTTTATTCCGGGCATGCAGCAGCGCCACTGGGGCAGCATCATCAACATTTCCTCCATCCACAGCGTGATGACGCAGCCGACGAACATGCTCTACGCGGGCACCAAGGGCGCAATGAACGCCGCCGCCCGCGCCATGGCGCTCGATTACGCGAAGGATAACATTCGCGTCAACACCATCTGCCCCGGCGTGATCGTCAGCGACGTGTTCTACGACGATATCGACAAGATGACGCCCGAACAGTACGCGAAGTTTGACCGCGATATCCATCACTGCCAGCCGCTCGAGCCGGGCAAGATGCCGGATATCGCCAACGCGGCGCTGTATTTCGCGTCCGACATGAGCTCGTATGTGACCGGCCAGTATCTGCTGGTGGACGGCGGCACGAGCGTCATGGCGCACGATAACCCGCCCGAGATGTAAAAAGGAGAAATCGCCATGCGTGAAAATCTTGTTTTGATTTCCGGTTATGGCGCGCCCGGTGAGGAGGATATCGCGCTGTATTCCGTCAGCGCGAGCGGCGCGAGCAAAGCGTTCGGCATGACGCACGGACGCGCGCCTTCCTTCTGCTGCCGGGGAGAAAACGGGCTGATCTACGCCGCGTCCGAGCGCGAGGACGGCTCCGATATTACCGCCTATGCGCTGGAAAACGGCGCGCTGCGCGCGGTGCGCACGCTGGAAACGCCGGGCAACGGCCTGTGTCATGTCTACGCGCACGGCGCGGTCGTGTACGGCTGCTGCTATGGCAGCGGTGATTATTTCGCCGTGGATGCGGATCTGACGCGCGTTCTGTGGCAGTTCCGCCCTGAAAGCGCGCACGCGCACTGGGCGAATGTCATCGACGGCAAGCTGTACCTGATGGATCTGGGGAACGACTGCATCTACCGCTGGGCGCTGGAAAACGGTTTGCCCGCGGGCGAGAAGGAAATTCTCCGCCAGCCCAAGGGCAGCGGCCCGCGGCAGATTCTTGCGGCGCGCGAGGGCGCGCGGCTGTGCGTCAACGAGCTGGACGGCACGGTGCGCGTGTTGAACCGCGACGGCGGCGCTGTCAGCGAATCGCACGCAAGCGCGGTGCAAGAGCCGCAGAATTGGCCCGGCGGCGCATGCCTGGGCGAGGACGGCACGCTTTACGTCTGCAACCGCGGCCCGAACACGGTTTCAGCCTGGGCGCAATACGGCGAAAAGCTGGCGATGCTCGGCGAATGGTCCACGGGCAACTGGCCGCGTCATCTGGCGGAAGTGCCCGGCACGGAAATCGTGCTGGTCGCCTGCCAGCGCGAGAACGAGGCGCGCGGCTACGCCGTTCGCAGCGGCGCGGCGCGCGAAGCGTTCCGGCTGCCGCTTGCAGGCGCATCGTGCGTACTCCCACTGTAAAAAACAAAATAAAACGGATTTGAAGCCCATAATGGTTTCAAATCCGTTTTTGTTATACGCACAAAAGCCGCTCACCCTGCGGATAAAAGCGGCTTTCTTCGAAGAAGGGGGTCTGGGGGAAGGAACCTTCTTTCTCCAGAAAGAAGGTTCCTTCCCCCAGAAAACCCCGTTTTCCTCTTAAATCTCCGGAATATTGATCTCGACTTCGTGCCCGCAGGCGGCGGACTTGTTGATGCCGTCGATGATGGCCTGATTGTAGACGATCTGAGAGGAGGGGACGGGCGCGGGGGAGCCGTCCTTGATCGCGTCGAGGAAGGAGCGGACCTTCATCTCGAACAGGCTCTTGTTGTTGGGGATGATCGGGATCTTGATCTGCGTCTGCAGACCGCCGACGTCCGTGTAAACGGTCATTTCGCCGCCGACAGAGCCGTTCCAGCAATCGGTGGACGGGATGCGCAGCGAGGCCTTTTTGCCCATGATGATCGTGTCGCCGGGCGTGTCGAGGTGCATCGCCCAGGCAATACGGAAGTCGAGGATGATGCCGCCTTCGAGGCGGACGAACGCGGCCGCGAAATCGTCAACGGAGAAGCGCTCGGCGTTTTCCCTGGCGGTGTGGAACTTGTCCGCGTACTGATATTTCTCGTTCGTGCCGAAGAAGTTGGAGGTGTAACCGGTAACGGTCAGCGGCTTGGGATAGCCGATGGCGTTGAGCACCATATCCAGCGAATAGCAGCCGATATCGCCCAGCGCGCCGATGCCGGCGGTGGATTTTTCGATGAACGTGGAGTTCGGGATGCCGCGGCGACGGCCGCCGCCGGTCTGGATGTAGTAAATCTCGCCCAGTTCGCCCGATTCGACGATCTTCTTGATTTCCTGCATGTTCGGATCCATGCGCGGCTGGAAGCCGATGGTGAGGAGCTTGCCGGAAGCCTTTTCGGCCTTCATCACTTCGACGGCCTCGTCGAGGGTGACGGTGAAGGGCTTTTCAAGCAGCACGTTCACGCCCGCGTTCAGCGCGTCGATGGCGCACTCGGCGTGCGTGGCGTTGTAGGTGCAGATGCTCACGCCGTCCAGCTTTTCGTTGGCGAGCATGGATTTGTGATCCGGGTAGAAGTGGATGTTGGTATAGTCCACGCCCATCTTCTCGCAGAAGGCCTGGTACTTGCCGGGGATCAGGTCAGCCATCGCGACGACCTCGACATCCGGGAACTTTACATACTGTTCGATGTGGGATTCCGCGATCCAACCGGTGCCGATGATGCCGACGCGCAGCTTCCGGCTCGCGTCTACCTTTTTTTCTTCCGCAGCCTGGGTGAACTGGCCCAGAACCGCATCGCCGTTTGCCATTGAATATTTCCTCCTGTGTGTGTCAAGTTTTGAGCCGGGAAGAGTCTCCCCGGTTTCGCTGCCTATAGTTTACAACAAAAAGCTGCGGTTGAAAAGCGGTTAACGGCGCGTGCGCCGCAAAAAAACTATTCGTCAAACCGCGCGGTTTTGTGTATAATAGCGAACACAGGCAGAAACGAAATGAGGAGGCGAAGAAATGAAAAAGCAAAAGGGCGGCGCGCCGTTCAAATTCAGCCTTCCGCGCCGGCTGCTTGTCGTCTTTCTGGCCTTTGTGATGCTCCCATACGCGGCGGGGATGACCTTTGCGATTCGCATGGCGCAAAGCGCCATTCCGGGCGTGGAGCAGACGTATAAAACGCGCGTGGCGTCTCTGGCCGAACAGCTTGACACGGAGCTTTCGCGTATTGAGAGCCAGGTTATTTACAACGTGCGGCGTACGCCGCTGCAGTTTATGTCTCTGGTTACGCCGGCGTTTTCATTCCCGGAGATTTATGCGAGCGTTGTCGAGACGCAGAATATCGTCTACGCGCTGCGCAACTCGAGCGGCCTGCTCGAAAAGACGACCGTCTATTTTCCGCTCATCGGCCGCAAGATTTCCTCCGACGGCAGCTTCGTCCCCTTTACAAAGAAGGACGAACAGTTTTTGGATTTGTACCAGCGGCGGGAGGATATGAGCTTCCTGGCGACCGTGGACGGGACGCTTTGCATGCTGTCGGATTCAAGGCGCGTGGCGGGCTCCGCGCGCAAGGCGAATTCGCCGGACGCGGCCGTTTTGCGGCTGGAGTTTTCGGACAGGGCGCTGGAGCAGTGGTGCGATATTTTCCCGAAGGAAAGTCAGATCTGCCTCATCGGCGCGCCCTGGAACGGAGAACCGTATTTCCTCTCCGCCGGCGAAACGCGCTACGCTCCGGCCGTGCTGAAAAAGGATCTGGTCGATTTTATCGGCAAGAAACCGGACGGGACGGATTCGTCCGTCCGGCAGATGAACGGCGAGGAGACGCTGCGAATCGTCTGCCGCGTGGGGCAGCGTTCGATGTGGGTGGGCAGCTATATGGACGCGGCGGTTCTCAAAAGCGCGACGAGCGTGTTTACCGTCTGGCAGATTGCGCTGACGGCCTTCCTGCTGCTGCAGGTCGGCATATTCTTCTATTTAATGCGCCGCATGGTGGCGCAGCCGATCAACCGGTTTGCCGGCGAGGTGCAGCGGCTGGAGAAGGAAGGCATGCTGCAGCTGGCCGAAACGCCGGGCAACGATATGGACTTTCTCTACGAGGCGTTCCGCGGCGTGAGCGGCAAGCTGAAGGCCGCGCTGGAACAATCGTACAAAAACAAGGTGCTGATTTATCAGGCGGAGATTAAATACCTGCAGGCGCAGGTGAACCCGCATTTCCTCTATAACAGTTTCTACCATCTCTACCGCATGGCGAAGATGGAGGACAACGAGGGCGTGGCGGAGATGAGCCGCCGCCTGAGCTCCTATTACCGCTACATCACCCGCAGCGACCAGAACGAGGTGCCGCTGGAGATGGAGTATCAGAATATCGTCGATTATACCGATATTCAGACCATCCGCTTCGGCGACCGCATCCAGGTGGAGCTCGAGCCGCTGCCGGACGCGTATAAAAACCTGACCGTGCCGCGCTTTGTGCTGCAGCCGCTTTTTGAAAACGCGTATTATCACGGCGTGGAAAAGCAGCAGTCCGGCCGGATTCGCCTGCACTTCCGCCCCGAGCCGGGCGCGCTGGTGATCCTTGTGGAAAACAACGGCGCCTGCACGGACGAGGAGCTGGCCGCGATTACGCAATACCTTTCGCGCAGCGAAGAGGGAGAAAAAATAACCGCGCTCAAAAACGTCAAGGGCCGCATGCGGCTGCTGGGCGGCGATCTGTCCATCTCGCGCGGGAGCCTGGGCGGCTTCTGCGCGGCGCTGACGCTGCCCTGCGGCGAAAAGGAACAAACCCAAGGAGGAGAAAAATGAGAACGCTGCTGATCGTGGACGACGAACCGAATATCGTGGAAGGGCTGGCGAGCCAGTTCCAGGAGCGCTACGGCGACGGCGTAATCGTGCTCAAGTCGTTCTCCGGCCTGCACGCGCTGTCCGTGCTGCAAAACAACAAGGTGGACGTGGTGCTGTCGGACATCAGCATGCCCGACCTGGACGGCATCGCGCTGGCAGAAAAGACGGAAAAGCTCTGGCCGCATATCCATTTCGTTTTTCTCAGCGGGTTCGACGACTTCGATTACATTCACCGCGCGAGCAAATCGCCGGTTTATTGCGGGTATCTGCTCAAGACCGAAGGGGACGAGGTGGTGCTGGGCAAAATCGACAGCGAGTTGGCCCGGTGCGAGGCGGAAACGCGCGCCGAAGCGCAGCAGAACCGCATGCGCGCCTTCATGCGCCGCACGGCGCTGGAAAGCACGCTGCGCGGCGGACGCAGCTGGCAGGATTTTGTCGCGCAGATGCCGGATCTTTCGCTGGAGATGGACGTGAAGCGCCCTGTCGCGATGGTGCTGGGCAAAAGCCCGGCGCACGGCGCGACCGACTGCGCGCAGAGCCTGCAGCTGATCGCCGAGATGATTTCGGCGCAGGCGCCGAGCCTTTCCTGCGAGGCGCTTCTGCCTGAAGAGGGGACGATGGCGTGGCTTCTGCAGGTGCGCGAAGCGGCGGACGACCGCGACATGAGCCGGTATATCTACGCGCTTTTCGAATCCATCCAGCAGGCGGCCGATTCCTACGGGGCCGCGGTGGGGCTGGTGATCGGCCGCGCGGCGCCGTTTGAGACGATCGTCGAGCAATACGGGCGGCTCAACAGCATCTACGAGATGGTGGCGCGCGACACGGGGCGGCTGATCATCGTCGACGAGCGCGATTATTCCGAGCTGCTCCTGGGCCGCGAGCAGGACGCGCTGCCGGAAGCGTTCCGGTTTTCGGACTTCCTGCACCGGCTGGACAGGCAGCTTTATTCCGGCACGCCGGAAAGCTGCGGCGCGCTGTTTACGGAATATTTCCGGCCGGACGTCGTCATGCGGTCGGAGCAGATGCTGTCCATTTTTACGGCCGTGCTTTCCTTCCTGCGCGAAAACGGCCTGAGCGCGCGCTGCGGCCTGCGGGTATCCAGCCTGCTGGACGAATACCTTCGCGGCGACGCGCAGCACAGGGCGCGGGCGCTCAACGAGCGTCTTGCCGCGCTTTGCGCGGAATTATGCGCCGTCCGCGCTGAAAATCAGGTGCACAACACGGAGGATATCATCAACAACATCAACCGCTACGTGGAAGAGCATGTCGAGGATTACGACCTGTCGCTGTCGGAGCTGGCGCGCATGACGGGGTTCAACCCGTCGTATCTTTCGCGCCTGTATCGCCTGCATACGGGGCGCAAGCTGTCCGAGCAGATCGACGAGGTGAAGCTCCGGCACGCCAAAGCGCTCATCCTTTCGGGGAAAATGGTGAAAAACGTGGCCGAGCGCACGGGATTCGCGTCGCCTTCGGCGTTCATTCTCTTTTTTAAGCGAAATACCGGCAAAACGCCGCGTCAGTTTTATGAAGAGAATACGGGAGAGGAAGGCAAAAATATATCGAAGTAAAGAAAACAGCATTGCAAGTAAAAATAAATGGATTGCATCGAGGCAAACCCTTCTTTATAATTAAAACATAAAAAATGCGCGCCGAAAGGTGTGCAAATCAATTAAGGTTAGGAGAGTGACCCATGAAAAAGTTCGTCGCAATGCTGATGGCTGTTCTGATGCTTCTGTCTGTCTGCAGCCTCGCCAGCGCGGAAGAAGCGAAGTACGATCCCTTCTGGATCGAGCCCTTCGCCGAGCCCGTCAAGCTTAACGTCGTCACCGGCTGGGGCCCTGACTCCTCTCTGAAGGAAGGCACCACCCCCGAAACCAACGCTCTGGTTGACGTCCTTCGTGATTTCAACATCGAGCTGAACTTCATGTGGATGGTTCCGGATGATCAGTTCAGCGAGCGTCTCGCCCTGCAGCTGAGCTCCGGCGACATCCCGGACGTTCTGATGCTCGGCAGCGAAGACTTCTATGAGTTCCTTGACGCCGGTTATCTGCGCGATCTGACCGACGCGTATGACAAGTGGGCCAGCACCGATCTGCGCTACACCATGGATAACCTCGGCGCGGACGCGATGAAGTTCGCCTCCAAGGACGGCAAGGTCTACGGCATTCCCGCCGTGCTTGATCCCGCCGAAGGCGTCGCGGGTCTGTACTACCGCTCCGACTGGCTCGAAGCGCTGAACATGGCCGTTCCGACCAACATGGACGAAGTCAACGACATGCTTGTCGCCTTCGCCAAGTATGGTCCCACAGTCAACGGCAACAGGTCCACCGCCGGTATCGGCACCACGTCCGGCGTGCTGAACCTTAACTTCGCTCTGGGCGGGTACTTCCAGTGCTACGGCTCCTATCCGAACCGCTGGGTCATGCGCGACGGCCAGCTCGTGAACGGCCTGCTGCTCGACGAGACTGTGGACGCCCTCAACGGCCTGCGCTACCTCTATGAGAACGGCGCCATTGCGACCGACTTCGCCACCTGGAACAGCGACACCTTCGTTGAGCGCGTGACCTCCGATCAGGTCGGCGCCACCTTCGGCACCTACTACATCGCCGCGTGGCCGCTGAACAACAACAAGGAAGCTAATCACGACGCCGAATGGGCCGAGATCGACATGGCTGATCTGGGCGGCAAGGCGAAGCCGGCGATGAACCAGGCCTCCCTGCAGTTCTTCAACGTCGTCACCAAGGACGCTCCCGCGCATGCTGAAGAAGCCTGCATCAAGATGCTCAACCTGACTCTCGCGCAGTCCGGCAGCTCCACCGAAAACAAGGACTTCTTCCAGGGCCGCGATCTCGCCGCCAACGGCGCGACTCCGTTCTGGCTCCCCGCTTACATGTACTATCCGACCCCGTGGGCCCGCATCCGCGAACACGTCTGGGCCGCCTATGACGCGAAGGATACGAACCTCCTGACCACCGATTACGAGCGCGAGCTCTACGGCTACATGGACGACTGGTTCACCAACGGCGTCGAATCCGACAACCTCGGCAACGCCTGGGGTCAGTATAAGAGCCGCCTGACGAAGGACATGGGCATTGCGGTCGGCCTGCGCGCCCGTGAAACCGGCTACTATGAGACCAACTACTTCTACGGCCCGACCACCGACGCCGAATCCCGTTCGGCTTCCACGCTGAGCGACCTGACCACCCAGTTCGTTATCCAGTATATCCTTGGCGAAAAGACCGAGGCTGACTGGCAGAGCTTCAAGGATCAGTACAACAAGCTCGGCGGCGAAGATATCGCCAAGGCAATCAACGAGCAGTACGCGGCCATCACCCAGTAAGGTTGATTAGCCGGAATACGGCCATGTGATTCCAACAGAAAGGGAAGCGGCGACTTTCGTCCGCCGCTTCCTTTTTCGTAGGCACAAGCACTCTCATCACAGGAAAAGTGGGGCGTGAACTATGTCAAACACAATTGCTAAGCCCTTGATCCCGGCTCGAAAGAAGAAAAGAAAGTTCTTTCAGGACGTCCCGTTCATCGTCATGCTGATTCCGGGATTGGTTTTCACGATCATTTTCGCCTATCTGCCGATGTTCGGCATCGTAATGGCGTTCCAGAATTTCTCCCCGCTGCGCTCCTTCAGAGGTTCGCCGTGGGTCGGCCTTCGAAACTTCCAGGACATGTTTATGCTGCCTCGTTTCTGGAAGGTCGTCGGCAATACGATTCGCATTTCCGTTTGGAAAATGGCGCTGGGTTTGATTTGTCCGCTGATCGTCGCCCTGCAGCTGAACGAAGTGATTAGCAACAAGTTCAAGCGCGTGGCGCAGACAGTGTTTTTCCTGCCGTTCTTCCTGTCCTGGGCGGTTATGGGCGGTATCCTGCGCAGCCTGTTCCAGCTGGATGGACTGGTAAACCATGTTCTTTCGGGAATGGGTATCGATCCGGTCATGTTCCTCGGCAACAATACCTGGTTCCCGATCATCCTGATCGTTTCCGACGTCTGGAAGGGCATGGGATATAACATGATCATCTTCCTTGCGGCGATTACCAACGTGGATCCGGCGCTTCACGAGTCGGCTTCTCTGGACGGCGCGACCCGCTGGCAGCAGACGTGGCACATCACTCTGCCGACCATCCGCCCGATCGTCGTAATGATGCTCATCCTTTCGCTCGGCTCGGTGCTCAGCGCCGGCGGCGACCAGATCCTGCTTTTGTATAATCCGATGGTCTATGACAGTTCGGACGTTCTCGATACGTTTGTTTACCGCATGGGCCTTGTTGAGCATAAATGGTCGCTGTCCGCGGCTGTCGGCATGATGCGCTCGGTTGTTTCCTCGATCCTGACGCTCATTTCGCACTACATCGTGGGCAAGTGCCTCGACTATCAGGTCTTCTGAAGAAAGGAGGAAACAGCAATGCAGGCAAGTACGCATCGTAAGAAAAAGC
The DNA here is from genome assembly GCA_934615235.1 of uncultured Clostridia bacterium. Taxonomy (GTDB): domain Bacteria; phylum Bacillota; class Clostridia; order Christensenellales; family Aristaeellaceae; genus Aphodomonas. The sequence goes on from CAKTTL010000012.1 coordinate 21,411, forward strand.
GTCTCCCGACGTTTAACATCGTCAACGGCTTTCTTCTCTCGCTTCTGATCGTGATCTGTTTTATCCCGATCATGCATCTGGTTTCCCTTTCTCTTTCCAAGAAGATCGAGGCGGTCGCGGGCAACGTCGGCATCATCCCGCGCGGCTTCAACATTGAAGCGTACCGCTACGTGATGGAGGACTCGCGCTTCTGGCGCTCGCTGAAGGTGACGCTCCTGCGCGTCGCCATCGGCGTGCCGACGAACATCCTGCTCGTCGTGCTCACGGCGTACGCGCTTTCGAAGCCTTCCAGCCGGTTCCGTACGCGCAACTTCTTCTCCGGCATCTTCATCTTCACGATGTTCTTTGGCGGCGGCATGATCCCGAGCTACATCGTCATCAGCAAGCTGAAGCTGATCAACACCATCTGGGCGCTGACCCTGCCCGGCGCAATGAATATCGGCTACATGATCATGATGATGAACTTCTTCCGCGGCATCCCGACGGAAATCGAGGAAGCGGCCGTTATCGACGGCGCGAATCAGTTCCAGATCCTCTTCAAGCTGTATCTGCCGATGTCGCTGCCGTCTCTGGCGACGATCATCCTGTTCGCTTCGGTTGTCAACTGGAACTGCTGGATGGACGGCTACCTCTACATGAACACGCCGGATAAATATCCGCTGCAGACCTACCTGGCGACCCTGCTGATGGAAACCAAGAACACGGTCGAAATGCAGATGACTCCGGAACAGCTCAAGCGCATGGCGCAGACGAGCGAGAAGACGATCGAAGCGGCGCAGATCTTCCTGGCCGCCCTGCCGATCATGTGCTTCTATCCCTTCCTGCAGAAATACTACATCAAGGGCATCGTCGTTGGCAGCGTCAAAGGCTGAGGCAAAAGAACGAAACAAAACAAAGCGGGCAGCGTTTTCAAAGAAACGCTGCCCGTTTTTTTATGGCGGCTCTGCCGCCTTTATTCCATTTACCCCTCAAACACCAGCGCCGCGAAAAACTCCGGCCGGTGGAAATCGGGCTGCGCAACCTCGACGCAGTTCCACATGCCGTAATGCGGCAGCGGCGTGCTGTCGCCGCACTTATAGAAGTTGCCCACGGCGATGCGGCCGGGCTCCGGCGTGAAGCCGGGCTGGAATTCGCGCACGAGCGCCCACGGAATCTGATACGAAATCCCCCAGCCGGACGCGTCGATTTCGGTGCGTACATCCATCTGCGGCAGCCATTCGGGCAGATTGACGAACGTGCGGTCATACCGCGGCGGGCCGTACGCGGAGAGCATCGCGCCATTCGGGTTCATTTCGAAGTTGAAGAAAAGCGGCGTATCCAGCGGCGCGAAGTTGACGAAAAACTCCAGGCAGCTGTCCAGGCAGACCATCGATTGCGGCTCGGTGAACGTGCGCCGCGGGTTCGGCTCCTGGCTGCGCAGCCGCACGGCCAGCGCGTCGGGCGTCCAGGCAAGCTGGGCGTAGGAAGGCGGACAGAAGCCGTTATCCAGCCAGCGGTAATGCGCGATCGGCGCGGCGGGGACGCGCTGCCAGTCGATTTTGCTGATGCAGTCAAAACGACGGATCGGGTAGCAGGGCATAGCGTTACTCCTTTTCTTGCTGTTCACCCGCGCGCACTTTGCGCACGGTGTCGATTATGTAGAAAACCATCGCGGCCAGCGCGAGCGTGACCGCGCCGCATTGCAGCGCAAAGTCCCACGGCGCGGTGTAATCGTGCAGGAAGGTCGCGATGATCGCGGCGATGAACGTCACCGTCGCGGCCTTGCCGATGTAATCCGCCTGCACGACGAGCTTCTTTTTGCGCAGCACGATGCAGCCGCCGATCACCATGAAGCATTCCTTCGCGCCTTCGATAATGACAAGCCACAGCGGCACGTATCCCGTGACCGTCAGGCAGACGAGCGCGGAGAGCGTCATCAGCTTGTCGGCCAGCGGGTCCATGAGCTTGCCGAAGCTGGTGTCGAGGTGAAAACGGCGCGCGATGTAGCCGTCGAGCACATCCGTTGCCGCGGCGAGGATGAAGACGATCATCGCCGCGTTTTTTTTGCCTCTGGCAAACAGCACGATGAACACGACGACCGCGGCCATGCGCAGCATCGTCAGCAGATTGGGCACGTTCCAGATGTTTTCATTCCGATCGATCAGGCTGCCTTTTTTCATTTGATTTCCTCGCAGTACAGTTTGAGGTATGCTTCGGCGGCTTTTTGCCGGTCGAACTCGCGGACGGCTTTTTCACGGCATGCGGCGGTAATTGCGGGCTTTTCGGCGCAGAGCGCCAAAGCCGCGTCGGCCAGCGCCTGCGCGTTTCCGACCGGGACGCTTGCGCCGCACGGGGGCGCGACCTGCTCCGTGCAGCCGCACACGCCGTAGGCCGCGACGGGCGTGCCGCAGGCCATCGCTTCCATGTTGACGGTGGGATAGGTGTCCTCGTAGGTGGGGTTGATCAGGCAGTCCGCCGCGCGGTAGAGCGAGACGAGTTCCTCCGGCCCGTCGGTGCGTTCAACGCCGATCACGCCCGCGGGGAGCGCCTCCACCTGTTCGCGCGTAAGGCCGACCATGATAAGCGTCGCGTCGCTGCGCACAAGGCGCGCTATCTCAAGCGCGTCGGCGAAGCCTTTGCGCTGATCGAACGGCGCGGCGACGGCCAGCAGCAGCTTTTTATCCGGCGCAACGCCGAACCTGCGTCGCGTCTCCTCTGTTTCGCCGCCCGGCGTGAAGAGCGTCAGATCCACGCCGTTGCCGATCACGCGGCGCGGAGCGCCCTGCAGAAACGATTCGCCCACAACGTCCGAAAGCCATTTCGACGGCGTGACGATCGTCATTCGCGGAAAGTTTGTAAACGCCGCCTTTTTCCAGCGCCAGTTCTGCCGGGAGCGGTCGAAAAGCAGCGAGGCCGGGTATTCCTTTTTCAGCGGACAGTCGTGGCAGCCGGTTTTCCACAGCGCGCAGTTTGCGCGTACAAAATGGCTGCAATGGCCCGTCAGCGCCCAGCAATCGTGCAGCGTCCAGACGAGCGGGACGTTTCTCTTTTTCAGCCAGGAAAAGAGCATCGGCGCGTTGAGATAATAGCCGTGCGCGTTATGCAGGTGCACCAGGTCGGGCGAAAATTCGTCCAGCATGCGCAGCAGCCTGCGCGTCGCCCGCCGGGAACAGAGCGACTGCGCGTCGAAAAGCCGCGACGCCGCGCCGTGCAGGGCGATGTCCGCGCGATCGCCGAAACGGACGCAGTGCGCGCCCGCCGATTTTCCGCGCGAAAAAAAGATGCGGCAGGTGAAGCCCGCGCCCTCTGCGGCGCGCCGCAGATCGTCCATGATGCGGCCATGGCTGCCCGTGCAGACGGTATTGATAAACGCGATACGCGGCATAATCGGGTCGTTCTCCTTTTGCGATGGCAATTCACTATCATATTACATCATTTTGAAATGCCGTACAAGCCCCCGCATGAAATTGCCTTTCGCGGCGAATGATAAGCAGACCGCTATACGGAAAGATTGGGAAAGGCATGCTTGATTGGAGGGCGTTTATGAAAACCACCGCATCCCTTAGCGAAACGATGATCGCCGCGGCCGCAGCGTTCCGGGTTTCCGGCCGCGCAAAGCCGCGCGTGCTGCGCCGTCTTTTGCGCTTCGGCGCGGATCTGGCGTACGTTTCCGCGCCGGATGAATCCATAGAGCGCCCGCCCGCCGCGCGCTGGTTTTACGATAACGCCCGCATGCTGGAGGAAGCGTGCGCGGATGCGCTCGACGCGCTGCGCGGGATGAAGCCGCTGCCCGCCGACGGGCGGGAGACGCGCGCGCTGGCGCTGTGCCGCGCGGCGTGCGCCTGGGCCGAGGGCGCGCTCGATACGGAAACGCTCGAGGCCGCCGCGGCCGCATGGCAGGAGGTCTGTCCGCTGCAGGAGCAGGAGCTTGCGCTTCTGCCGCTGCTGGCGCGCCTTGCGCTGCTGGAAACGCTCGCCTCCCTTTGCGCCGAGTGCGCGCAGGATGAGAAAAACAGACGGCTTGCCGAGGCGAACGCGGGCGCGCGGCGCGCAAAAGGTTCGGACGCGTATCTGGCCCGGCGGATGGCGCTGCTGGAAGAGACGCAGGATCAGGGCGGCATGGCCGCGATGGACGCGTACCTCGCTGAGCGGCATGATTCCGCCCGGCAGCTTTTCGCGCGCGAACAGGCGCGGCAGGTTCGCCGCTGTCTGTGGGTGGCAAATGCCGTGACCGCGTTGGGACGTGTGTCCGCCGCCGACTGGCGCGCGCCGCTGGAGCGTCTTTCCGCCGTGCACGCCGTTCTCATGGAAGACCCGGCAGGCGTGTATCCGGCAATGGACTATGCGACGCGCGCGATGTACCGCGAGCGCGTGATCCGGCTCGCCCGCGCGTTTCGCCTGCCGCAGGAGACGGCCGCGCGAAAGGCCGTCGCGCTTTGCGCGGAGGGAAAAGACGAACTCCGCCGCCATGTGGGCTTTTATCTTCTGGACGAGGGACAGCCGACGCTCTGGCGCGAACTGGGCAGGACGCCGGGGGTGCTGCGCGCGCGGCTGTGGCTGGGAAAACATGCGGCGGGGCTGTACGTGGGGCTGATAACGTTCGGCTCTCTGGCCGTGAGCGCGGCGCTGTTTTTTCTCGGCGTTCGCGATTGGCTCGTCGCTCCGGCGCTGCTGATTGCGGGCGAGGGATTCCGCCAGCTGGCGGGGCTTCTGCTGCACCGGCTTTCGCCGCCGAAAATGCTGCCGCGTCTCGCGCCCGATCATCTTGGCGAGGGCGACGTGCTCGTGGCCGTGCCGACGCTGCTTTGCAGCCGCGAACAGGCGCTTGCGATGGCGCGCCACCTGTCCGTGCTGCGTCTGGCGAACCCGGAAAAGAAGCTTTCCTATCTGCTCCTGGCCGATTTCAAGGACGGCCCCGCCGACGCGGAACCGGACGACGCGGACATTACCGAAACCGCGCTCCGGGCGATTGCGGCGCTCAACGAGGTTTGGGGCGGCGGGTTTTATTACCTGCACCGCGCGCGCGAATGGAACGCGGGCGAGAAGCGGTTTATGGGGCGCGAGCGTAAGCGCGGCGCGCTGGAAGCGCTCAACCGCGCGCTGCTGACCGGCGAATTCCCTGACCCGCTCGCCGCGCAGAATATCGATCCTGCGGAACTGGCGGGAAGGTTCCCGAGCGTTATCACGCTGGACGCGGATACGATGATGCCGCCGGGCGCGGCGCTCAAACTCGCGGGCGCGCTGCGCCATCCGCTCAATCGAAAAATCGCCGTTTTGCAGCCGCGGATGGAGCAGTCCGCCGCGTCGATTCATACGCGCATTGCGCGCGTATTCGGCGGGCAGGGCGGGTTCGACCCGTATCTTGCGGCGTTTGCGGACGTATATCAGAATCTTTGCGGCGAGGGCAGCTTCGCGGGGAAGGGCGCGTACGACGTTTCGAAATTCTATTACGGCGCGCAGGGAAAAATCCGCCCGAACTCCGTCCTCAGCCACGATTTGCTCGAGGGCGCGCTGACCGGCAGCGCAACGGCGGGAGACGTCGCGTTTTTCGATTCCGAACCGGCGAGTCTTTCCGGCTGGGCGCGGCGGCTTCACCGCTGGACGCGCGGCGACTGGCAGCTGCTGCCGTGGCTTTTGCCAAAGGTGAAGGGCGAAAACGGCTGGTTCAAAAACCCGCTTTCGCTTTTGAACCGCTTCAAAATTATGGATAACCTCCGCCGCAGCCTTGTTCCCGCGGCGGGGGTGCTGCTGCTCGTCTTCGGCGCGGCGTACGGGCTGCCCGCGGCGTTTCTCGCAGGGTTGATTTTGCCGCATACGCGGGAAATTCTGTTGCCCTCGCGGCAGGCGGCGCGGACGGCGCTGTATCATTTTATCCTTTTGCCGTACGAGGCCGCGCGGCTGCTGGACGCGGCGCTGCGGACGCTGTGGCGCATGCTCGTTTCGCACCGGCGGCTGCTGGAATGGACGACCTCCGCGCAGGCCGAACGCATGCGCGGCGACGGGATCGCCGCCTTCTGGCCGAACGCGCTGGCGGCGTGCGCGATGCTCGCGGCGACGTGGACGCATCCGCTCCGCTTTGCTGCGGCGCTGCCGGTCGCCGCGCTGTGGCTTTGCGCGCCGCTGGCCGCGAAGCGGCTGAACGCGCCGGAAGAGACGGAACGCCCCCTGCGCGAGCCGCAGAAGGAACTGCTGCGGGACGTCGCGGCGCGGACGCTGCGCTTTTTTGAGGAAACCGTGACGGAGGAGACGAACTTCCTGCCGCCCGACAATCTGCAAATCGAACCGGAAAAGGGAATCGCGCCGCGCACCTCGCCGACGAATATCGGCATGTATCTGCTCGCGCTCGTCTGCGCGCGGGAGCTTGAGCTGCGCGGAACGGACGAAATCTGCGCGCGGATGGAAAAGACCGTTTCCGCCGTCGAGCGGATGGAAACCTGGCGCGGCCATCTGCTCAACTGGTACGACGTGCGCGCGCTGGAGGCGCTCCCGCGCCGGTATGTATCTACCGTGGACAGCGGCAACCTCTGCGCGTGTCTGCTTTTGTGCGCGCAGGCGCTTCGCGCGCGGCTTGCCGAAACGGACGCGACGTACCGCGCGCTGCCCGGGCGGCTGGACGGGTTGGCCGCGCGCATGGACTTCGCCGCGCTCTACGACGAGAAGGCCGAGCTGTTTTATATCGGCATGGATCTGGAAACGCTCTCGCCCGGCGGCGCGCATTACGACCTGCTCGCAAGCGAGGCGCGGCTGACGAGCTTTCTGGCCGTGATGCGCCGCGAAGCGCCCGCGCGCCACTGGCGGCGGCTGGGGCGCGCCATGGCGCGCGCGCACGGCGGCGCGGCGCTGCTTTCCTGGAGCGGGACGCTGTTTGAATACCTGCTGCCCGCCCTGTTTCTTGACGCGCCGCGCGGGACGCTGCTGGGCGAAAGCTGCCGCGCGGCGGCGAAAATGCAGCTGAACGCGTTCGGCAGCGCGCCGTGGGGTGTGTCCGAGAGCGGCTATTACGCGTTCGACCCGGATTTGTCGTATCAGTATCACGCGTTCGGCCTGCCGCGGCTGTCGCTGCGGACGGAGCGGCGTTCGCACGTGGTCGCGCCGTACGCGTCGGCGCTGGCGCTTGCGGTTTTGCCGCGCGAGGCGGCGGATAATCTGGCGCGCATGAAGCTGATGGGCTGGCTTTCCGAGCGCGGCTTTTACGAAGCGGCGGATTACGACCCCGCGCGCATCCCGGAGAACGAAGAATATATGCTCGTCAAAAGCCACATGGCGCACCATCAGGGGATGATGATGGCCGCTGTCTGCAACGCGCTTTGCGGCGGCGCGCTGACGCGCTATTTCCGACAGCTGCCGCAGGTGGAGGCGTACGCGCTGCTGCTGGAGGAGCGCGCGCCGGGCAAAAAGGCGATCCGCTCGCTTTCCCGCGTGCGCCGCCAGCCGCCGAAACGGCAGGAGCGCGGCACGGCGCAGCGCACGCCGGACCCGGGCGCTTTCCCGCGGGAGACGCAGATTCTCGCGGGCGGCGGCATGACGTACGCGACGGACGCGCGCGGCAACGGTTTCCTCTCGGCGAACGGGCTGGCGCTGACCGCCCGCGCGGGCGATCCGTTCCTGGAGCAGGGGCCGCGGGTATTTTTATGCGCGCAGGGCGCGCCAAAGAGCATCGCGGCCTGCGGCAGGCCGTGGTTCGCCCGCGGGCGTGCGGTGTATACGCTGGAGGAAAACGGCCTGCGCGCTGAGATGAGCTGCTTCGTTTCGCCCCTCGACGGCGCGGCGATGCAGCTGGTCGAACTGTGCAGCCAGACCGACGCGCCCGTTCGCGTGGCGCTGGGGAGCTTTATCGACGTATGCATCGCGCCGCAGGAGGAGTTTGAGGCGCATCCGGCGTTTCAGCGGCTGCTCATTGAAACGCGGGCGCTGGACGAACGGCTGCTGCTGGCGCGCCGGCGCGTGCGTTCGGCGGGGGAGAAATACCCGCTCGTGTGCCATTTTGCCGGGGCGGAGGAGGAAACCGAGTTCCATTACGAAACCGACCGCGCGGCGTTTCTGCGGCGCGGCGGCGCTGCGCTGCCCACGGAAAACGGCCGCACGGGCGCGGTGATCGGCCCGTGCCTGAGCCTGAGCGCGGAGATCGAAATCCCCGCGCGGGAAAAGCGATGCGTCTGGTTTGGAACGGCCGCCGTCGAGGACGGGGGACGGGCCGCCGCGCTTCGAACGCGATATAACGCCGTCGACGCGGTTCGGCAGGCGCTTGCGCTTGGCGAACTTTCGGCCGACGTAACGGCGCGCGGCGCGTGCCTTGCGGAAAGCGATGAAATCGTGGCGCAGCGCATGGCGGCGTATCTCGTCTGCCCTGCGCCGCAGCCGGGAACGAAGCCCGCGCCGCGCGAAGCGCTGTGGCGGTTTTCCGTCTCGGGCGATTTGCCGCTGGTGACCGTTTCGCTCTCCGACGAGCGGCACGCCGCGCTGGCGCGGCAGGCCGTGCGGGCGCACGCGTATCTGACGCGGCTGGGGCTGCGGTTCGATCTGGCGCTTGTAAACCTGCAGAGCGAAGGGTATTTCAGGCCGCTGCGGGAGGCGCTTTTGCAGCTGATTTCAACCGGTTCCTCGCGCGATCTGATTGGCAGGCCCGGCGGCGTAACGCTCGTGGACGCGGGACTGTATCCGCCCGGAGCGGTGGAAGCGCTGCTTTCATTTTCGGCGCTCGCGCTGGATGGACGCGAAGGCTCGCTCGCAAGGCAGCTTGCCGCCCGGCAGACGCGGGTGAACGCGCCGGAAACGCCGGGACGCTTCCTTGCAGCGCTGCGTCCGGCGCACGGCACGCCCGCGCTGGATAACGGCTACGGCGGCTTTCTTTCGGACGGCGGGTATCTGTGCTATCGCCGGCCGCCGGCCGCCTGGGCGAATGTGATGGCGAACGAACGTTTCGGCGCGGTGACGACCGACCGCGGCGCAGGGTTTTGCTATTTTGAAAACAGCCGCCTGCAAAGGCTGACGGCGCTTTTTTCCGATCCGGCGCTCGATTGCGCGCAGGAGGGGCTTTGGCTGCGCGACGAGGAAACGGGCGATACCGCGTCGCTTCTAACCGACGCGCTGTGCGCGTTTTACCCCGGACGCATGCGTTTCCGGTGCGACGCGCTTTCGCTGCGCGCGGCTGTGGAAGTGTTTGTGGACGCTGAAATGCCGGTGCGCGCGACGCTCGTGACGCTTGAAAACCCGTCGGACGCGCCGCGCAGGGTGTCCGTTACCGCGTGCGCGCGGTTCCTGCTCGGCTCCAGTGCGAAGGATGCGATGCAGGTTCGGTGCCGTGCGGCGGAAGGCGTCTGCCAGGCCGAAAGCCCGGCGATGCGCGCGTACCTGACGATTGCGGCGGCGGAAACCAAGGCGACGGCGAACGCCGCGGCGTTTTTCGGCGCGGGCGGAATGGACGCGCCGCGCGGCATGGCGCTCGCGCAGCTCGATCCGGGCGAGGCGGGCGGCCCCTTCGGCGCGGTGCGCCGGACGTTTACGCTGAACGCCGGGGAGAGCGCGGACATATGCGTGCTGCTTGGCGCGGGCGAGGCGGAAAGCGCGCGGCGCGCGTTTGCGGGCGGCGGGGCGCGCGTGCGGCTGAACCGGCTGAAGCGGGAATGGGAGACGCGGCTGTCGCGGCTCTGCGTGAAAACGCCGGATCACGCCGTTACGCTGCTGCTCGGCCAGTGGCTGCCGGCGCAGCTGCTCTGCTCGCGCGTATGGGCGAAGGCAGGCTTCCAGCAGGCGGGCGGAGCGACGGGATTTCGCGATCAGCTGCAGGATATGCTCGCCCTGCGCTATACCGATCCCGCCGCCGTGAGGGCGCATCTTCTGAAGGCGGCGGCGCATCAGTTTGAGGCGGGCGACGTGCAGCATTGGTGGCATGAACCGGCTGTCGGCGTGCGCACGCGCATCAGCGACGATAAGCTTTTCCTGCCTTATGTAACCGCGGAGTATGTCCGCGCGACGGGCGACGCGGCCGTGCTGGACGAGGAAATACCATATCTGGAGGATGTGGAGATTCCTGCCGGGCGGGAGGATTACTACGGTCCGGCGCAAGCTTCCGATGCAACCGGGACGCTGCGGCAGCACTGCCTGCGCGCTGTTGACAGCGTGCGCCTGGGCGCGCACGGCCTGCCGCTGATGGGCGCGGGCGACTGGAACGACGGCATGAGCCGCGTGGGCGCTGCCGGACGCGGCGAGAGCGTGTGGCTCGGCTTTTTTCTGGCGGAAACGCTGCGGCGCTTTGCGCCGTATTGCGCTGCCGAAACCCGGGAGGCGCTGCTTTCCCGCCGCGAGGCGCTTCTCGCCGCCGCGGAGGAGCACGCCTGGACGGGCGAATGGTACGCCAGGGCGTGGTTTGACGACGGACAGATTCTTGGTGCGCCCGGCTGTGAAGAGTGCGAAATTGACCTGCTGCCGCAGGTCTGGGCCGTGTTTGCAGGGGCGAAACATGCGGAAACGGCGCTGGAGAGCGCGCTTGCGCGCCTTGTTGATCGAAAAAACGGAATCGTTCGACTGCTCGACCCGCCGTTCGACGGGCTGACGGAGCCGGGATACATCCGCGCCTACCCGCCGGGCGTGCGCGAAAACGGCGGCCAGTATACGCACGCCGCGTGCTGGCTGGTGACGGCGTGCGCGCAGGCCGGGCGCGTGCGCGAGGCGTGGGAGATTTTCCGCATGCTGCTGCCGACGAGCCATACCGCGTCGGCGCAGGACGTTGAGCGGTATCTTGGCGAACCTTTCGTCGTGGCGGCGGATATATCGGGCGGCGAAAACGCCGGGCGCGCGGGCTGGACGTGGTACACCGGCTCCGCCGGACTGCTGGAGCGCGCGGGGCTGGAAGCGCTGCTCGGCTTTGAAAAGGAAGGCGCGCGCATTCGCCTGCGGCCGACCGCCCCGGCGGACTGGGACGGTTTCACGGTGGAGTACCGCTTCGGCACGTCGCGGTATGTTTTGCGCGCCGCGCGCGGTGGTGGGGACGACGGCTGGGTTGAGCTGACCGACGACGGCAAGTTACACACATATAAATATGCAATAAAATTATGTGATTGACAATGCGCTGTTTTGTGCTATAATAGCCGCTGAGACCGTAAACGAAAAAACGAAAGGACGGATAAACAAATGAAAAAACTGATTGCTCTGCTCGTTGCGATGATGATGCTCCTGGCGATGCCCTTCGCGTATGCGGAGGAAGAGGCCGAAATGCCCTTCGAAGGCGAATGGTATGATTTCGAAGATTATCTGGTTTACCTGCCGACCGGCATGGTCGAAACCGAAGTGACCGCGGAAATGGAAGAAAGCGGCATCTACTACGCGCTGGCCAGCGAAGATAACACCCATGCGATCCAGTTCGCGTATTCCGCGCTGGAAAAAGAAGTGACCATCGACGAGCTCGTCGCCGGTTTCCAGGAGACCTACGGCGAAGACAACGTGATGACGATCGAAGCGAACGACCTGACGTTCGTGGGCTATATGGATGCGGATAACGACGCCGTGTGCTTCCTGGTTGCCGATCCGGTCGACCTGGGCCTGTACATGTTCGTGTTCGTGCCCGCGTCGGACGATGCGTTCATGGAGACCGCCGGTTCCATCCTCGCGACCGTGACCTTTGCTGACGGCACGGAAGCCGCTGCGGAATAATTTCAGCAGAATAAACAGAAGCGGATTTGCTCCCCTTGCCGGGACGCAAATCCGTTTTTTTTACAAAATTCACGATCTTTTCGCAGATCAAAGCGGCTTTCTTAGAGGTGGGGGTCTGGGGGAGGAACCTTCTTTCTCCAGAAAGAAGGTTCCTCCCCCAGAAAAAACCCGTCCCGTCTCCTCGTCCCCCGTTTTATCCCTCGAGCGGCAGGAACAGATCGATTCGTACCTCGCGCTTTTCGACGTCCTCGTTGGAGTATTCGCGGATATCGATGCGGGAGAGGCGGAAGCCGTTTTTTCGATAAAAGCGGATGGCGGGGTAGTTGCACGTCTGCGTTTCCAGGATTGCGCCGCGCACATGGGTGTTTCGGCGGATAAAAGCGAGCATGGAATCCATCAGCATCTGACCCACGCCGCGGCGGCGGTATTCCGGCTGCACGAGGATATTGCTGATGCGAAACACGTTGTGCCACGCTTCCGGGCTGCCTTCGATCACGCCGGTGAGCGTTTCGCCGTCGAACGCGCCGAACGCGACCGGCTCTTCGAGCCATTCGGAGAAGAGCGTGTCGGTAAACGCTTTGCGCAGCGGACTGTCCAGGCGCGTCAGCGCCAGTGAAAAACCGTTTTCATCGGCCTGCACGTCGTAAACGTGATCGGTGACATATTCGAATTGAAGCGCATAACCGGCGTATTCCTGCGGATCGAGCCGGAGGATTTCCATCATTGCACCCTCCAGAGCGCGCCGGACGCATCGGACGGCATGCGCCAGTCGGCGCGCGGCGAGAGCGACACGCTGCCCACTTTCGGACCGTCCGGGATGCAGGAGCGCTTGTACTGCTGCGCGAAGAAGCGGCGCATGAAAATGCGCAGCCAGCCGCGGATGGTTTCGTCGTCGTAGCGCCCGGAGAAGGCGACGCGCGCGATTTCGTAAATCCGCTCCGGCGCGCTGCCGCGGCGCACGAGGTGATAGAGGAAGAAATCGTGCAGCTCGTACGGGCCGACGACGGCTTCGGTTTTCTGGGCGATTTCGCCGTCCTTCGGGGGAAGCAGCTCGGGGCTGACGGGCGTGGCGAGGATATCGCGCAGCACGTCGGCAATCGTCTCGTCGCGCGAGGCGACGTAATCGACAAGATAGCGCACGAGCGTTTTCGGGATGGAAACGTTGACGGCGTACATGCTCATGTGGTCGCCGTTATAGGTGGCCCAGCCCAGCGCGCTTTCGCTCAGATCGCCCGTGCCGATGACGAGGCCGCCGGTCATGTTGGCCAGATCCATCAGCACCTGCGTGCGTTCGCGCGCCTGTCCGTTTTCATAGGTTACGTCGTAGCGATCCATCGGCTGGCCGATATCGGCGAAATGCTGCGTGACCGCGGCGGCGATTTCGACCGTTTTGAGCGTTACGCCGCAGCCGTCGGCCAGCTTTTCGGCGTTGCCGCGCGTGCGGCGCGTTGTGCCGAAGCAAGGCATCGTTACGGCGAGAACGCCCTTGCGGTTCAGTCCGAGAAGATCGAACGCGCGCACCGTTACCAGCAGCGCGAGCGTGCTGTCCAGCCCGCCGGAAAGACCGATGACGGCCGAGCTGGCGCGGACATGCCTGAGCCGCTTGGCCAGGCCGTGCGCCTGAATGTTGAGAATATCTTCGCAGCGCTTTTCGCGCTCGCGCACGTCGCCCGGCACGAAGGGCGCGGGATCGACGAAGCGCTCGAGCGTTTTTTTCTCAAGGTTCGCAAGCGTGAAGCGCACCGTTTCATGCGGCGCGGCTTCCGCGCGGAAGGTGTTCATACGGCGGCGTTCAAAGGCGAGAAAATCGAGATCGACGTCGCGAATTACCCAGTCCTCTTCGTACCGGTCGGATTCGGCGAGCACCGCGCCGTTTTCGCTGATGAGGTTATGCGCGGAGAAGACCATGTCCTGCGTCGATTCGCCGGGGCCGGCGTCCGCGTACGCATAGGCGCAGACAAGGCGCGCGCTGTGCGAGGAAATGAGCGTGCGGCGGTAATCGGCCTTGCCGACGAGCTCGTCGCTGGCCGAGGGGTTCAAAATGATCAAAGCGCCCGCGAGCGCGTGCGAGATGGACGGCGGAAGCGGCGCCCAGAGATCCTCGCAGATTTCCACGGCGAACGCGCAGGCCGGGCGGTTCTCCGCCTCGAAGAGCAGGTTCGCGCCGAAGGGGAAGCGCTGGCCGCACCATTCCATTTCAACCGGCGTTTCAAAGCCGGGGCAGAACTGGCGCGGCTCGTAAAACTCGCCGTAGCCGGGCAGGTTCATTTTCGGCACCGCGCCGAGAATGCGGCCCGCCTGCATTACCAGCGCGGCGTTGTACATCCTGCCGCGAAGGCAAAGGGGCACGGTGAAGGTGAAGACGGTTTGCGTATCCGCCGTCTGCGCGAGAATTTCGCGCACGGCCGCTTCCACGCCCGCGTGCAGCGCGTCCTGAAAGAACAGATCGCCCGCGGTATAGCCGGTCAGCGCCATTTCAGGCAGCGCCAGCAGCTGCACGGCCCGCTCCTGGGCAAGGCGCACCGCGCCGATGATTCCGGAGGCGTTAAACGCCGTATCCGCCACGCGAATTTCGGGAGAGCACGCCGCGACGCGCACAAAGCCTTCGTACATAAAAAACGCCTCCTGATCCTGTTTGCAAATCGGGCTTATTATACCGCATTTTCGCCCGCGTTTCAACGAGAATGGAGACACGAATTTCCGCTTGACGCGGGCAGTATACTTCTGTAAAATACATATTGATTATAAGCACAAAAAATGTATGAATTTTAACAAATCAACCATGAAAGCGGGGATGAATATGACGATTGCGGATATGGTGCGCGTGCTGCACGCACGCGTGCTCTGCGGCGGAGAGCGCCTGGATACGCCGGTCAGCACCGCCTGCTGCTCCGACCTGATGAGCGACGTGCTGGCGTTCGTCAATGAAAAGACAGTGCTGATTTCCGGACTGGTCAATCCGCATGTGCTGCGCACGGCGGATATGCTCGATCTCAAGTGCCTCGTTTTCGCGCGCGGCAAGGTGCCGGGAGACGAAATTCTCGAGCAGGCGCGCGAGCAGGGGCTGGTCGTAATCGCCACGCGGGAAACCGCTTTTACCACCTGCGGGCTTTTATATGAGGCCGGCCTGCGCGGCGTGCCCATACAATGGCCCGAGAAAGAGGAAGACGCATGAGCTCGATCCTGCATAAGGAGTATCCCGTCGAGGCGGCGGACTATACGAGCGCGGGCGAAGCGTCGGCGGATATCAAGCGCACGCTGCGCCAGCTGGGCGTGCCGGGCAACGTGCTGCGCCGCGTGGCCGTGGCAAGCTACGAGGTGGAGCTGAACCTGGTGATTCATTCCCTCGGCGGAACGCTTACCCTGGAGGTTGATCCCGGCTGGGTGCGGCTTTTCTCGAATGATATCGGGCCGGGCATCCCGGATGTGGAGCTGGCCATGCGGGAGGGATATTCGACCGCGAACGAGGAGGCGAGGAACCTGGGCTTCGGCGCGGGCATGGGCCTGCCCAATATGAAACGCAACGCAGATCAGTTTGAAATCACAAGCGAAATGGGAAAGGGCACGCTGATTCAGATGGGTTTTGCGCTCTGAACCGGCGCAGGGAGGCGACGCCATGGAGGATTCCAACCGTTATCATTCGGTACGACTCGACAAGACCCGGTGCAAGGGATGCACCAATTGCCTGATGCATTGTCCCACGGAAGCCATTCGCGTGCGCAACGGCCGCGCGCATATCATTGCCGAGCGCTGCATCGATTGCGGCGAGTGCATCCGCATTTGCGATTATCACGCGAAGGTTGCGGAGACGGATTCCATCGACGCGCTGCGCGCGTTCAAGTATACCATCGCGCTGCCCGCGCCTTCGCTCTATGGCCAGTTCCGCAATTTGCAGGATCCGGGCGTGGTGCTGGCGGCGCTGAAGAAAATCGGCTTCACCGACGTTTTCGAAGTGGCGCGCGGGGCGGATATCGTCAGCCGCGCGATTCGCATGAAGCTGCGCGAACCAAACCTGCCGCGGCCGGTGATCTCATCGGCCTGCCCGGCGGTGATGCGGCTGATTCAGGTGCAGTTTCCGGATCTGATCCCGCATATCGTCGATGTGCGGCAGCCCATCGAGGTGGCGGCGCAGATTGCGCGGGCGGAGTTCAGCCGCGCGCATGAATGCGACCCCGGCGAAATCGGCGTGTTTTTTATCACGCCCTGCCCGGCGAAGATGACGGCGATTCGTTCGCCAATCGGGCAGAAGAAATCGAGCCTCGACGGCGCGATTTCGATGCTGGAAATTTACGCGCTGATGCGGCCGTTCGTCTCGCACGCCGACGGCGAAACGCAATCCGTCGCTACGGCCTACGGCATCGGCTGGGCGGCGTCCAGCGGCGAGGCGATGGCCGTCTGCCCGGATAATTCGCTCGTCGTCGACGGCATCGACAACTGCCGCCGCGTGCTGGAGGAGATTGAAAACAACAAGCTGAGCGATCTGGAATTTTTCGAGGGCAACGCGTGCATCGGCGGATGCGTCGGCGGCGCGCTGACGTTTGAAAACAATTACGTCGCCAAGAACGGGATCCGCAAGCTTGTGGATATCGCCAAGGCGCGCACGAACGACGAGCACCCCGCGCAGAGCGTGCCCGTTTCGATGATGACGAAATACCAACTTTATATGGAAGAACCCGTGCGCCCCAACAGCGCGATGAAGCTGGACGACGATATCGCCGTCGCGATGGAGAAAATGCAGCGGATGAACCGCATCATCGAGGAACTGCCCGGTTACGACTGCGGCTCCTGCGGCTCGCCCACCTGCCGCACGTTCGCCGAGGATATCGTCCGCGGCTATTGTGGCGAGATGGACTGCATTCACAAAATGCGTGAGCGGCTGAAGGTGATGGCGCAGCAGATGGTCGAGCTGGCGCAGACGAAGCGGGAGTGACGGCGTTTTTCGGGGCGGCGGAGCCGCCCTGATAATTCGAACGTTCCAATGGAAAATGAAAGGGTGGTTTTTATGAAAATCAGGGAGCTTCTGCCGCTGCTGGAGGCGAAATGCCTGACCCCCGGCGCGGCGCTTGAAAAGGAGGTGCGCTGCGGCTATACGTGCGACCTGCTCAGCTGGGTGATGGCGCACGGCGAGGAGGGCATGGCCTGGGTGACGGTGCAGACGCATATGAACGTGATCGCCGTGGCCGTGCTGAGCGAGATGGCCTGCGTGATCCTGCCCGAAAACATTCCCATGGAGCAGGAGAGCCTCGACAAGGCCGCCGCCGAAGGGATGTGCGTGCTTTCCAGCCCGCTGAGCGGCTATGAAATCTGCGGGCGCATGCATGGGGCGGGCGTGCCGGATAAGGGGTAACCCCGATGGAGTATTTTGCCGACCTGCATATCCATTCGTGTCTCTCCCCCTGCGGGGACGACGACATGACCCCGGCGAATATCTGTGGCATGGCAAAACTGAAGGGACTGGACGTGATCGCCGTGGCCGATCACAACACGGCGCGCAATCTGCCCGCGGCAAAAGAGGCGTGCGACGCATATGAAATGCTGCTCCTGCCCGCGATGGAAATCACCACGCGCGAAGAAGTGCATCTGCTCGGGTATTTTCCGGATGTGGAAACGGCGCTCGATTTCGGCGAGATGATTCGCGGGCGGCTGCCCGCAAAGAAAAATAAGCCGAACTTCTTCGGACATCAGTATGTGATGAACAGCGACGACGAGGTGATTGACGAAGAAGAAGCGCTGCTCATCGGCGCGACGGATCTGCCGCTGGGCGAGGCGGCGCGGCAGGTGGAGGCGTTCGGCGGCGTAGCCGTGCCGGCGCATATCAACCGCGGGTCGAACGGGCTGCTCGTGAACCTCGGACTCATGCCGGAAGAGCCGTTTTACCGGACCGTCGAGGTCTGGCGGCATCTGCCGTGCGAGGAGAAAATCCTGCGCGGAAGACATGTGCTGCATTCGTCCGACGCGCATTATCTGGGCGATATCCAGGAGCGGGAGCACGCTTTGCGCCTTCAGGAAGGCTCCGTGGAGGAGCTTTTGCGCTGGATGCGCGCGCCAAAGGCAATCTGCTGAAAAAAGCTGGCGTTAAAATAATCTAACCGAACAAAAAGCGCTGTTCCTGATGACAAACATTTCACAATCTTCAGATTGGGTGATGCATTTTCCGTATATGTCTGATATAATATCTGATATATCAGGCTGAAAAGACCTCGATTCATAAACATGCAAGGAGGGTTTTCCTATCATGCCGGACATGAAAGAAAAGTATGAGCTTCTCAATCAGGTCATTGAGGAACTCAAGGACCAGCCGGGCGCTCTGATGCCTGTCATGCAGAAGGCGCAGAACATCTTCGGCTGCGTGCCGATGGACGTGCAGAAGATTATCGCCGACGGTCTCGGCGTTACCCTGAGCGAAGTCTACGGCGTCGCCACCTTCTACGCGCAGTTCAAGCTCAAGCCCAACGGCAAGTACCTCATCAGCGTCTGCCTGGGCACCGCGTGCTACGTCAAGGGCTCTCAGAAGATTCTGGACCGCCTGGCGGAAGAGCTGAATATCCCGGTCGGCGATACGACCGACGACGGCCTGTTCACCCTGCAGGCGACCCGCTGCCTCGGCGCGTGCGGCCTCGCTCCGGTTATGACCATCAACGAAGAAGTCTACGGCCGTCTCGTGCCCGACGACATCCCCGGCATTCTGGCCAAATATAAGGACTAAGCCCAATGCGTGATCTGTCGCTGCATATTCTCGATCTGGCGCAGAACAGCGTGCGCGCCGGCGCGTCGCTTGTGGAAATTTCAGTTTCCGTCGACGCGGACAGGCTCATTACCCTCCGCATCCGGGACGACGGATGCGGCATGAGCGAGGAACTGCGCGCGCGCGTCGTAAGCCCTTTCGCCACCACCCGCACAACCCGCAAAGTCGGGCTGGGGATTCCCCTCATGGCGCAGAACGCCCGACTGACGGGCGGCGATATCGCCATTGAAAGCGAGGTCGGCCGGGGCACGGTTTTTACAGCGACCCTCCGCGGCGACAGTATCGATTGCCTTCCCCTGGGAGATCTGGCCGGCACCATGGTTTCGCTTATAAGCGCGAATCCAGAAAAGCCGGACTTTACGCTGACCTGCCAGTCCCCGGCAGGACGGACGGCGTTCGACTCCCGAGAGGTTCGGCAGGCGCTGGGCGGCGTGCCCATGAATGAACCGGAAATAATCGCCTGGATGCAAAGCGCAATTCAGGAAGAAATCCAACCGATCTTTGGAGGTGTAATTCAATGAAATCTTTGGCCGAACTGCAAGCCATCCGGCAAAAGACGCTCGAGCGCATCAACCTGCGCCGCGAAGACGCTTCTGAAAACGTGCGCGTGGTCATCGGCATGGCCACCTGCGGCATCGCCGCCGGCGCGCGTCCTGTCATGCTCAAGTTCATGGAAGAAATCAACACCCGCGGCCTGAGCAACGTTACCGTCACCCAGACCGGCTGCATTGGCATGTGCCGCCTCGAGCCGATGGTCGACGTGATTCTGCCCGGCCAGGAAAAGGTGACCTATATCCACATGACCCCCGAAAAGGTGGGCCGCATCGTTGCGGAACACATCGTCAACGGCCGTCCCGTGACGGAATACACCATCGGCGCAGCCGAGGATAAATAAGCAAACCGCTTAGGAGGAATTGCCCATGGATATCTATCGCGCACATGTACTCTGCTGCGGCGGTACCGGTTGTACTTCTTCCGGATCGGCTCAGATTATTGAGCGCTTCGAGCAGAAAATCAAAGAAGCCGGCCTTGAGAAGGAAATCAAGGTCGTCCGCACCGGCTGCTTCGGCCTTTGTGAAGCCGGCCCGGTCGTTATCGTGTATCCCGAAGGCACGTTCTATTCCCGCGTGAAGGTGGAAGACGTAGACGAAATCGTCTCCGAACACCTCCTCAAGGGCCGCAAGGTGCAGCATCTGGTCTACACCGACCATGCCACCCACGAGCAGAACGCCAACAAGTCTCTGGAAGATATCAACTTCTACAAGCATCAGAAGCGCGTCGCGCTGCGCAACTGCGGCGTGATCGATCCGGAGAACATCGACGAATACCTCGCCTTCGACGGCTACAAGGCTCTCGAGAAGGCGCTGACGACCATGACCCGTGAAGAGGTGATCGACGAGATCCTCAAATCCGGTCTGCGCGGCCGCGGCGGCGGCGGATTCCCCACCGGTCTGAAGTGGAAGTTCACCTATAACTCCCAGGCCGATCAGAAATACGTTGCCTGCAACGCCGACGAAGGCGACCCGGGCGCGTTCATGGATCGTTCCGTTCTGGAAGGCGACCCGCACAGCGTGCTGGAAGCCATGGCCATCGCCGGCTACGCCATCGGCGCGAGCGAGGGCTACATCTACGTCCGTGCCGAATACCCGATCGCCGTCAAGCGTCTTGAGATCGCCATTGACCAGGCGCGCGAATACGGCCTGCTGGGCAAGAACATCTTCGAAACCGGCTTCGATTTCGATATCCATATCCGCCTTGGCGCCGGCGCGTTCGTCTGCGGCGAGGAAACCGCTCTGATGCGCTCCATCGAAGGCAAGCGCGGCGAGCCCACCCCGCGGCCTCCGTTCCCGGCGGTGAAGGGTCTGTTCGCCAAGCCCACCATGCTCAACAACGTTGAAACCTACGCCAACGTGCCGCAGATCATCCTCAAGGGCGCCGACTGGTTTGCCTCCATGGGCACCGAAAAGAGCAAGGGCACCAAGGTCTTCGCGCTCGGCGGCAAGATCAACAACACCGGTCTGGTCGAAGTGCCCATGGGCACCCCGCTGCGCACGATCATCTACGATATCGGCGGCGGCATCCCCAACGGCAAGAAGTTCAAGGCCGTGCAGACCGGCGGCCCTTCCGGCGGCTGCCTCCCGGCGGAACTGCTCGATACCCCGGTCGACTATGACAACCTGATTGCTGCGGGCTCCATGATGGGTTCCGGCGGTATGATCGTCATGGACGAAGACAACTGCATGGTCGACATCGCCCGCTTCTTCCTCGACTTCACCGTCGATGAGAGCTGCGGCAAGTGTACGCCCTGCCGCGTCGGTACCCGTCGTATGCTGGAGATCCTCGACCGCATCGTTTCCGGTCAGGGCCAGGAGGGCGATATTGAAAAGCTCGAAGAGCTGGCCACGACGATCAAGGCCACCGCGCTTTGCGGCCTGGGCCAGACCGCGCCCAACCCCGTGCTTTCCACGCTCAAGTTCTTCCGCGACGAATACGAGGCGCACATTCGCGAAAAGCGCTGCCCGGCGCATCATTGCCGCTCCCTGCTGCAGTATCGCATCGACCCGGCTCTGTGCCGCGGCTGCAGCGCCTGCGCGAAGGTCTGCCCGAACGAGGCGATCAGCGGCGAAATCCGCAAGCCTTTCGTTATCGATCCCACGAAGTGCATCAAGTGCGGCGCCTGCGCCGAGAAGTGCCACTTCAAAGCGATTTCCCGCGTGTAATAGGAGGACAGCCGAATGGATAACATGATCACCCTCACCATCGACGGCGTGCAGGTTTCTGTTCCCGCGGGAACGACCGTGCTGGAAGCCGCGCGCAAGGCGAATATCAAAATTCCCACGCTGTGCTATTTGAAGGAGCTCAACGCCATCGGCGCGTGCCGTATGTGCGTGGTTGATACCGGCGCGCGCGCCCTGCAGGCCGCCTGCGTGCTGCCCGCCACCGAGGGCATGGTCGTCAAGACCAACACCCCCAAGCTGCGCCAGTATCGCAAGACCCTGCTGGAAATGCTGCTGAGCATCCACGACCGCAAGTGCCTCACCTGCTCCCGCAACAACAACTGCGAGCTGCAGGACCTCTGCCGCGATCTGGGCGTTGAAGACGAAAACGCCTTTGCCGGCAGCGTGAACGAATACGAAATCGACGACGCGTCCCCGTGCGTGGTGCGCAACAACAACAAGTGCGTGCTCTGCCGCCGCTGCGTCGCCGCCTGCCATGCGCAGCAGAACGTCGGCGTTATCGGTCCGGTGGGCCGCGGTTTCAAGACGCAGATCGCGTCTCCCTGGGGCCTGAAGCTGGCGCAGACCGGCTGCGTTGGCTGCGGCCAGTGCATCGTGGCCTGCCCCGTCGGCGCGCTGAAGGAAAAGGACAGCATCAAGCCTGTGACCGAGCTGCTCTTCTCCGGCAAGCATGTCTTCGTGCAGACCGCTCCGGCCGTCCGCGCCGCGCTCGGCGAGGAATTCGGCCTGCCCATGGGCGAAGCCGTGACCGGCAAGATGGTCGCCGCGCTGCGCCGTCTGGGCTTTGAAAAGGTGTTTGACACCGATTACGCCGCCGACCTGACCATCCTCGAAGAGGGCACCGAGCTCGTGCAGCGCATCAAGAACAACGGCGTTCTGCCGATGATTACTTCCTGCTCTCCCGGCTGGGTCAAGTACTGCGAGACCTACAACGCGGACTTCATCCCGAACCTGTCCTCCTGCAAGAGCCCGCACGAAATGCTCGGCGCGGTCATCAAGACTTACTACGCCGAAAAGGTTGGCATCGCTCCGGAAGATATCAAGGTCGTCTCCGTCATGCCGTGCACGGCCAAGAAGTTCGAAGCCACGCGTCCTGAGCTGAGCGAAGAAGGCCAGCAGGACGTCGACGAAGTTCTCACCACCCGCGAACTGGCGGCGATGATCCGCATGGCGGGCATCGATTTCGCTAACCTGCCCGACGAAGAGTTCGATTCCGTCCTTGGCGAGAGCACGGGCGCGGGCGTCATCTTCGGCGCGACCGGCGGCGTGATGGAAGCGGCGCTCCGCTTCGCTTACGAAGTTCTTACCGGCGAAACGCTGGAGAACGTGGAATTCAACGCGGTTCGCGGCCTGCAGGGCGTGAAGGAAGCGCAGCTTGAGCTGGGTGGCCTGAAGCTCTCCATCGCCGTGGCGCATGGCACGGCCAACGCGCAGAAGGTGCTCGACAGCGTCCGCAGCGGCGAAAAGCATTACGACTTCATCGAAGTCATGTGCTGCCCGGGCGGCTGCGTCACTGGCGGCGGCCAGCCGATCGTCAAGGCCAGCGTTCGCGATACGGTGAACGTGTCCGCGCTCCGCGCGCAGGCGCTCTATAACGAGGACGCCGGCAAGGCGCGCCGCAAGAGCCAGGACAACGAAGAAGTCAAGACGCTCTACAAGGAGTATCTCGGCGAAATCGGCGGCCACAAGGCGCACGAAATTCTGCACACCACTTACACCGCGCGCGACAAGTACGCGGGAACCGACAACTAAGCACCTTTCACAAATGAACGAAAACGCCGATGGGATTTCTTCCATCGGCGTTTTGTCTCCACGATGCATAAAATGAGGGGGAATTGGTTGTTATGTCACGAATAAAAGGCGGCCGCGATCGCGTTTCGGACGCAATGACGCGCCGCCTCCCGGCGTATTACCGGCAGCTGTGCCTGCTGGAAAAGCAGGACGTCGCCTGCATTTCGTCGCGCACGCTGGGCGAGGTAATGGGCTTGACCGATTCGCAGATTCGTCAGGATCTCAGCTCGTTCGGCGGTTTCGGCCGCCAGGGCAGAGGCTACGAGGTGAAGGCGCTGCGCGAGACGATCGAATCCATCCTTGGCCTGGATCAGGGGCACAAGCTGATTATTATCGGCGCAGGGCGCCTTGGAACGGCGCTTGCGGCGTTTCATGGTTTCTCCAACGCCGGCTTTAGCGTCGCAGCGATGTTCGACGCAAATCCCGCGCAGTGCGGCACGGGCGTGGACGGCGTGCCGGTGCTTCCGGCGAGCGAAATCGAGCCGTGGCTCAAAGAGAACCCCGTACAGATTGCCGTCATCGCCGTGCCCAAAAACTCCGCCCAGGCAGCCGTGGATGCGGCGTGCGCAGGCGGCGTGCACGGAATCCTCAACTTTGCCGAGGTCGATCTGATCGTCCCCGACGACGTGCTCATTCACAGCGTACACCTGTCCGACAGCCTCATGGCGCTCTCCTTCCGCATGCACGAGCAGGAGATCCTTACGGGGAAGAAGACAGACTGGACGTGATGGGGGGGAGACGCCGGGGGAACCCTTCCTTTAGAAAAAGGAAGGGTTCCCCCGGACCCCCTCCCAAGGAAACCACTTTTGCCGCATCCACCGCCCGGAGGGGGCGGCGGATGCGGCTGTTTCGTTTCATCTCCACCCTGGCCGCACCGTCCCGGCGCGCCCTCCGCGCGGCGGGACGCGGAAAACTCCAAGCGGCTTTCTTTGGGAGAG
>CAKTTL010000013.1 GCA_934615235.1 uncultured Clostridia bacterium
TCCCCAGACCCCTCCTCCAAGAAAGCCGCTTATGCCAAACCGCCGCCCAACGGGCGGCGGTTTGGCTGTTTAGGGTGTATCTGAAAAAGGAAGAGGCGACAGCGCGAGCGGATTTTTGGATAAATCAAGCGCCGCTCTGTTTTCACAGAGCGGCGCTTTCCATTCTCCTTTTCAGCCGCCGATTTCGTCCATCAGGCCGGCTTCTTCCACGATGGTCTTGAATTCCGCCGCGGAATCGGCCAGGTACTTGGTGAAGTCTTCAGCATTCATGTAGTCGACGTCATAGCCCGCAGCCTTCATATCGGCAACGTAGCCTTCGTCGTTGCAGATGCCTTCAAATGCAGCGGCAAGCTTCGCCTTGATCTCTTCCGGCACAGCCTTCTGCACGCAGATGCCCTGGATAACCTTCACGTTGCAGCCTTCCAGCACGGGGATGCCGAGGTCTTCGCCCTTGGTGCTCATGATGGCGGTATCGGTGCAGGAGGCCAGAATGCGCAGGGAGCCTTCTTCATGCTTGTTGAGCACTTCGGACAGGCTGGCCACTTCGAAGTCCACGGAGCCGTTGAGCAGCGCGGTCAGCGCGTCGGTGCCGCCGTTGAACGGAACGTGGGTGAACTTCAGGCCGCTCTTATACTGCCAGAGTTCGCCCGCAAGGTGCGTGATGGAGCCGGCGCCGGCGGAAGCGTACATGAGTCCTTCCGGATCGGCCTGCGCGGCGGCGATCAGCTCGTCGATGGTGGTGTACGGAGATTCGGCGGTCACAACCACGACGATCGGCGTGGTGATGACGCAGGCCAGGAAATCAAACGCCTCGAAATAATCGAAGTCGGTCTGGCCCAGCACGTTCTTCAGCAGCGGCGTGGTGTTGAAGGAAGAGACGGTGTAGCCGTCCGCCGCGCGGGTGTTGTAGTCGGTCAGCGCAGTGCATCCGCCCGCACCGCCAAGGTTTTCAACAACCATCGGCGCGCCGAGATACTTCTCGGCATAGGGCTGCATCAGACGGGCCTGCAGGTCGGAGCTTCCGCCCGCGCCGTAGCCGCACAGATACGTGATTTCCTTCGTCGGGAAATCTTCAGCCAGCGCGCCCGCGCACAAAGACAGGCACAGAACGAGTGCCACCAGGATAGCCAGGAATTTTTTCATGGTTCTTTCTCCTTTCGGAATTTGAGTCGTCTATGAAAAAGGCGCGATGCGCCTTTAACATACGCCGTCCGTCAGTCCTCCTTGCTGTTCATCAGCACCTTTTTGACGGGCTTGAGAAGCGAAATGAGCAACAGGAACACGGCAAGGCCGAGAATCACGCACGCGATGGGATATTTGGCAAGCCGCGAAATATCGCCGCGCGTCATAATCATCGTCTGCTGGAAGCGCTGCTCCAGCGTGGAAGCCATACAGATTCCTACCGCAAGCGGGGCCATCGAGTAACCGTATTTGGAAACGATGTAGGACAGCACGCCGAGGATGATCAGCAGCACGATATCGAACGTAGTGCCGTTGGTCGCAAACGCGCCGGTATAGGTGATGACCATGACGACCGGCATCAGAATCTTCGCCGGACATTTCAGAATCGAGGCGAACACGCCGACCATCGGCAGGTTGATAATCATCAGGAACACGTTGCCGATATACATGCTGGCAATCAGGCCCCAGAATACGTCCGGATGCTGCGTAATCAGCGTCGGGCCGGGCTGGATGCCGTGCGTGATGAACGCGGTCAGCAGCAGCGCGGAAGGCGGCGCAAACGGCAGGCCCAGCGAAAGCAGCGGCACAAACGCCGCGGACGAAGCCGCGTTGTTGGCCGATTCCGGACCCGCAACGCCCTCGATCGCGCCGTGGCCAAACTCTTCAGGATGCTTGGAAACCTTCTTCTCCGCCGCGTAGGAGGAGAACGAGGCGAGCGTTCCGGCAGGGCCGGGGATCAGGCCGATCAGGAAACCGATTACCGTACCGCGCAGAATCGGCGCGACGGAGCGTTTCCATTCTTCGCGGTTGGGATAAAGATCCCGGATTTTAACCTTTTCGATTTTGATATCGTCGTCCTGCGGCTCCAGCAGCGTGCCGAACAGTTCGTTGATTCCAAACACGGCCATGGCTACGACGCCGAACTCAATGCCGCGCTTGAGATACATGTTGCCGAAATCAAACCGCGAAACGCCGAATACGTCGTCCATGCCGATCGTGCCCAGCGCAAGGCCGAAGAACACCATCAACAGCGATTTGAGCGGGTTTTTGCCCGTAAGGTTCGTCAGGATCACCAGACCGAGAACGCAGATCGCAAAGTATTCCGGCGATTTGAACTTCAGCGCAAGGCCGGCAATATCATCCGCAATGAACGTCAGCGCAATCAGGCCGATCGTCCCCGCGATAAACGAGCCCCAGGCGCTGATTGCAAGCGCCGCGCCCGCGCGCCCCTTCTTGGCCATCTGGTTGCCGTCGAGGCAGGTCACAACGCTGGCCGCCTCGCCGGGGAGGTTGACCAGAATGGACGTGGTGGAGCCGCCGTACATGGCCCCGTAATAAATGCCGGCGAAAAGGATCAGCGCCGTGGTCGCATCCATGCCGAAGCTGATGGGCAGCAGCAGCGCCATTGCGCCCGTCACGCCAATTCCCGGCAGAACGCCCGTCAGCGTGCCGACCAGAACGCCGGCCACGCAGGCGATCATCCGCTCCCAGGTGAAACACTGTGCAAAGCCGGAGAGCAGCAGCGATAACGTACTCATTCCAGCACCTCCTTAAAACCCAAGGAAACCGCCGGGCAGCATCACGCCCAGGGCCACCTTGAACAAAACGTAAAACGCAACCGCGCAGATCAGCGAAATAACCGCAACCTTCACCCAGTTCCCCGCGCGCGCAAGCTTCAAAATCGCAATCAGGAACAGGAACGTGCTGAGCGTATAGCCCAGCGTATCCATCAAAAGCGCATACGCGAACGAAACGGCGATCATCAGGCCGAAACGCACCCAGGAAATTTCAAACTTCACGCCCGCGGCGTCGCCCCTGTCCAGCCAGGATTGCACCGTCAAAAACGCGGAAACGCATACCCCGCCCACGCCGATAATCATCGGCAGAAAGCCCTCCTTGGGCATCCTGACGGAGCCGACCTTGTAATGGGTCAGGCTGTACGCCAGGTAGAACGCGCTCACCAGCAGCAGGCAGAGATTAACCACCTTCTCGCCGGTCAGCTTCCATTTCTTCATGGTACCAACTCCTTCTCCGTGGTGATTTGAACGGTTTACCGCGCAATCCGCTCCGCGGAAAACACCAGCATGCCGTCATAGAACGCCACATACGGCGGCGTCACTTCAAACGCGCCCTGCGCGTTCAAATACGTCTTCATCTCTTCCACCGCGCGCTCCAGCGCGGCTTTTTTCTCGCTCTGCGGGACGATACGCGTATACGCGAGCGTAATGTGATAAGTGTAGCTTTCGTGGCCCGGCAGGAAAAGCCCCAGCGCGGCGGCCGCTCTGTCGCGGAAATCGCGCAGGATCTTCGCCTGTTCCGCGTCGGCCGGCTCCAGCAGCACGCGGAAATCCTCTTCATTCACCCGCACGCCGCAAAAGCGCATGCGGATTTTCCCGGGCATCCCGGCGCTTTCAAACGCGCGCTGCACGTAATCGTCCGCCTGCTCCATCGTTGCGTCCTTCGCAAGCGCCGCGGGCCAGTACGCGTCCGTGCGCACCTGATCGTTCAGTCCGCGGATGACGGTCATGTGGTAGCTGTCCTCCGGCAGGAGGATCATCGTATCCGCAAGCCCCGCCTCGCACGCGATGGCCTTCAGGCGCGTCATCGCGTCGTAGGCCGCGCAGCCGGGCCGCACGTCCGCAATCACCGTATTGCCCGGATAGCGCCGGACGGAACCGTCCTTTTCAAACTTGCGGCCGATCTGGCTGCCGTACTCGATCATTCTTCGCTCCCCCTCGCGCCGCGCGCCGTCAGGACGCGTTCGTTGAGATATTCCCGGAAGGCGGGATAGTTCGCGGCGTCCGCCGCCCGCAGCAGATACGTCTGCCCGTCGCGCATGAAAAAGAACAGATACCCGCTCATTTCCAGAATCCGCCGGATAAACCCGTAGCTGTATTCCTTTTCCGTTTCCCCGGAGCGCACGCGCATACCCTCGTCGGAAAACGCGTAGGCGTTCACGGGCGCTTCGCCCTTTTTGTTGGAAGCGACCATCATCCGCACGGCGATGCGCGGCGCGAACAGCCCGAACATGCACATAAGGTTGCCTGCAATCAGGAAAGCCGCGCCTGTCAGGCTTACGCCCTGCGTAAACATCACCGCCGCCGCCCCTGCAACCGATATGAATCCCGTCGCCAGGAGGATCAGCCGCGGCCAGCGCCGCAGCTTTTTCATCATCAGATGCACCAGCGCCGTATAGGCCGCCTCGTCGTAACGGGTTTTGATTTCATAGCGCGGCGCGCTCATGTCTTCGTCTCCCACGGCGGCGTTTCGGGAAGCAGCGTTTCAAAGCGCGCAATCGCCTCGTTCTCCATCCCGCCCGCATACCGGCCCGCGAAAAACGCCTCCGCCGCCCGCGGCAGTTCCGCCCAGGCTTCGGCTTCTTCGTTGGGACGGATGGGATAGAACAGCGCGCCCTCGGCATGGCCCGCGTCCCGGTCTCCCGGCGCGTCGCCGATCATCAGCGCGCATCCCTCGCCGTAGCCGGTCTTCAGCGCCGCGATGATCTGCTTTTTGCTGCCGATTTCCTGGCCGCAGATTTCCGTCACCAGCCCCGTCAAATTATGCTCGGCCCACTCGCGCTCGAGCGCTTCTTTCGGGGTTGCCGAAACGACGACGATATCCGCCGCTTCGCTCAGCAGCCGCAGACCCTCCCGCGCGTGCGGGAAAGGCGGCACGCCGTGCACCATCCGCGCGATGCGCGCGTTCACATCCTCCGACCACGCGATTGCCGTTCGAATATCCTCCGCTTCCGGATGCGCGGCGAGATATTCCTTCAGGCCTTCGTTGCTCAGCGTCCCGCCGGAGGCGATATACGCCTTCAGGCCCGGCAGCTCCATCGGCGTGAATCCGCGCTCGCTTACCTCGCGGCGCACGCGCAGCAGATCCATCGCGCGAACCAGCGCGCGAAAGCGCTGAATGCCGCGCCCCTGCGAATAGAGATTGACAAACTCCCATGCTTCGCGGGCATATTTGGACACTGCCTGCAGGCCGAACCACTCGATGAACGCCGGACAGAAGCACTCCTTGTGCTTGATTTCCATCGTGTCGAACATGCAGCCGTCGGAATCGACGCACACCAGAAAGCGATGCTTTGCCATTTTAACGCTCCTTACAGCAGATATTTTTCCAGCGCAAGCGCCACGCCGTCCTCGGTGTTCAGGCCGGTCACGTCGTTGGCGCAGGCCTTGATCTTCTCCGGAGCGTTCCCCATCGCAACGCCCAGCGCGCTCTTTCGCAGAATCGCCTCGTCGCTGCTGCTGTCGCCCAGCGCCATGGTTTCTTCAAAACCGACGCCCAGCCGCGCCAGCACCGCTTCAACCGCCCTGATCTTATCGAGCGTCACATGAGAAAATTCAAGGTTCGGGCCCGCGCCCGGACGCGTATGGCAAATGAATCCCGTCGCCGTCACCGCGTCGTAAACGGACTGCTGCATCTGCGCCGGAATGTTGTAGAGGTTCATTTTCTCCACGCGCACGCCGTGCTTTCTGAAATACTCGCTCGGCTTTTCCACCGCCGTATAGCAGCGATCGCGCATATACCAGACGTGATGCTCCGGCACCGGCTGCGCCTCCAGCGTATCGGCGATCGCCTTTTCAAGCCAGATCGTGTTGCGCGCGGCGATTTCGTTGTACAGCCCTCTGCCCTCGAGCATTTCCATCAGCCGCGCCGCCTCGTCCGCGGGGATGGTATCTTCATAGATGTTCTTTTTCTCCAGCCGGTCGTACGCGGCCGCGCCGTGGCTGGTAATATAATAGCGCAGGCCTTCCATCGTCAGCAGCTGCGGCGGCATCATGTCGAACACTCTGCCCGTGCACGGAATCACCGCGACGCCCTTTTCCATCGCGCGCGCAAGCGCTTCCATATTTCGCACTGAAACCGCAACCTGGCTTCTGCCCAGCAGCGTGCCGTCCATATCCAACAAAATCGCCCGAATGTTCATATGCCGCCTCCATTCCCTGTTACATCCCATTATACGCGCAAATTTACACGTGTCAATTCATTTTTATGTCAAAGTTTCGGTAAATTTCATCCGCCCCCGCGCGCTTGACGCGCATATTTACCTGTGCTATAGTGAATTGTATTTATATGCTCATCGTTATATCAGGTATCGATTCTTCATTCTGGAGGCATGGACGCAATGGCAACGATCAAGGACATCGCGCAGGCGGTCGGCGTTTCCCATGCCACGGTTTCCAACGTACTCAATCATAAAGGAAACGTAAGCGCACAAAAGGTGAAGCTGGTTATGGACGCGGCAAACGCGCTGGGCTATCACGTCAATGAGGCCGCTTCCGCGCTTCGCAGCGGCGGCACGCGCACGATCGCCGTCATCCTGCCCGACAGTCGCAGCAGCGCCTACAGCGATCTGTATCAGTCGCTCGCGCAGGCGGCGGCCGAAAAAGGATACGGTACGCTCCTGTGCCTGACGAACAACAATCCCGGCTCCGAGCACAAGGCCCTCGCCGAAGTCGTTTCCTCCCGCGCGCGGTATGCGCTGGTTGTCACCAGCCTCCCCGATCCGCAAAGGCGCTACGCGCCGCTGCGTCAGGCGGGCGTACGCCTGCTGTTCGCGCTGCGCGGCGCGCCCGAAGGGTTCCGGCATGCGGGGTTCGATATGGCGCAGGCCGCCCGCGCGCTTGCCGGCCGCATGGTGTCGGACGGCGCGGCGCGCGTCGGTCTGATGACGAACATGACGCTCTATCCCGCCGAGGCTGCGTTTGAAGACGCTTTTCTGGCCGCCATGCGGCAGGAAAACGTCCCCGTCGCCCGCGTTCAAAGCATTGCCAGCCAGTACATGCGTCAGGCGTTCACGCTGCTCGGCAGCGCTCAGCCCCCGGACGCAGTGGCCGCAACCTGCGAGGAAATGGCGCGCGCCGTGCGCAGCGTCGCGAATTATCTCGGCCTCGCGCCGCGAATCTATACGCTCGCGCCCGCGCGGCTGGCCGAATCGGAAGATTACGTATGCTACCGGCTCAATTACCGCCGGCTCGGCCGGGACGTCGTACAGGCGCTCACGGGCGACGCGCCGCTTGCGGATCTTTCCGGCGACGCGCCCGGCTTCGCCCCCTGCGTCGCCTTTGCGCGCCGCCCCGCCGTGCATCTGACGATGCTTTCCGTCGATACGCCCGCAGCGCGCGCGCTGTCGCGGCTGCTTCCGCGGCTGGAACGGAACACGGGCGTTTCGCTCTCTCTGACGCTTCGTTCCACGCAGGAAATCAACGGCGTATATGAAGCGCCCGAAACGCTTCGCGGCTTTGATCTTTTCCGTATGGACATGGCGCGCATGAGC
This sequence comes from uncultured Clostridia bacterium, assembly GCA_934615235.1. Taxonomy (GTDB): domain Bacteria; phylum Bacillota; class Clostridia; order Christensenellales; family Aristaeellaceae; genus Aphodomonas. The sequence continues at coordinate 7,472 of CAKTTL010000013.1, forward strand.
CGCTGGGCGCGCGCGCTGTTCCTGCCGCTGGAAGAGACGGATTTCGGCCTTTCCGAATGTCTTTCCCGCATGCTGCCGGAGCTTGCCGCGGAGTATTCTCTTGCGGACGGCGCGCATTACGCGCTGCCGTTCGACCCAGGCTGCTGTCTGCTTTTCTTCCGCGAGGATCTTCTGGAAGACCCGCATCTGCAGCGCGAGTTCTTCGAGCAGTGCCACCGGCCTCTATGCGTGCCGCGAACGCGCAAAGAATACCTCGAAATCGCCGTTTTCATGGCGCAGGCGGGCGCTCGCGCCTCCAGCGCGTGGCACGGCGCTATCATCACGCGGCGCGCAAGCGAATACGTCGCCGATCTGCTCTCGCTCTGCCCCGGCGGCGGCTGGCCCAAGCTGACCGGCGAGGTAATGGATGCGTTCATCCAGCGCCGCCGTACGCTGGAATCCTGCGCTTCCGTCGTCACCGACGGCAGCTGGAACCACGCCGTGGCGCGCTTTGCGCAGGGAGAAAGCGCGCTGATGATCGCGCACGGCAACTATGCGGGGCGTTTGGCAGAAGAGCCGCTCTCTCGCGTTTCCGGCCGCGTAGGCTATGCGGCCGCGCCGGACGCGCAGCCGTTGATGGGCGGCGGCGTGCTGGGCATTGTGAAGGACAGCCCGCATGCGGCCGAAGCCGCCGAAGCGCTCGCCTGGCTGTATTCCCCCGAAACGGCGCGCCTGCTCGCGCTGCTCGGCGGCTGCTCTCCGTTTACCGGCGTTTACGAATGCGAGGAAATTACCGACGTTTACCCCTGGCTCGGCGCGGTACGCAGAGGTCTTTCGGGCGGCATCCGCCGCAAAATCTTTGCCGGCGCGGGGCCGGATTTCGATCAGATTGCGGCGGAAAAGGAAATCGCGCGCCTGTGCGAAGCGGCGCTTCACGGCGCAATTTCGCCGGAAACGGCGGCTGAATCAATCAACGCGGTCATTCCGAAATAAAATTTTGCCGTCTGCAGCCGGGGCGTTTCTTTTGCGAAGCGCCCCGTTCTTTTTTTCTATCGGCCGCTTCGCATTCGTTTTTTTGCAAAAAATATTTTTCACCGCTATTGTTTTTTCCCGCGCCGCATAGTATAGTAGTAAAAATCGCAAATTTGCTTCTTCTAACTTTTTTGGCTAAAGGATGGTATGCTCATGGTTTCGCTTCTCGCAAAGCTTTTTAATAAAGATCCCTCCGATACGGCGAAGCAGCGCCAGGCGATCGGCTCGGCCTGCGGCGTGATCGGCATCGGGCTGAACCTGCTGCTTTTCGCCATGAAGCTCGTCGCAGCCTCCGCCACAGGCGCGGTTTCGATTCGCGCGGACGCTTTCAACAACCTCTCCGACGCGGGCACGTCGCTGGTAACGCTGGTAGGGTTCCTTCTGGCGCGCCAGCGCCCCGATCCCGAACATCCCTTCGGGCACGGGCGGATGGAGTATATCTCCGGCCTGGCCGTCGCGATGGCCGTGGTGCTGATGGGCTTTAACCTGCTGGAAACCTCGATTGAGAAAATCTCCAGCGCGCAGGAGGTCGTCTTCAGCCTGTCGTCCGTCTTAATCCTGCTGGCCGCCATCGGCGTGAAGCTCGTCATGTTCGGCTACAATCGCCGCTACGGGCGCAAAACGAACTCGACCGCGCTCCTTGCCGCCGCGTCCGACAGCCTGAGCGACACGTTTGCCAGCGGCGCGGTGCTGCTCGCCACGCTCTGCCAGCGTTTCTGGGGCTGGCGTATCGACGGCTACGCCGGTCTGCTCGTCTCGCTGTTCATCCTTTTTACGGGGCTGAAAACGATGCGGGAGACGATTGCGCCGCTGCTCGGGCAGGCCCCGTCGCCGGAGCTGATCGATAAAATCCGCAAAATTGTGCTGGAAAATCCGAGCATTCTCGGCATCCATGATCTGATCGTACACGATTACGGCCCCGGCCGGATGATGATCTCGCTGCACGCCGAGGTGCCCGCCGAAGGCGACCTGCTCGAAATGCACGACGCGATCGACAACGCCGAGCACGCGCTCTCGCAGGAGCTGGGCTGTTCGGCGATTATCCACATGGATCCGGTCGTCACCTCAGACGAGCGGACGGCCGATATGCGCATGCGCGTGGGCGAGCTGGTCAAAGCGCTCGACGAACGCGCAACGTTCCACGATTTCCGCATGGTGGAAGGCCCGACGCATACGAACCTGATCTTCGACGTCGTTTTGCCCTATAATGCAAAAGTAACGGACGCGGAAGCCAGACAGCGCATCGCGCATATGGTGCGCGCGCTGGAAGGGAACTATTTTGCGATTGTGGAAATCGACCGCGAATATGCGCCGCTGACGCAGGAGGGATAAAATAAGATGCAGCTGCTTTACCTGCGCGACCATCCGGAATGGACGGAGCGCGCCGCGCAGTGGTATCACGAAAAATGGGGCGTACCGCTGGACGCGTACCGCGAGAGCATCCTCGCCTGTCAGGCGAAGGCCGGCAGCGTGCCGCAATGGTATCTCGCGCTGGACGAAAAAGGCGAAATCATCGGCGGCCTGGGCGCGATCGAAAACGATTTTCACAAGCGTCCCGATCTGACGCCGAACGTCTGCGCGGTTTACGTCGAGCCGCCGCACCGCATGCAGGGCGTCGCGCGCGCGATGCTCGACTGCGTCTGCCGCGACCTGGCGGAGATGGGCGTTCACACGGCTTATCTGCTGACCGATCATACGAACTTCTACGAAAAATGCGGCTGGTCGTTCCTGTGCAGGGTCGAGGAAAACGGCGGCGGCACGGCGAGAGTATACAAAAAAGAGACGGTCTGATTTTCGGCGCGCAGGCGCGCCCGGAACCAGCCGTCCCCCCTGTCAGCGGCTCGTATGGAGCCGCGTTTTTATACCGTTTTCTGCAGCGCGCCGATATGCCGGTAATACACCGGAATCAGCAGCGCAATCGCTCCGGCCCACGCGAGCGGGCTCGCCAGGCAAATGCCCGTATAGCCCAGCACGCGGGAAAGCCCGGCCGTGCCCGCAATGCGCATGACCAGCTCGATCATGCAGGCCAGGAACGGCGCGCGGCCGTCGCCCATGCTCTGCTCGGCCGTGCGGTAGACCAGCAGCAGCCCCAGCAGCGGATAAAACGGCGCGACGGCAAGCAGATACCCGACCGCATAGCGGACGATTTCCGCCGTCGGTTCGTCGATGAACAGCGAAACCACCGCGTTGCGGCATACGAGCATCAGCGCCATCATCGCCGCGTTCGCGCTTTCCACCTGAATCAGGCTGGCCACCACGCCCCGGCGGATGCGGCCGTATTCCCCCGCGCCGTAATTCTGCGCCACATAGTTGGCGATCGCGATTCCCAGCGCGTTGTTAATCAGCACGGAAAACTGGTCCACTTTCGTCGCGGCGGTATATCCCGCGATGGCCGCCGCCCCCAATGCGTTCACAGCCGCCTGCATCGCCAGCTGGCCGATGCACATCACCGACATCTGAAACCCCATCGGGAAACCCAGGCGCAGGTGCGCCGCGGCCTCGGGGAGCACGTCCCTGCGCGCCAGCCTGCTCGGCCGCAGCACGGCGTAGTTTTTCACGCCGACCGCAGCGCTGAGAATCGCCGCAATCAGCTGACTGAGCACCGTCGCCCACGCCGCGCCCGCGGCGCCCATTCCCATCGGGCCGATGAACAGAATATCCAGCGCGATGTTTCCCAGCGAGGAAACGACGAGAAAAATCAGCGGCGTGCGGCTGTCCCCCAGCGCGCGAAGCATATTGGAAATGGCGTTATAGAACACCGTCGCGCCCGTTCCCGCGAGAATCACCCACATATACGCGTAAGCGTCCTGATAAATATCGTCCGGCGTCTGCATCCAGCGCAGAATCGGGTGCGCAAGCGCGCAGCAGACCGCCGTCAGCAAAACCGTAAAAAACGCGGAGAGCAGCCAGGAAATCATCACGCTGCGGCGCATGGCCGCCTCGTCCCGCGCCCCGAAACGCTGCCCCAGGCAGATGCCGAACCCTCCGGTGATGCCCTGAATGAAGCAGAGCACGAGGTAAATGATGATGCTCGTCGACCCGACGGCCGCAAGCGCCTGCGCGCCCAGCATCCGCCCGACGATTACCGAATCCGCCAGCGTATAAAACAGCTGAAACAGGTTGCCGCCGATGACCGGCAGCGCAAAGCGAAACAGTACCGATGCGGGATTGCCCTTCGTTAAATCCTTCGCCATTTTCCGCCGCGCCCACAGGCGCGCTCCTTTCTGCCTCCCTTGACGGGAGGCGGCCGCCGCGCTATGATCTGTCTATGAATTCATTCACAAGGGAGGCCGTCCAGCGTGAGAACCATTGAAGTGGACGCAAACCAGCGCGAGCTTTCTCCGCACGGAACGCTGCTTTATCCGCTGGAAATCGACCACGACGATCTGAGCACGTTCCAAAACGGCTTCGTCCGCTGTCACTGGCATGAGGAGCTTGAGCTTTCCATCGTGCGCAGCGGGCGCGCGTGCTACACGCTCGGCGGCGGCGTGCATGTGCTGCAGGCCGGAGAAGGCATTCTCATCAACGCGAACGTTCCGCATACCAGCGCGCCCTTCGGCAGCGAAAACGCCGTGCTGCTGACGGTCATCGTCCATCCCGCGTTTCTCTACGGGCTGCCCGGCAGCGTAATCGAAAGCCGGCTGATGCGCCCGTTCCTCTCCTCGCGCCGGCTCTCCGCCGTCCCGCTCACCGCGGAGGAAACGCAAAACGTTCTCGCCGTGGACGAGCTTGCGCAGCGCCGTCCCTTCGCCTGGGAACTGAAAAGCAAATCGCTCCTGTGCGATCTGTTTTATTCGCTCCTTACCCGCAGCAGAGACGAGCTTTGCGAGGACGCTCCGCTTTCGGAAGAAGCCCTTGCGCGGCTGGACGGCATGCTCGCCGCGCTGCACGCGCATTTCGGCGAAGCGATCGATCTGGCGGCGCTCGCCCAGCAGGCGTGTCTCTCGCGCGAAGGCTGCTGCCGCTTTTTCAAGCGAATGACCGGACAGACCATTTCGCAGTATATGGAAACCTTCCGCGTCGCCCAGTCTGTCCCGCTTTTGCAGGCGGGCGAAATGAGCGTCACCGCCGTAGCGCTGCAATGCGGCTTCAGCAACGCCGGACGTTTCTCCGCCGCCTTCTCGCGGCGCATGCACGTCACGCCCAAGGCCTTCCAGCGCCAGTGCAGGGAATATTTTATCCTCCCATCCGCCGCTGAAAAAGCCGAATCTTGAGAAAAATTATACAGATATTGACCAGACGCGCAAGCGCGTCTCCCCCCCTCCGCGCCCTGCGCGGAAAGCAGAGTCTCTCCGGCCCATGATTTGCGGAAGAAAATTGACAAAAAATAAATTTTCGTTCTTGATTTTTTTCTGTTCTTGTTTTATTATGATAGTGCTATCATGAGGTTAATGAGGCCTTATGGTTGCGCAACTGTTGTATTGTTTACATAACCAGCCTATTACAACGAAGAAAAGAGGTTGCAGACAAAATGGCAGAAATCGATCTGAGCAAATACGGCATTACCGGCGTGAAGGAAATCGTCTATAATCCTTCCTATGAGATGCTGTTCGAAGAAGAAACCAAGCCCGGCCTGGAAGGCTATGAAAAGGGCCAGGTCAGCGAGCTGGGCGCCGTCAACGTCATGACCGGCATCTACACCGGCCGCTCCCCCAAGGATAAGTACATCGTGGTGGACGACAACTCCAAGGACACCGTGTGGTGGACCACGCCCGAATACAAAAACGACAACCACCCCATGACCGAAGAAACCTGGAAGGCCGTGAAGGATCTGGCCATCCGCGAGCTGTGCGACAAGCGCCTGTTCGTGGTGGACGCTTTCTGCGGCGCGAACAAGGACACCCGCATGGCCATCCGCTTCATCGTGGAAGTCGCCTGGCAGGCCCACTTCGTCAAGAACATGTTCATCGTTCCCACCGAAGAAGAACTGAAGGACTTCAAGCCGGACTTCATCGTCTACAACGCCTCCAAGGCGAAGGTTGAAAACTACAAGGAACTCGGCCTCAACTCCGAAACCTGCGTGGCCTTCAACATCACCAGCCGCGAGCAGGTCATCATCAACACCTGGTACGGCGGCGAAATGAAGAAGGGCATGTTCTCCATGATGAACTACTACCTGCCGCTCAAGGGCATCGCTTCCATGCACTGCTCCGCCAACACCGATATGAGCGGCAAGAACACCGCCATCTTCTTCGGCCTTTCCGGTACCGGCAAGACCACGCTTTCCACCGACCCCAAGCGTCTGCTGATCGGCGACGACGAGCACGGCTGGGATGACAACGGCGTGTTCAACTTCGAAGGCGGCTGCTATGCGAAGGTCATCAACCTCGATAAGGAATCCGAGCCGGACATCTACAACGCCATCAAGCGCAACGCGCTGCTGGAGAACGTGACGCTCGACGAAAACGGCAAGATCGACTTCGCCGACAAGAGCGTGACCGAGAACACCCGCGTGTCCTACCCGATCAACCACATCGAGAAGATCGTCCGTCCGGTCTCTTCCGCGCCGGATGCGAAGAACGTCATCTTCCTCTCCGCGGACGCGTTCGGCGTGCTGCCGCCCGTCTCCGTGCTGACGCCTGAACAGACGAAGTACTACTTCCTCTCCGGCTTCACCGCCAAGCTGGCCGGCACCGAGCGCGGCATCACCGAGCCCACGCCGACCTTCTCCGCCTGCTTCGGCCAGGCCTTCCTCGAGCTGCATCCGACCAAGTACGCCGAAGAGCTCGTCAAGAAGATGGAAAAGAGCGGCGCGAAGGCCTATCTGGTCAACACCGGCTGGAACGGCACCGGCAAGCGCATCTCCATCAAGGATACCCGCGGCATCATCGACGCGATCCTCAACGGCGATATCCTCAACGCGCCGACCAAGAAGATCCCGTACTTCGATTTCGAAGTGCCCACCGAGCTGCCGGGCGTGGATTCCCACATCCTCGATCCTCGCGACACTTACGCCGACAAGACCGAATGGGAAACCAAGGCCAAGGATCTCGCTTCCCGCTTCATCAAGAACTTCGCCAAGTACGAAGGCAACGAAGCTGGCAAGAAGCTCGTCGAAGCCGGCCCGAAGCTGTAATCACAGCAAAATCAGGCAACAATACGCAAACGGCGCGACCCTCGCGGTCACGCCGTTTTCTTTATCGCCGCAAGCGGCGAAGAAAAGCCGCCGCCCGCCTATCGTTCCAGCATTGTCACAATCAACCGCTCCGCCATATGCGCAGCCACGGAAAAGGCAATGCACCCGGACCGGTAGAACACATAGCCGTATCCGATGGAAAAAACAAACGAGGCGATCAGATCCACAGCCAGCTCCTTTCCCATTTTCTGATGGGAGAGGCTTGCCTGAATCAGAATTCCGGCGCACCAGACAAGCGCGTTGAGCAAGACGCACCAGATCGTGCCGCAGCCCCTTGCATCCAGCAGGTCCATAGGGTGTATCTGAAAAATTCCCTGAGACTCCATCTCGGCGTCTTTTCCGCCATTTCGGCGTCGGGAAATCTCGATTTAGCCCCACTAAACCTTCGATTTCCCTCCTTGAACTGACGAAAAATCCGCTCGAGCTGTCGTCTCTTCCTTTTTCAGATACACCCTAAGAAACGACTGCATCATCAGCCGCTGTGCGATTTCAACAAACGCCGCCTCCATGCACATCCACGCGAGCTCACGCCGCTCTGTGCTGCGGCGTTTTCTTCCGCTCATGCGCTTTATCAGGCAGGCAACGAGAAGCGTCGCTGCAGAAAGCGCCCACATTTTCCGTCCGCCAGATTCGATAAGCGCGGCGCGTATAAACCGCCCATCCAAAAGAGCATCCCAATTGGAATACACGCGGCAAACAGCGGCGAGAAATAAACAAGACGGCCGCACTGCTTTTTCGCAAAAAACTGCTTCAGCCACAATTGCATTCCAAACCAAATTCCGCTCAGGAGAAAGCTAGGGTGTATCTGAAAAAGGAAGAGGCGACAGCACGAGCGGATTTTTCGTCAGTTCAAGGAGGGAAACCGAAGGTTTAGCGGCGCTAAATCGAGGTTTTCCGACGCGGAAATGGCGGAAAAGACGCCGTGATGGAGTCTCAGGGAATTTTTCAGATACACCCGAGGAAATCCCGCAAGAAAATAGCGCATCATCCATAACTCCATGCGTCAGGGCGTATTTGAAGATACGCCCGAAAAATGCGAACAGCCACAGCAGTGCAGACTGCCGTGGCTGTCCGCGCGGCCGGCAGTCTCTTTGCCGGCCGCGCAAGGATCATTTTTTACTTTGCTTCTTCAACGAAGGTAATACGACCCTGTCCGTAAACATCGCTGTACTCTTCGCCGACGACGCCGCCAAGATAATCGCGGATGTAGGTGATGAGCACCTGGTTGTCGAGCATCACTTCATCCTGCAGGATCTTGTCGCCCTGGAACATGTTAAAGCCGTCGCCGCCGTCCTTGAGCATGTAGTTGTGGCTGGCCACGGTGTATGTCTTCTCCGGATCGAGCGGTTCGCCGTTGACCATGACGTTCTTGACGCGGTATTCGCCGGTCACGCCCGCGAACATGCCGTTTTCATCGCGCTGGACGCTGGACTCGATATAGGTGTGGAACTCGAACGTCAGGCCCGCGACTTCCTGCCAGCCGCCGAATTCGGACGGCCACTTGTAGGCGCCGTATTCAAGGCAGTCGAGGATCTGCTGGCCGGTCGCTTCCACAACGGTCAGCTTGTTGCCGTAGGGGTGCACGGCGATGACCTGCTCGTAGGTGATATCGCCCGCGGGGATGTCCGCGCGGATACCGCCGCCGTTGACGAACGCGATTTCCGCGCCCGAAACGGCCTTGTACGCGTCGGTGCACAGGTCGGCGAGGTTGGTTTCCGCGTTGCGGATGATGCGCTCGCCGCTCTCGGGATCAACGGTGATCAGGTCGACGTCGGTCTTGGCGACGACTTCCTTGAGCAGGGATTCAAACTTCGCCTTGATGTCTTCGATGAACGCTTCGGTTTCGGCGTCCTTGCCGGTGTAGTTGGAAACGAGCGCGCCCTCGATGCGGCTGCCGTCGGCGGAGATGGTCAGCTGACCGATGTTGGCGAGCTTGGTGCCGGTCTGCATATGCACGACGGTCTTGCCTTCCTTGTCGAGCACCTTCGCGGCGACGACGCTGTGGCTGTGGCCGTCGATGAGCGCGTCGATGCCGGTGGTGTTGGCAATCACTTCGGAAGCCGTCCACGGGCTGCTGGCTTCGTCGATGCCCAGATGCGCCACGGCGACGACCAGATCCGCGCCCTCGGCGCGCGCGGCGTTCACGGCGTTCTGCACGCAGGCATACAGCGCCGCGCCGGATTCATCCTGCTGGAAACCGAAGATGAATTCGCCGGCTTCATCCTGGAAATACTTCGGCGTGGAAGAGGTGATCGTCTGCGGCGTGCAGATGCCGACGAAGGCGATTTTCAGTCCGTCGAAATCCTTGATTACGTACGGGTCGAGCACGGATTCGCCGATGCGCAGATCCGTGAAGTTGCAGCTGACGTACGGGAAGTTCGCCTTCGCGCGCAGCGCAAAGAACTGATCCATGCCATAGTCGAATTCATGGTTGCCGGGCACGGCGACGCCGTAACCGACTTCGTTCATGATATCGGTAAGATATTCGCCGTTGGACAGCGTGCCGATGGCAGCGCCCTGCACGGCGTCGCCCGCATCGACAAGCATGACCTGCAGCCCTTCCGCCCGGAGCTGTTTGGCGTACGCGGCAAGGCCGGCATAGCCGAGGTTGTCGTCAACGCCGCAATGGACGTCGTTGGTGAAGAGCAGGACGATGTCCGAGCCTTCCGCCGCGGCAAAGCCGAAGCAGGACAGGAGCAGACAGCAGGTGACGAGCAGCGCAAGCAGCTTCTTCATGTGGGAGTCCTCCTATTCAGTAGATAGTAATTGGGATACGCTTCCATTGTAAAGCTTGAACCAAAATAAAGCAAGCCGTTTAGAGGCTGTCTGAAAAATTCATTTTCATCCGAAGTATTCGGCCACAAACGGCACGCGCCGCACCTCAAACGTCTGTCCGCGAAGATTCTCCAGGCAGCCCGCGTCCGTGCGGAAGCTAAACGTCACCTTATACGCGTACAGCGCCTGAAACTGCCGCTCGCCCTCTCTTGCGCGGCCGTATTGGCCGTCCCCCAGCAGCGGATGTCCGGCCGCGGCCAGCTGCGCGCGAATCTGATGCGTGCGGCCGGTAAACAATTCGCATTCCAGCAGCGCGAGGCCGTCCCGTTCCTCCAGCACGCGGAAGCCCGTCTGCGCGCGCTGCGCGCCGGGAACCGGATGCTTCGAAACCTGCACGCGCCTGCCCACGTGCGTCAGGTATCCGTCGAGCAGGCCGCTTTCGCGGTCGAAGTGGCCGCGCGCGATGCAGAGATACTGCTTCGTCACCTCGCGGTCGCGAATCTTTTTATCGAGAATATGCAGCGCTTCCTCCGTTTTCGCAATGAGGACGACGCCGCCTGTAAACCGGTCGATGCGGTTGCACAGCGACGGCGCGAAAGCGCCCTTTTCATTCGTCCATTCGCCCTTCTGATACAGATACGCCCGCGCATGGTTGACGAGCGTGTTGACCTTCTCGCGCTCGTCCGCGTGGCAGAGCATGCCGGGTCGCTTATCGATGAGCAGGACGTTCTCATCCTCGTACAGAATATCGAGTTTCCAGCGGAAAGGTCCGTAGAACGGATCGGGCTTTTTCTCCGGCGGTTCGAGCCATTCGTCGGCGACGTACAGTTTAATTTCGTCGCCCGCGCGCACATGCGCGCCCTGCTGCGGGTGCTTGCCGTTGACGCGCACCTGCTCCTGCCGGATGATCTTCTGCGCCTGCGCCATCGAGATGCGCCCGAACGTCGCCGAAAGCCAGCGATCCAGCCGCCTGTCCTCGACCTCGGGCCCTACGGTAAATTGTCTCACCGGATCACGCCTCCCTCGCCGTCCAGGTGCAGCACCTGCGCCTGCGTTTCTTCGTCGCCCAGCCAGGCGGCGCGCAGCTCGCGCTCGCGCCCGGCCGAAATGGGGCGCATTTTCGCAATCAGAAACTTGATCGGAATCCCCTGCGCAACGAACCTCGCCTCGTGCTCGGTGACGTAATTCGGCGCAAAGCCGCTCGCGTGCAGGTCCCAGGTGATGTACGTCACGTCGAACCCCGCTTCCTCGAGGTATTCGCGCGAATCGCAAAACAGCCCGTCCGCGTCGGTTTTGAAATAAATCTCCGCCTCGGGCGTGAGGAACGTACGATACTGCACCAGCTGGCGCGTGTGCGTCAGGCGGCGCCGCTCGTGCCGCCCCTTCTGATCCCACGGGTTGCAGAAGCTGATATAGAGCCGCTCCACCGCGTCCTCGGGCGCGAGCATCTGCTGGATGTAGAGCAGGTTATGATGCCCCAGCTTGAGGTTCTCGACCGGCTCGCCGCCGTAAAGCTCCATGATGCCGCGCCGCCCGACGGCCAGCATATCGCGCGACAGATCCAGCGCGAGATAATTCACCCCCGGATTTTCGCGCGCCATGCGCGCCGTGGACACGCATTTGCCGCAGCCCAGCTCCACATGCAGCGGCGCATCCTGCGCGAATTCCCGCCGCCAGCGGCCGCGCTGCTCGTAAGCGTTTTCATAGTAGAAAGGGCAGGTATCCAGTTCGCCCTGCGCCCATTTTTTCTTTCGCATATGCATGCGGAAATCCCTCCCAAAGGCTTATTGTAAAAAACCGCCGCCCAGCAGCCGTTCTCCGTCGTAGAGCGCGACGGTCTGCCCTTTTGCGGGCGCGCGGATCGGCGTATCCGTCACGATGTGCACGCGGCCGTCTTCCAGCGGCGTAACGGTGCAATCCGGCGTTTCCCAGCGCGTATGGCGCGCGCGGACGCGTCCGCGGAACGGTTCCCGCGGCGCGTCGACGAGCCAGTTCATATCCCGCGCGTCGATCTCGCAGCTGAAAAGCTCCTCCCACAGCGCCATCTCCAGCGTGTTCGTCTCCGGAATGATTTTCGCCACATACAGCCGCCGCCCGTTATATAGCTCTCCCCAGCGCTGCCCCACCGTCCAGTGATGAATCCCCTCATGCCGCCCGATCGTTTCGCCGCGGAAAACGCACGGCCCCGGCCCCGGCGCGCCGCCGCGCCGCTCAAGCCATGCGGCGTAATCGTGATCGGGAATAAAACAGATATCCATGCTGTCCGGCTTTTGCGCGATGGGGATGCCCGCCTCGGAGGCGATTTCGCGCACGCGCGGCTTCTCCAGCGCGCCCAGCGGCAGAAGCAGCCGCGCGAGCTGTTCCTTTTTCATCGTCGCCAGCTGATAGCTCTGATCCTTGTCCCGGCAGCCCATATAAACCGCGCCGTTTTCCAGCCGGGCGTAGTGGCCGGTCGCGATATATTCCGCGCCCTGCGCGTCGGCCCGCTCCAGCAGCGTGCGCAGCTTGACGGCCGGGTTGCACAAAAGGCACGGGTTCAGCGTCTCGCCGCGCAGGTATCCCTCCGCGAAGGGCCTGCAGACGTTTTCCTCCAGCGCGCTGCGCGCGTCGATCACCTCGAGCGGCAGGCGCAGGTATTCCGCCGTGCGGATCGCGTCCTCCGCCGCGCCATTCGCGCATACGTCGAGAAACGCGCCGTGCACGTCGTACCCCTCCCGGCGCAGAAGCAGCGCCGCCACGGCCGAGTCCACGCCGCCGGAAAACCCAAGTATCACCGTTTTCATTTTCTTCTCCATTCGTCTTCTCTCTGCCAGATCTTCATTATACAGCATAAAAAGGCAAAAATCCTCGCGAAAACGCGCGAAAGTCAAAAAATATTCTTGCATTTTTGCCCGCAACGTGCTATGCTAATTGAGCTATGGAATAGATAGGGGGTTCGTTAAAATGACTGCTTTGAGAATTATCTGCACCGTTCTGCTGGTGCTTTGCGCGCTTGTCGTCGTCGTTTCCGTCCTGATGCAGCAGGGCCAGACCGAAGGCCTCGGCTCCATCGCCGGCGGCGCGGAAACCTTCTTCGGCAAGAATAAGTCCAAGTCCTACGAGGGCAAGCTCGCTCTGGCCACCAAGGTCTGCGGCACCGCGTTCATCGTGCTGAGCCTGGTCATTGCGGCGATCGTGTCCCGCGCGTAAGCGAGAGAAATTACGTTTTTTTCTGGGGGAGGAACCTTCTTTCTGGAGAAAGAAGGTTCCTCCCCCAGACCCCTTTCTCGAAGAAAGCCGCTTTTTACCGTTATAACAAAAAGGATTTGCTTCCCCTTCCGGGGGCAGATCCTTTTTTTCGCTTATTGCAGCGCTTCAACGAACGCCGCGTTCGCTTCCTGCAGCGCGGTATAGTATTGCGCATATTTTGGGCTAAGCCGCCGCATAGCGGGAATGAAAACGTCGTTATATCCGGCTTCCGCAAGCAGCCGCTTCAGGGCTGTCTGCAGCCGTCCGGCCGGGCTTTCCTGATATTCCGCAGACGCGGTAACGGCGCGATATTGTTCGATGATCCCGCGATTCTCTTCAATATATGCTTCCGGGTTCTGCACGGCCTGCGCCAGCGCAGAATTGATTTTGTTCAGCGCGTCGCCGTCAAGTACGTCCTCCGTTTCTTCCAGATAAGCCTGCAGGTCTTCCGGCAGTTTGAATGTCACTCCGTCGAGGTATTCGATCACCGTGTCGAACGCTTTCCGCTGTTCCACTGTGCGGACGGGTTCATCCAGAAAAGGCGCGAAATGCGCGCAGACGAATCTCCCGAACCAGCCCGGAAACCTGTCCCGCATGCGTTCGAGCACGGTTCGCTTCCTGTCCAGCGCGTCCAGCGCCCGGCGGACGCTTTCCCAACCCTCGCCCTGCGCGAGCCGCCCGAGCAGCGCGAGCCGCGCCCGCGCGTCTTCAAGCTCCGCGCCCTGCTTGTCCCAAACCGCCTGCAAGGCGGCGCGATCCTCCCGCCGCAAAGCGGCGCGAATTTCCTCCACCGAAAGCCCCAGTCCCCGCAGCACGGCGATTTTTCGCAGCGTCCGCACGTCCTCCTCCGAAAACCGGCGGTATCCGTTTTCCGCCGTTTCGGGGCGCAGCAGCCCCTGCGCGCAATAGTATTCAATCGCCTTTCTCGTCAGGCCGCTCGCCTTGCGGGCCTCGTTCATGAGCATCTTCATCGCCTCCCGCCCCAGCATACACCCGCCCCCTGGGGACGAGTCAATAAAAAAACGCCGCTTTCCGCGCGGAAAACGGCGATCGATTCGCAAGGCTCAGATTCCCAGAATCTGCGTGGCGAAAGAGAAATACACCAGCAGCGCCAGCGCGTCGACGATTGTTGTAATAAACGGGCTGGCCATGACGGCCGGATCGAAGCCGATCTTTTTGGCGAGCATCGGCAGCGTACAGCCGACCAGCTTCGCCGCGACGACGGTCACCACGAGCGTCAGCGAAACGACGAGCGCCACCGCCGCGCCCACGCGGTCAAAGAACATGGCCTTCAAAAACGCGCACGCGGCCAGCGCGATGCCGCACAGAATCGACACGCGCGCTTCGCGCCAGACCACGCGGCCGATATCGGAAAACTCGATCTCTCCCAGCGAAATGCCGCGGATGATCGTAACGGACGACTGGCTGCCCGCGTTGCCCGACGTATCCATCAGCATCGGGATGAACGACGTCAGCGCCACGCAGACGGAGAGTGCGTCTTCGAATTTCGTGATGATGATGCCGGTGAACGTCGCCGAAACCATCAACAAAAGCAGCCAGGGGATACGGTTTTTGAAAATCGTCAGGATCGGCGTGCGCAGATAGGGCTTATCTCCCGGGGTCATAGCGGCCATCTTGGCGATGTCTTCCGTCGCTTCGTCTTCCAATACGTCCAACGCGTCGTCGACGGTTACGATGCCGACGAGCCGGTTTTCGTTATCCACAACTGGCAGCGCGTTGAAGTCGTATTCCTTCAGCGCGTGCGCCGCAGCCTCCTTATCGTCCAGTGTGTTGACGGACACGACGTGCGTCTGCATCACCTTGTCCATCGTATCCTCGTCGCTTGCGCGCAGGATGGCGCGCAGCGAAGCGACGCCAATCAGCTTCCGCCCTTCGTCCACGACGTACGTCAGATCGACCGTTTCCTGATCGTTGCCCGTGCGGCGGATGAGCGCGATCGCCTCGGCCACGGTATCCGTCGCGTGCAGGCTGACGAACTCGGTCGTCATGATGCTGCCCGCGCTGTCCTCGGGGTATTTGAGCAGCTCGTTGATCGTGCGGCGCGCTTCGGGCGAAGCCTGCTCGAGGATGCGGTGCACGACGTTGGCGGGCATTTCCTCGACGATATCCGCCGCGTCGTCCATCGAGATTTCTTCAACGATGGCCTTCAGTTCAACGTCCGTCAGCCCGCGGATAAGCGCGGCCTGCAGCTCGGCGTCCAGCTCAACGAAAACTTCCGCCGCCGTTTCCTTGGGCAGCAGGCGGAACAGCAGCGGGCGCGCCTCCTCGGGCAGCACCTCAAAAAGACCGGCAACCTGAACCGGCTGCAGGGTCAAAAGCAAATCGCGCAGCGAACTGATGCGCTTTTTCTCCCAAAGCGCCATCACCGTTTTTTCGAGAGAATAAGTGTTTTCGGGCATTTGAAACCGTCCTCCTTCCTTTTTTTGCAAAACCACCCGGTTCAAAAGGGACAGGAACACGGCACGTCGAGCCAATTTTACGCACGCAAAAGAATCCATCGCGCGCCGGCGCGTGGATTTTTCAGATGCGCAAAGGCTGTATTTGACTCAGAATCGAAGAAAAACGCGGGCGGCGGAACGGAACCGCCGGTCTCTGCCCGCGCGGCGCAACCCTGGGTCAAGCGGCGCACCTGTGCAACTGCCAGCGTCCATTCCTTCCACCTCACTTTATATATGCCAGAATAAGGAAACGAAAAAATTATAACCCTTCGCCCGCCATGCGTCAACCCCCGCGGGCCTTATAATGAAAGTTTTTCCACGCTGTCGGGCGAAGTGAGCGCGAGCTGCACCGCCACTTTTTCGTAAACCGCCGTTTCGCCGGAGGTGTAAATCGTAAAGCGGCCCTTCGCGGCGGGATTGACGAGATCTGCCGCGCCAAGCGCGGCTGCCGCGGCGGCCGCCTCTTCGCGCGCGGGGTCGATCAGCTCGAGCTGCGGGAAGCAGGCGCGAAAGCGCCCTTCCACAATCGGGTAATGCGTGCAGCCGAGAATCAGATGCGAAACCGCGCCGCGGCGAAGGACGTCCCCCACCCGCACGGCGATCTCCGCGTCCACGGCTTCTCCGTCCGTTTCTCCGCGATCAATCAGCCCCGCAAGGTTCGGGCTGCCCGCAGCGATCACTTCCGTTTCGGGGCAGAGCGCGTGAATCTGCCGCTCGTAGCTGCCGGAGGCGACGGTAAACTCCGTCGCAATCAGGCCGACGCGTTTCGCGCCGCAGCGCTGCACGGCGCGCGCCGCCGGGGCGATGATCGTCAGCATCGGCACGCCGAAATCGCGCTGCAGCGAATCGAGCAGCGCCGAGGTCGTATTGCACGCCACAACGACGGCCTTCACGCCCTTCGCCTTGAGAAACTCCACGTTGCGGCTGAAAAGCGCCGTCAGTTCCTCCCGCGAGCGGTTGCCGTAAGGGCAGTTGGCGCTGTCGCCAAAGTAAACGATATCCTCGCCGGGCAGCATCTCCTGCAGACGGCGCACGACGGTCAGCCCACCCACGCCGGAATCCGTCACGCCGATGGGCGCGGTTTTCATGTTGCGGTTCATTTTCTTCCCTTTCCATTCGCCGTGAGCGTTTCAGCCCACTCTCCCTTTTATATCACAAAACGCGTTCAGAGTAAAGCTCTTGACGCTTCCTCCCCCTTTGCGATATGATACCCTTATCCTGAAAAATACATCGGAAAGGAAATTTCCTCATATGCTGTTTGAAGATATCGCGGTTTTTCTGCCGGAAGGGCTGAAGGAGCATTATTACGTCGCCACGCAGGGCGAGCGGATTGCCTATATCGGCGCGAAGCGCCCCGAAAAGGATTACGGGGAAACCGTCCGCGGCGCGCACAGGCTGCTTATGCCCGCCTTTTACAACTGCCACAGCCACACGGCCATGACGCTCCTGCGCGGCTACGGCGAAAACCTCAAGCTGCAGGACTGGCTCACGCAGCGCGTTTTCCCCTTTGAAGCGCATCTCGACGACGACGCGATTTACTGGGGCACGCTGCTGGGCGCGGCGGAAATGCTGCGCTTCGGCATCGTCGGCACGTCGGATATGTATTTCCGGCTCGACCAGGAAGCGCGCGCTTTCGGCGAGGCCGGCGCGAAGGCGAATCTTTCCAACGGCATCACGATGTTCGACGCGCCCGAATTCGAAGCGATGAACTCCGTGCGCGAAACCCGCGCCGCGCTGCGCGATCTCGACGGCGCATATGACGGCCGCATCAAGATCGATTTTTCGCTGCACGCCGAATATACTTCCACCGAGCCGCTCGTGCGGCGGCTCGTGGACGAAATCCGCAGGCAGAATGGTCAGCGCGTGCAGGTGCATGTGAGCGAAACGAAGCTGGAACACGAGGAATGCAAGGCGCGCCACGGCGGCCGCACGCCCGCGCAGTATCTGCGCGACTGCGGGCTCTTCGACGTGCCCACGACGGCGGCGCACTGCGTCTGGTCCGAACCGGAGGATCTGGAGATTTTCCGCGAAAAGGGCGTTACGATCGCGCACTGCCCCAAGTCGAACCTCAAGCTGGCAAGCGGCGTGCTGGACGTGCCGCGCGCCTGGGCGCACGGCGTAAAGGTCGGCATGGCGACGGACGGCGTGGCCAGCAACAACAACCTCAACATGCTCGAAGAAATCCGCGTCTTCGCGCTGACGCAGCGCGTACGCGCCGACGATCCGACCGTCATCACCCCGGCCGAAGCGCTTCACGCCGCCACGCGCGTGGGCGCGCTCTCGCAGGGCCGCGCGGACTGCGGCGAAATCCGCGAAGGGTTCAAGGCCGATCTCGTGCTCTTCAACCTCGACACGCCCTGGTGCACGCCGGAACACAACATGCTCAACAACCTGCTCTGGGCCGCCTGCGGCACCGATATCGTCATGACCGTCTCCGACGGCCGCGTCGTTTACCGCGACGGCGAATGGCCGACGATCGACGTGGAAAAGGCGAAAGCTGAAGCCGAGCGCGTCAAGAACAGGATTCTCTCAAAGCTGTAAAAAGAGGGGGCGACGAATAAAATGAAGCTGATTCTCATCGCCGGAAACCGCGCGGGCAGGGATACCGTCATGCGCGACACCTACGGCCGCGCCGTGCTGGCCGCGGGCGGGCTGCCCGCGCTGGCGACGGCGGAAACGGCAGAAGAAGCCGCGCGCTACGCGCAGACGTTCGACGCGCTCCTTCTCCCCGGCGGCGGCGACCTGCCGGCCGCGATGTTCGGCCAGCCGCAGCATCCGGCCGTCGAATGCGACGATCCCGCGCGCGACCTGTCCGACCGGCTTTTGTGGGAAGCGTTCCACGCGGCAGGCAAGCGCGTGCTGGGCGTATGCCGCGGCTGTCAGGCGGTGAACGTTTTCTGCGGCGGCACGCTCCACCAGCACCTGCCGGACGCGTTCGATCCCGTGCTGTGGCACTGCGCCAACGGCAAAGGCCGGCATCCGGTTTTCGTCGAGGAAAACAGCGCGCTGGCGCGCGTTTTCGGCGGCGGCGCGCGACGCTGCAATTCAAACCATCATCAGGCGGTCGACCGGCCGGGCGAAGGGCTGCGCGTAAACGCCAAAGCGCCCGACGGCGTAATCGAAGGGCTCGAGGGCGAAAACACGCTGCTCGTGCAGTTCCATCCGGAAATCATGGGCGAAGAAGGGCTCGGCGTTTTCCGCTGGCTGGTGGAGGGCGAAAAATGACGCTGCAGGTCATTCGCGCTGATTTCTCCGTCTGCAAGGTGGCGGATTATTCGTCGGTAAACCTGCAGGCGGCGTACTGCTTTATCGGGAAAACAGACGAGGAAAACTCCCTTGTCTGCCAGACGGCCGACGTTCCCGGCAACACGCTGGAACGCGACGACGGCTGGAAGGCGTTTCGCATCGAAGGCACGCTGGATTTTTCGCTGATCGGCATTCTGGCGAAGCTCTCCTCTCTGCTCGCGCAGAACGGCGTCGGCGTCTTCGCAATTTCCACCTTCAACACGGATTATATCCTGACAAAAAAAGAAAACTTCGCCAAAGCGCTGGACGCGCTGCGGGAAGCGGGGTATGAAATCAACGAATAAAAAAGCAGAAGGCGCATCGCCTTCTGCTTTTTATTTTTCACCTTTATTCTCTCACCCAAACCGTCATTTCGCCGACGCCGCGATTGGCCCACGCGTAATACGGAATGAACCGGAGCGCGGCGGGTTCCTTCTTTACCTTGCACTCGGCCGTGTAAAGCGGCTCGTCCTGCGCGTCCAGAATTTCCCGCTCGCCTTCGCAGTTCAGCCGAACGATGCCGCCCAGCTCTTCCGCCTCGTATTCCGCTTCAAAGTTCCGCTTTGCCCCCAGATGCAGCAGGTGCAGGTTTTTGCCGTTGTCGCACTCCTCCAGACAGTAAACGATCGGGCCGCGCATCACGGCCAGCTTATCCGCATCCTTGCGCACAAGCTGGTTGGCGCGATAGCAAACCGCCGGCATTTCCAGGCGCAGGCGGATCGTATCCCCATCGCGCCAGCGGCGCGCAAGATACGCGTATCCGTCCTTTACCTCGGCCGCGCAGGGCGCGCCGTTTACCTCCAGCGTCCAGGCGCCGCACCAGCCCGGCACGCGCAGCGCGACGCGGAATTCCGCCTCGCCCTGCATCGCGAGCTTCATCGCAATATCGCCGTCCCACGGATAGCGCGTTTCGACGGAGAAGGCCACGTCCTGTCCCGCCAGCTGGGCGCTCGCCCGTCCCGCAGCGTACAGGTGCACGCAGAGCGTTTCGCCGTCCGAAGAGTAGAGATAATCCTGCAGCGAGGTCAGCATCCGCACCAGGTTGGGCGGGCAGCACGCGCAGCCGAACCACTTCTGCCGCTCGGGCCTGACGTGTTCATGCTGTTGGTCCTTGACGCACGCCTCGGGCACAACCTCCAAAGGATTGACATAGAAGAATTTCTTGCCGTCCAGCTGCATGCCGCTGATCACGCCGTTATACAGCGCGCGCTCCATCACGTCGGCGTATTCGCCGCGCGTTTCCATCTGCAGCATTCTCCGCGCAAAGAACACCAGCGCGATCGCCGCGCAGGTTTCGCCGTAGACGGTATCGTTGGGCAGATCGTAATCATAGCTGAACGCCTCGCCGTAGCACGAAGAGCCGACGGCGCCGGTGATATACATGCGCCTGCGCGCAACGCTCTGCCAGAGCGCATGGCACGCCGCAGCGAGACTTTCGTCGCCCGTTTCGCGCGCGACGTCCGCCAGCCCGGAATACAGATACAGCGCGCGCACGGCGTGTCCCGCCGCATCCTTCTGCTCGCGCAGAGGCTTATCCGCCTGATAATAGCTCAGCCCCAGCGGGCCGTCCATCCAGCCGCAGCGGTTGTTGTTGCGCGCCATCTCTTCCTTGAAGAACAGCGGGCTCTGACCGCGCTCGTTGATGAAATACGCCGCCAGCGCCTTGTGCATGGGATCGCCCGTCACTTCATACAGGCGCATCAGCGCCATTTCGATAATCGGATGCCCCGGATAGCCGTGCAGCTTTCCCTCTTCCGCGCCGAGGACGCTGTTGATGTGCGCGACCAGCCGGATCACCGCATCAAGGAGCTTGCGCTTGCCCGTCGCCTGATAGTACGCCACGGCGGCTTCGATCATATGCCCGGCGCAGTAAAGCTCGTGGTGATCCATCAGGTTCGTCCAGCGCTTTTCCAGGCCGTTGATGATATAGTAGGTGTCCATATAGCCGTCCGGCTGCTGCGCGGCGACGATATCGTCGATCGCGCCGTCCACCGTCTTTTCCAGCTCCGCGTCCGGATGCCACGTCAGGCTGTACGCCGCGCCTTCAATCCATTTCGCAACGTCGCTGTCCTGAAAAACGTAGCCGCCGTGCTCGCCCGCCTCGCGCCCCGCCGCGATATGAAAATTCCGCATGCAATAGCTTTTTTCCGCGTCGGCGTCCAGCTGGTCGTTCAGCGCCTTCCACTGATAAGGGATTCCCTCGCGCCGCACCGTCTCGCGCAGCGCGCTCCAGAACCGGTCGGAAATCTCCGCCCCGTGCAGGAACCTGTTCTCGTTCATCTTTGTCCTCCGTTTGTCCGTCCGTTTGCAGTTTTTGATATAATTTCGCAGCGCCGGCCCGTTTCTCCTGCCGCGCCTGGCGCGTTTCAAAAGAGCCGGAAAATATTTCCAGCAGATATTTTTTTGAAAACTGACGCAAAACGCCCCGTTTGTGCGTCTTATAATTGGAATATCAATTACAACCAGGAGGAGGAGTATGAAAAAGCTATTTGCAGCGCTGCTTGCGCTCACGATGATTCTCGGCTCTATGCCGGTAATGGCGGACGACCCGTCGCTTGTCACCATCGGCTCGGGCGCGGAAGTGCTGGATTCCAGCGCTGAGTCCATCGTCCCGATCGGTTCCGGCACAACTTCGGATTCCGGCGCTGAATCTGGCGTACCGATCGGCTCCGGCGCGGCTCCGGATTCCGGCGTCGAGCCCATCGTCCCGAGCGGCTCCGGCGCGACCTTGGATCCCGGCGCCGGTTCCGGCGTCCCGATCGGCTCCGGCGCGACTTGGATAACCCCCGCGCCCACGGCCACCCCGGTTATGACGCAGGCCATGCCCTCGCGCGAACCCGGAGCCAGCGATTACGGCTATCTGCTGCCCAGCGGCGGCACGCTCTATACCGGCCCCGGCGAAACCACGCCCGTGACCACGATCGATCAGAACACGCTGGTCTGCTACGACGGCAAACCGGGCTATATCGCCGCCGACGGCGATCTCTGGGTGCGCGTGCAGGTACAGATTTCCGGCCAGTGGGGCTACGTGCGCGCCAAGAGCATTTCGTTCATGAGCAAGTCTGAACTGAACGCGCCCATCCCCTCGGAGACGGAAACGCTCACCCCCGCTCCCGCGCCGACGGCCACGCCCACGCAGGATCCGAACGTCTCGCTCATCACGCCCAAGCCCACCGAGTCCGTCATCGCCCGCGCGACCGTGACGGCGGCGTACGGCACGCTTTACAAAGCGCCGAGCACCTCGGCCGAATTTGTCTGTTACATTCCGAAATACGCCACTGTGGACGTGCTGGAATACACCGGCGGCTGGGCGCGCGTGCGCTATTCGGGCGGATCGACCACGTATACCGGCTACATCCTGCAGTCCTCGCTGACCACGTGTCTGCCCGCGCCCACGGCCGCGCCGACCTGGCAGCCCGTGCAGAGCTACGGCTATGTGAAGACCACCAACGGCGGCGGCCTGAACCTGCGCGAATACGCCAGCACCTCGGCCCGCCGCATCACGACCATCCCCAACAATTCCCGCGTGGAGATTCTCTCCTACGGCAACACCTGGTCGCAGGTACGCTATAACGGCCTGGTCGGCTATGTGATGACGATGTATCTCATCTTCAATCCCGTCACGCCGACGCAGCAGCCCGGTCTGGTTCTGCAGGGCTACGCCCGCGTCAACACCTACAACTGCGGCGGACTGAACATGCGCGACGCGGCGTACTCCACCGCGAACATCGTCACGACCATCCCCTACAACGCGCAGGTGGAGGTTTACTCCTACGGCGCCACGTGGTCCTACGTGCGCTATAACGGCATGTTCGGCTACGTCATGACCGCCTATCTCACCTTCAGCTACACCCCCGCCCCGACGGCGGCGCCCGCGCCGACCGCCCCGCCCGTCTCCGTCCTCGGCTACGCTTATGTCAGCACCCGCAGCGGCGGACTGAACATGCGCGAATACGCCAGCACCGCCGCCCGCGTGATGATGGTCATTCCGCGCTATGCGCGGGTTGAACTGCTCACCCAGGGCAGCACCTGGTGCTACGTGCGCTACATGGGCGTGTACGGCTACGTCATGACCCGCTACCTTTCCACCGGCTATTCGCCGCTGCCCACCGCTGCGCCGACCTCTTCGACCGGCGCCTGGGCGACCGTCGCGACGCAGTCCGGCGGGCTGAACATCCGCGAAGCTTCGTATGTCGGCGCGAGGATCCTGATTGTCGCGCCCAAGGGCTCTACGGTAACCGTCGTCGAGCATGGCACCACCTGGAGCCGCATCACCTATAACGGCGTAACCGGCTACGCGATGACCGGCTTCCTCAACTTCGGCGGCGGCTCTTCTTCCGTCACCTCCACGCGCGCCATCGCCTCCAGCAGCAGCGGCCTGAAGATGTACGCGAGCACTTCCACCGGCGGGAACGTTCTGTGCACCATCCCGTACATGACGGAAGTGACCGTCGTCTCCCGCGGCGACCGCTGGACGCGCGTAACGTGGAATTACTACACGGGCTACGTGCTCACGAGCTTCCTGACCTTTATGCCCAACTAAAGGATACTGGCGGGCAAGCAAGCTCTTCGCAGCCTTTTTACCGGCGCTCCGGCCTGCGCGAAATCATCCGCGCAGGCCGGTTTTTGTTATTCCGCCTTCATTTTCGGCTTAAAGAGAATCGCCATGATATACCCGAACACGATTGCGGCGGTGATCCCCGCGGCGGTCGCCTCCACGCCGCCGGTGAACGCGCCGAGAATGCCGCGGCTTTTCACCGCGCGCAGCGCGCCCTGCGCCAGGCTGTTGCCAAAACCCAGCAGCGGAACGGTCGCGCCCGCGCCCGCCCAGTCGGCCAGCGGCTGCCAGATTCCCGCCGCGCCGAGGATCACGCCCGCGGTAACGTAGCCGACGAGAATGCGCGCGCTGGTCAGCCGGGTTTTGAGAATCAGCGCTTCGCCGATCGCGCACAGCGCCCCGCCCACGACAAACGCCTTGATAAACGTCCAGAAATATGCCCACATATTACGCTTCCATCCTTTCAAACGCCACCGCGTGCGCGATGCCGGGAATGCTCTCGCCCTCGTTGCCCGTAGTCGTGCTCATCAGCGCGCCCGTGGCGACGAACAGCATCCGGTGAATTTTGCCCGAAATCATCTCGGGCAGCAGCTTCGCGCAAAGCACCGACGCGGAGCAGCCGCATCCGCTTCCGCCCGCATGCGCGTCCTGCCCGGGCGAAAAAATCTGCAGGCCGCAATCGATGTGCTTGCGCTGCGGCAGCTCCATGCCCTCCTTTTTGAGCAGCTCCTTAAGCAGTTCCGAGCCGACCATGCCCAGATCGCCGGTAACGATAAAATCATAATCGCGCGCGTCTCGACTCGTATCGAGCATATGCTGGCGAATCGTCGCCGCGGCGGCAGGCGCCATGGCCGCGCCCATGTTGTTCGCGTCTGTCACGCCGAAATCAACCGGCTTTCCTACGGTCACATGCGTGACGATCGGGTACGCGCCCGCGGCCATATCCTGCTCGTGCAGCATCACCGCGCCGGACCCCGTCACCGTCCACTGCGCGGACGGCGGGCGCTGCGTCCCCAGCTCCAGCGGGAAGCGGAACTGCCGCTCGGCCGTGCAGAAATGGCTGCTCGCCGCGCAGACAAGCCGGTCGGCGCAGCCGCCCTCGAGGATCATCGCGCCCACGGCGAGGCTTTCCGCCATCGTCGAGCAGGCGCCGAAGAGGCCCAGAAACGGGATGCCCAGATCGCGCCCGGCAAAGCACGACGCCGCCAGCTGGTTGAGCAGATCGCCGCCGAGCAGAAACCGCACGTCGGCCGGCTGCAGGCGCTGCTTTTCGATGCAGAGCCTCACCGCGTCGGCAAAGAGCATGCTCTCCGCCCGTTCCCAGTTTTCCTGCCCGAGCGTGTCGTCCTCGTGCACCGCGTCGAAAAGGCCGCCAAGCGGCCCATGCCCTTCCTTCTTGCCCACGCAGGCCGCGAAGCTTTCCACGCGCGGCGGACGCGCAAGGCGCGCCGTCTGTTTGCCCATTCGCTCCGCCATTTCACAGCACCTCCACAAGCCACGCGATCACGCCGACGATGACCGACGAGCCGATACCGTAAACAAGCACAGGCCCGGCAATCTGGAAAAGCCGCGCGCCCACGCCCATCACCAGCCCCTCGCGGCGATACTCCATCGCGCTTGCGACGATCGAGTTCGCAAACCCGGTAATCGGCACGATCGAGCCGCCGCCGGCATATTTGCCAATGCGGTCGTACACGCCGATGCCCGTCAGAAGCGAGGCGAGAAACACCAGCACGATCGACGTAAACGCCGCCGCGTCCTCGCGCGAGAGCATCAGCGGGCCGGTGCCCGTCATCAGCAGGCACTGGCCGAAAAAGCAGATCGCGCCGCCCACCCAGAACGAGCGCAGCAGCGACTGCGCAAGCGCCGATTTGGGCGTGAGCCTGTCCACCAGCTGCAGGTACCATTGGTTCTTTGCGCCTTGTTTGTTCATCGGTTTTCATCCTCCTTGTTGCGGATTGTCAGCGCCGCAGACGGCGCAGGAAAGCGGGTCTCCCGGTCGGCGGGGCGCGGAACCTTGATTAGCCCGCCGTCGGGCATGGTAAAGCGGTTTTCGTTCATAAATGATCCTCCCTTAAAGCGACGCGAAAAACGCGCCGAGCACCTTGCCGCCGGTAAACGCCGCAATCAGGGCGGCTACGCCGCGCCGAAGACGCGCGCGATAGACCAGCGTCGGGAAAAGCTCGATAATCTCCGAAAGCGCGGCCGCGATCATCCCGGTGGAAACGCCGCAAAGCAGCATCGCCGCGCAGCCCGCGGCCGCCCCGCCCGGCAGCCGCAACCCGGACAT
Organism: uncultured Clostridia bacterium; assembly: GCA_934615235.1. GTDB lineage: Bacteria > Bacillota > Clostridia > Christensenellales > Aristaeellaceae > Aphodomonas. The sequence goes on from CAKTTL010000013.1 coordinate 33,214, forward strand.
TGTGGCGAACGCCCCGGCCACGCCCCCCGCCGCCATCGCGGCCGTACAGCGCGGAGCGCTCTTTTCCGAAAAAAGATACATCAGCCGAACCGGCACGCCGATCACCATCCAGAAAATGGCCGCGGGCAGAATGGCGGCAAAGCCGGAAAACAGCGCGCCGAACACGGCGCACGCCGTCCTCACGACGACTCCGACCGGGCGTTTTTCTCCATATCCTCGGCGTATTCGCGCAGTTTCACCGTCAAAGGCGAAACCTCGTCCCGCTTGAGCCTGAGGTAATAGATCATTGCGCCCAGCCCGACGCCCACGGCGTAGGGAATCGCAACCTGCAGGGGCGAATCCGGGGCTTTTCCCGCCGCAAAACGGAAAAGCGCCGCCTGCGCATCCTGCATGTTCACATCCGTATGGAACCAGCTGATCGTCAGCGCGCTGCCCGCAAAGAGCAGCACGCACACGATCGCCGTCCTGAGCGCCTGCCAGCCCCAGGCGCGCCGCTTTTCAGCCGCCGTCTTCGCCTGCCGGTGCAGCCAGCCCGTCCCGTCGCCAAGGACGTTGATCGTCTCCTCCGGCGCTTTCGCGCTGATCTGCATAATCAGCGAAAGCGCGTCCAGCGGCCAGATGCCCTCTTCCGCCGGCAGATGAAGCTGTATTTCGTTCAGTCCCAGCGACGCGTCGGCCAGCACGTCCGCCACGTCGCCAAGAGCGAGCGGCTGATTGACCCGCGCCGTCACGCGCGGCTTCAACCGAAGATAAATCACGCTTGCGCCCCCTTCCGTTTTATGCCAGTATGGCCGTTTCTTCTTGACTATATACCCTGAAAGTGACATAATAGTGCCCGCCGGAGGCCCGAAGGGCAGGCAGAACAAATGAAAGGTGGATTGTCTCATGTCCGAATCCAGTGAACCGCAGCGCAAAAAAAGTCTTTCACAGAAGTTGAAAGACCTGTGGAGCTACTTTACCACGTACGAAAAAATCTGGTTCTTCAGTATCCTCGTGCTGGCGATTGTGTTCGCCATCCTCTTCCCGGAGGAAGACATTAACGGCGTGAACGGAAAACTGATCCTCGCGCTGTATCTGGCAGATATTTTCCTCAACGTTCTATGCGAACTGCTCATTTCCAAGCAGAGCAAATGGAACTTCATCGTCTCGTTATTTGTGGAAATTACGGAAATCCTGATCTGCGTCGTGCTGGCGTACCGCTTCGCGACGATGGCGTCGACGCTCTTTTTCTGGATCCCGATCGATATTATCAGCTTCATCAACTGGAGCAAGCATCCTGATAAGAAGGAGGAAGAGCTGACAAAGGTCCGCAAGCTGAGCGGCTGGGCGGAAGTGGCGGTCATCGCCGGCATCGTCGTGTGGACGATTGGCGTGGGTTACCTGCTCACCCTCATCGATATGGGCACCGAGCTTTTCAACGGCAACCGCACGCTCGAGGTGATCGTGTGCTATCTGGACGCGTGCGCGTCGGCGGTGGGTATCGCCAACGGCCTGTTTATCCTGCTGCGCTTCCGCGAACAGTGGATCGCGTGGTATATCTGCACGCTGCTGGAAACGGCGATTAACATCCTTTCCGGCCAGTATATCCTGCTCATCCTCAAGGCGGGTTACCTGACCAACACCACCTACGGCTATATCAAGTGGACGAAATACATTAAGAGCCACAACGAAAAGGATACGTCGCTCCTGTGATTTTTTCCGCGCAGGGCGCGGAAATTGACAGCATGCGCGGCGCTATGGTAAAATCAGCGTATAAGCTGAACCGAAAGAAAGGAGAATGCGGCATGTTCACGCTGCCGGAAGGCTACCAGGAGGAATTGATCGCGGAGATTCGCAGAATCGACCCGGTCGTGTTCGATCATTGCATCCGCATCCTGCTGGACGCGTACCGCAATAACCGCCAGGTGTTCATCGCCGGAAACGGCGGCAGCGCCGCGACGGCGAACCACTTTGTCTGCGATTTCGGCAAGAACGCCACGCGCGGCGACAGGCGGCGCTTCCGCATTCTCTCCGTGTGCGATAACATCGCCAAGGTGACGGCCATCGCTAACGATATCTCGTTCGACGAGGTGTTCCGCCATCAGTTGGGTAACCTCATGCAGCCGGACGACGTGCTCATCGTCATCAGCGCAAGCGGCAATTCGCCGGATGTTGTAAACGCCTGCGAATATGCAAAGCAGATCGGCGCGCATATCATCGCGCTGTCCGGACGCGGCGGCGGCAAAATCTGCGAATACGCTGAAACGTCGTTTATCACCAGCCTGTACGCCTATGAACGCATTGAAGACCTGCACCTGTCCATCCTGCATATGATCGTCTGCTGGTTCGCAGCCCATCAGGAGGAATTGGACAGCTAATCACAAAAAGAAACGCCCGCGGGAACCAAACCCCCGCGGGCGTTTTTTCATGCCCCTCACCTGAAAGCGGTTTTTCCTTTCCGAAAGGGGGCCTGGGGGAAAACCCTTTGCTTTTTTCCTAAAAAGGAAAGGGTTTTCCCCCAGATCGTCCCCCAAAAATCGTCTCCCCGTCACTCCATTAACTCCGTCAGAACCCGGTTCTGTAAATCGAGTCCTCGCGGCGTAAGCCAGAGGCGTTCGTCGTCCCAGTCGCACAGGCCTTCGTTGCGCAGCTTGTGGAGCTTTTCTTCATAGATGTTGAAGGTTTCCTGATCGCCCCAGTCCACGCCGTCGACAAGGCGCAGACCGAGCATCAGCCGCTCAAAGCGCTGCTCGTCCGGGCCGATCTTCTGCAGGTTGCTCTTCTCGCCGCGCATGTAGCCCTCGAGCGTGGCGGCGTTCGTCCAGCGGCAGTTGTGCATCAGCGACGCCGCCGCACAGCCGACGCCGAGATAATCCCGACGCGTCCAGTAGATGAGATTGTGCCTGCATTCGCAGCCCGGCACGGCGTAGTTGGAAATCTCGTAGCGCTCCAGCCCCGCGTCCGCGGTCATCCAGTGCGCGTCGTCGTCCATCTCGGCCAGCTCGTCCTCGTTGGGCAGCATCTCGGGATGATCGTGGTAACGCTCGTAAAAGGGCGTGTTTTCCTCGACGATGAGGCTGTAGAGCGAGAGATGCTTCACGCCCAGCGCCAGCGCCTTTTCCAGCGATTCGCGGAAATCCGCCGGCTTCTGCCCCGGCAGGCCGTACATCAGATCAAGGTTGATGTTTTCAAACCCGGCCACCTGTGCGTCGCGCACCGCCTTTTCCACGTCCGGCCAGCGATGGATGCGCCCCAGCGTTTCCAGCAGCGAATCCTGCGCGGCCTGCGCGCCGATGGACAGGCGGTTGAACCCCATGGCGCGAAGCGCCGAAAACGTATCCGCATCCACCGTGCCGGGGTTCGCCTCGATGCTGATTTCCGCATCGCGCGCAACGTTCATGTTTTTGTAAATTTCATGCATCAGTTCGCGCAGCAGCGCGGGCGGGAGAACGGTCGGCGTGCCGCCGCCAAAGTAGATCGTCTCCACGTCCAGCCCGTGCGCAAACTGAATCTCCTTTTTCATTCCGGCCACGACAGGCAGCCAGAACGCTTCTTTGTTTGCAAACGAAACAAAATCACAATAGGCGCATTTCCGCCTGCAGAACGGAATGTGCAGATACAGCCCGACGCCCATTAAGAGTCCTCCATCTTCAGCACCTGCATGAACGCCTCGCTCGGGATTTCCACCGTGCCGAACTGGCGCATGCGCTTTTTGCCTTCCTTCTGCTTTTCCAGCAGCTTCTTCTTGCGCGAAATATCGCCGCCGTAGCACTTGGCAAGCACGTCCTTGCGCAGCGCCTTGACCGTCTCGCGCGCGATAATTTTGCCGCCGATCGCGGCCTGAATCGGGATTTCAAACTGCTGGCGCGGGATGACGTCCTTGAGCCGCTCAGCCATGACCCGGCCGCGCGTATAGGCGCGGTCGCGGTGAACGATCATCGAAAGCGCGTCGCAAACATCGCCGTTGAGCAGCATGTCGAGCTTGACCAGATCGCTCTTACGATAGCCGGAAAGCTCGTAGTCCAGCGACGCATAGCCGCGGGAACGGCTCTTGAGCGTGTCGAAGAAATCGAAAATGATTTCGTTCAGCGGCATTTCGTAGCGCAGCACGACGCGGTTGCCCTCGTACTGCATATCGCGGAACTCGCCGCGCTTCTGCTGGCACAGATCCATCAGCGGGCCGACGTATTCTTCCGGCGTGTGAATGTGCGCCAGCACGTACGGCTCGCGCATTTCGGCGATGGACGACGGATCGGGCATGTTCGTCGGGTTGTCCAGCCGCATCTCGGTGCCGTCGGTTTTCGTCAGCTCGTAGACGACGTTGGGCGCGGTGGTGATCAGATTCAGATCAAACTCGCGCTCGAGCCGCATCTGGATAACTTCCATATGCAGCAGCCCGAGGAACCCGCAGCGGAAGCCGTAACCCAGCGCGGCCGACGTTTCCGGCTCGAAAACGAGCGAAGCGTCGTTCAGGCGGAGCTTGTCCAGCGCTTCATGCAGCGGCTCGTAGTCCGCGCCGTCGGCGGGATAAATGCCGCAGTACACCATGGGGCTGACCTGACGGTAGCCCGGCAGCGGTTCTTCGGCGGGATTGTCGGCGTCGGTGATCGTGTCTCCCACACGGGTATCGACGATATCCTTGATGGACGCGCCGATATAGCCCACGTCGCCCGGACGCAGCTCGTCCATGGCGACATAGCCGGGCTTGAAGCAGCCGACCTCAACGGTATCGAATGTCGCACCGGAGGCCATCATGCGGATGCGCGTGCCCGCGCGTACCGTGCCCTGCATGACGCGGACATAACACATCGCGCCGCGATAATTATCGTAGAACGAATCGAATACCAGCGCCTTGAGCGGTTTATCCGCGTCGCCCTTCGGAGCGGGAATATACTTGACGACGTCTTCGAGCACTTCGTCAATGTTCAGGCCGTTCTTGGCGCTGATGAGCGGCGCGTAGCTCGCGTCCAGGCCGATGATGTCCTCGATCTCGCTGCGCGTCTCTTCCGGCTGCGCGCTGGGCAGGTCGATCTTGTTGATGACCGGGATGATTTCGAGGTTGTGATCCAGCGCCATGTAAACGTTGGCCAGCGTCTGCGCTTCCACGCCCTGCGTGGCGTCGACCACCAGCAGCGCGCCCTCGCACGCGGCCAGCGCGCGCGAAACCTCGTAGGCGAAGTCAACGTGGCCGGGCGTGTCGATGAGGTTGAGGATGTACGTTTCACCGTCCTGCGCCTTGTATTCCATGCGCACCGCCTTCGATTTGATGGTGATGCCGCGCTCGCGCTCGAGTTCCATCGAATCCAGCATCTGATCCACCATCTCGCGCTTCTGGAAAACGCCGGTGCGCTCCAGCAGGCGGTCGGCCAGCGTGCTCTTGCCGTGGTCGATGTGCGCGATAATGCAGAAATTGCGAATATGATCCATCCGTTCGGACATGTTTTCCCTCCGAGTTCATACAACTTTCCAAATTATTATGATAAGGGCAAAAGGCAAAAAAAGCAAGAGAAATTGTCGAAGAGGAAACCCGGAGACGAAAAAACCGTTTTCACAGAAAAAAAGCAAATGTTCAAAGTTTCTTCATGCTGCGTTCATCTTGCCGCTGTATCCTGATCTCAGCAACAGGGAAGGAGGGATGCGGCGGAGAGAAAGAACAGGCATTCGACAACCATCTTCATGTGAGATACTCTTCCTTTCATTGAAAAAAGCGACGCCCGGCCTGAGCACCCGGGCGTCGCGCCTGTTTTGGCCCTTCTAGGGTGTATCTGAAAAATTCCCTGAGACTCCATCACGGCGGCTTTTCCGCCATTTCAGCGTTGGGAAATCTCGATTTACCTCCAGTAAACCTTCGGTTTCCCTCCTTGAACTGACGAAAAATCCGCTCGTGCTGTCGCCTCTTCCTTTTTCAGATACACCCTATCAACCGCCGTCCCCAGCTCCGTAAAGCGGTTTTCCTTTGGAAAGGGGCGTGGGGAAAACCTTTTCTTTTTTCTAAAAGGAAAGGTTTTCCCCACAAAAAACGTCCCCTATCGTTTCTCCGTCACTTCACGGCCTCTTTGAGCGTCCTCCAGCCGAGCACGGCGCACTTGACGCGCGCGGGCATGTGGGAAATATCCCTCAGCGCGGAGGCTTCTTCGAGGGATTCGATCTCTTCCTCCGTCGCCTCGCCCTTGATCATGCGCATGAAGGTATCGGCGAGTTTGACCGCCTCATCCTTTTTGCGGCCGATGATCATGCCGAGCATGATATCCGCGGAGGCCTGCGAAATAGCGCAGCCGTCGCCGACAAACGCGCCGTCGACGATCGTGTCGCCGTCCGTCTTCAACTTCAGCCAGATGTCGTCGCCGCAGCTGGGGTTCACGCCCTCGAGCACAATATCCGCATCGGGCAGATCGTGCTTGAATTCAGGGTGAATGTTATGCTCCGTCAGGATTTCGTTGTAAAAGCTCCTATTTTCCATATCCTATCCGCTCCCTTATCGTGGAAAGGCTGGCGACGAGCCTGTCGGCTTCCGCCTCGGTGTTGTAGAAGGCAAAGCTCGCGCGCACGGTGGACAGATGCCCCAGATGCTTCAACAGCGGCTGCGCGCAGTGGTGTCCCGCGCGAATCGCCACGCCGTCGGAAGCGAGAATCTCGCTGATATCGTGCGGATGCACGCCGTCGAGCGTAAAGGTGACGATGCCCGTATGCTCGGCCGGGTTCTCGCTGCCGAGCACATGTACGTGCGGCATTTCGCGCATGGCCGCAAGCGTGCGGCTCACCAGCGCGATTTCGCGCTCGCGCATGAAATCATAACCGACTTTGCCGATGTAATCGATCGCCGCGTGCAGCCCCGCCGCGCCCGCCGCGTTCACCGTGCCCGCCTCGAATTTGTGCGGCAGCTCCGCGAACGTCGCCGATTCGCGCGTGACGGATTCGATCATCTCGCCGCCTGTCAGGAAGGGCGGCATCTCTTCGAGCAGCTCGCGCCGTCCGTACAGCGCGCCAATGCCCATCGGCCCGTACACCTTATGGCCGGAAAAAGCGAAGAAATCGGCGCCCAGCGCCTGCACGTCCACCTTCATGTGCGGCGTGCTCTGCGCCCCGTCGACGACGACGACCGCGCCCCGGGCATGCGCCAGCTCGGCGATCTGCCGCACCGGGTATTCCCGCCCCAGCACGTTGGAAACCTGCGTAATGGCGACGAGCTTCGTTTTCTCGTTAAAGAACGCCTCCGCCTTGTTCAGATCCAGGCTGCCATCCGGCTCGCAGTCCATAAAGCGCAGCGTCGCGCCCGTCTGGCGGCAGACCATCTGCCAGGGCAGCAGGTCGCTGTGATGCTCCATGATGGAAACGAGCACCTCGTCGCCCGCCTTCACGTGCGAAAGGCCGTAGCTGTAGGCCACAAGGTTCAGGCTCTCGGTCGTGTTGCGGGTGAAGATGATCTCTTCCGCGCTGCGCGCGTTCAGAAACGCCCGCACCGCCTCCCGCGCGTTTTCGTATATTTCCGTCGCCTCGACGCTCAGCGGATACAGGCCGCGCAGCGGGTTGGCGTTATGGTTGAGGTAAAAATCATTCTCCGCGTCGAGGACGCACTGCGGCCGCTGCGCCGTAGCGGCGTTGTCCAGATAGGCGACGCTGCTTTTTGCAATCAGCGGAAAATCGTTCCGGAAATCATTCGTCATCTTCTGTTTCCCCGTCCAATTCGCTGAGAATTACCCGCTTCGTCCGCTCATCGCCGATTTCGCGCGCAAGGCGCTCGATCGCCGCGCGGGCGAGCATGTTTTCGGCCGTCTCCCGGTCGACGCCGCGGCTTTCAAAATAGAAAAGCGTCTCGTCGTCCATCTCGCCGATCGTCGCGCCGTGATTGCCCACGACGTTCTCCTCGGCACAGAGAATCAGCGGCACGGTCTTGTTGACGACGTTTTCGCCGAGCATCAGCACGGTTTCCTTCTCGTTGCCGACGGAATCGCTCGAGCCGCGCTTGAAATCGATCGTCCCGCGGAAAATCTTTTTCGCCTCGTCCCGGAGTGCGCCCGACGCGTCGATTTCGCTCTCGGTATTTTTGCCCCAGTGGTTGACGACCAGATTCATATCGAGCTTCTGACTTTCGCGGCCGAGATAACCGATCGCCGCCTTCAGCCCGCTCTGTCTGCCGTTCAGCTCCACGCCGCTGTCGCAATACACGTCGCCGCGGCCGACGAGCACCTGCGTCAGCTCGATCCGCCCGCCGTCCGCGCATTCGCCCTTCACGCTGTTATACAGAACCGAACCCGGCTGCGTGGCCTGCACCTGAATCAGGCGAACGGTCGCGTTCTCGCGCACGGTGAGTCGCGTCTCCACGGCCAGATTCGCTTCCGCACGGAAAATTTCATACACGGTCACGCAGCTGCCCGCTTTGGCCGTCACGTTCACGGCCTTATAGCTGTATTCGCCCTTGCCCTCGATTTCGACGCGGATGGGCTCGTTCTCTTCGCCGCCTGCGGCGAAAAATCCCGCGCCCAGGTCGGTTGTCCTGTCGTTGTCCCAGTCGAGAACGGCCTCGTTCACCTTCAGCCAGTTCCAGGTTTTCGACGGCAGGCGGTTGACGATCTTCTGTTCCATGCTGCTTCCTCCTTCCGTCAGCCGATGCTGCCCTTCATCTCCAGCCGGATGAGGTTGTTCATCTCGACCGCGTATTCTACGGGCAACTCCTTGGAAACGTTATCCGCAAACCCGCTGACGATCAGCGCGCGCGCGTCCTCCTCGCTCATGCCGCGGCTCATCAGATAGAAGATGGCCTCGTTGCTGATGCTGCCGATCTTCGCCTCGTGGCCGATCGACGCATCGCGCGTGCGGATATCCATCGCGGGAATCGTATCGGAGCGCGACTCGGAATCGAGCATCAGCGACTGGCAGGAGACGGAGGACTTCGCGCCCTTCGCGCCCTTTTCCACCACGACGCTGCTGCGGAAGGTGCTGACGCCGCCGCTCTTGCTGATGGAGCGCGTGTTCATGTAGGAGCTGGTGTCCTTGCCGATATGCGTGACCTTCGCGCCGGTATCGAGGTTCTGCCCCTTGCCCGCGAAGGTAACGCCCGTAAACGTCATGCGGGAATGATCGCCCTTGAGAACGCTCATCGGGTACAGGCACCCCACGTGCGAGCCGAACGAACCGGAGACCCATTCGATCACGCCGTTTTCCTCAACGAGCGCGCGCTTGGTGTTGAGGTTGTACATATTCTTGGACCAGTTTTCAATCGTGGAATACCGCAGCTTCGCGTTCTTTTTGACGTAAAGCTCCACGCAGCCCGCATGCAGGTTGGCCACGTTGTATTTCGGTGCGGAGCAGCCCTCGATGAAATGCAGGCTCGCGCCCTCGTCCACGATGATGAGCGTATGCTCGAACTGTCCCGCGCCCTTCGCGTTCAGTCGGAAATACGATTGCAGCGGGATGGACACCTGCACCCCTTTCGGCACATACACAAACGACCCGCCCGACCAGACCGCGCCGTGCAGCGCGGCGAATTTATGATCCCGGGGCGTGACGAGCTTCATGAAATATTTGCGCACCATCTCGGCGTAATCGCCCTTCATGGCGCTCTCCATATCGGTATAGACGACGCCCTCGGCGGCCACCTCGGCCTTGACGTTATGGTAAACCAGCTCGGAGTCGTACTGCGCGCCCACGCCGGCCAGCGATTTGCGCTCGGCCTGCGGGATGCCCAGCCGGTCGAACGTATCCTTGATATCCTGCGGCACGTTCTTCCAGTCGTTCTGCATTTTCGTGTTCGGCCGGACGTAAGTGGCGATATGCGCCATATCGAGCCCCTCGATGGACGGCCCCCAGTCCGGCACCTTCATTTCGTTGTAGATCTGCAACGACTGCAGGCGGAACTGCTGCATCCAGACGGGATCGCCCTTTTCCTTGGAAAGCTTGTCGATGATCGCGGGCGTAAGCCCTTCCTCCATGCGGTAGGCGTCGTTCTCGACGTCGCGAATGTCGTATACGCTGCGATCGATGTCGTCAATCTGGCTTTTTTCTCTCATCGTAAAATCCCCCGCCTCATTCCGCCTTGATCGCGCTGAAGCCCTTTTCGTTGATCGTCTCCACGAGCGAAGCGTCGCCGTCGCGGACGATCACGCCTTCCTCCATCACGTGCGTCCTGTCCACGTGCAGCGCTTCAAGGATGCGCGTGCTGTGCGTGATGATCAGCAGCGAACCGTGTACGCGCTCGCGATAGAGCTGCACGCCCCGCGAGACCGTGCGCACCGCGTCCACGTCAAGGCCGGAATCGGTTTCGTCAAGGATGGCGAGCTTCGGCTCGAGCATGAGCATCTGCAGAATCTCGGCCTTTTTCTTTTCCCCGCCGGAAAAGCCGACGTTCAGGTCGCGCTCGGCGTAGGCTTCGTCCATCGAAAGCAGCTTCATCGTTTCCGCCAGCTTCTTTTTGAAATCCCACAGCCGCAGGCGGCTGCCGGTCTTCTGCTCCAGCGCGCTGCGGATGAACGCGCTCAGCGTGATGCCGGGCACCTCCAGCGGATTCTGGAAGGAAAGAAAGACGCCTTTTTTCGCGCGTTCGTTGACGGGAAGGCCGGTGATATCCTCGCCGTCGAAGAAGATCTGTCCCTCCGTGACAAGATAGTGCGGGTTGCCGGTAATCGCATAACCGAGCGTCGATTTACCGGTGCCGTTCGGCCCCATGAGCACGTGCGTCTCGTCGCGGCCGACGGTAAGATTCACGCCGTGAAGAATTTCTTTTTCTTCGTCTTCCACGCGGACGTGCAGGTTCTTTATCTCAAGCAGATTTGCGTTTTTCATTTGTTTTCTTCCCCTTCTTCGCAGCCGCAGCCGCAGCATTCGTTGTTCTTCCTCGTCTTCAGGTCCAGCAGATCCTGCAGCGTATAGCTGTTGACGTAGGCGTTGATCTGCTCCTCCAGGCCGCGCCAGAAGGGCAGCGTATAGCAGGAATCGCCCCGCTCGCATTTTTTGCCGTCCTTTGCCAGGCATGCGACGGGAGCCAGCTCTCCCTCCGCCGCGCAGAGGATTTCGCCCACACGGTATTCGCACGGCTTTCGCGTCAGCTTGTAGCCGCCGCTCTTCCCCAGCGCGCTTTCCACCAGGCCGCCCTTGCAAAGCTCGGACATAATGCTTTCCAGATACTTGCGGGAAATATCCTGCCGGTTCGCCACGTCGCTGAGGCGAATATAGCTCTCTCCGCCCTGCTCGGCCATATCGAGCATCACGCGCAGCGCATATCGTCCCTTGGATGAAATCATCATGGCGTAATTCCTACCTTTCCGGCGGAGATTATAATACGATTCTCCTATAGTGTCAATAGGAAATAAAAAAGACCCGGATGATTCCGGATCAGAAAACGTCCGATAAAGCAAAAACCCCGCGCCGTGAAGCCGTCTGACGGCGGCTCTAACGGTTGTTTTCTCCTGCCGCAGCCGGCGTATGC
>CAKTTL010000014.1 GCA_934615235.1 uncultured Clostridia bacterium
AACCTTCGATTTCCCTCCTTGAACTGACGAAAAATCCGCTCGTGCTGTCGCCTCTTCCTTTTTCAGATACACCCTAAAAAGCGGCTTTCTTAGGGAGGGGGTGGGGAGGAACCTTCTTTCTCCGGAAAGAAGCTCCCAGAAGAAACAAGGAAGAATTCGAACGCGTTTGCCTGAAACGAGCTCTCCGCTTCCAGCAGACACGCATGGCCGAAAAAGCGGCTTTCTTAGGGAGGGGTCTGGGGAGGGACCTTCTTTCCCCTGAAAGAAGGTCCCTCCCCAGAAAAACCCCGTTCGTTGTTCCTACCCCCTTTTTCGAATCGGGTGCCGGATGACCGTTTTCCGTTTCTCCGGCGCGACCTTGCGCGCGTCGGAAAGGTAGATTTCGTGATGCAGCCGCGAGGGGGAGAAATCGTTCTCATAGCCGTTTTCGGCGAGGAACGCGTCCATCAGCGCGACGCTGGCGGGTTCGTCGTCGTAGGGGCCGATGTGCATGATCTGTACGCATAGGCCTTCGTCGACCGGTAGGAATTCCACTGCGGAAAAATCCTGTTTTTTCTTGCGCGACGCCTCCGCAACAGCCCAGTTAAAATCGTCCTTCGCGACGAAATCGGGCAGGCGGATGACGGAGATCCAGCGGAAATCCGCCTTGCGGGTCAGATCAATGCCGTCGATTCCGTCCTGAAACCAGAAGCCTTCCAGCGGCGGAACGACGTATTCGAAATATCCTTCGATACGCCGGTCGCCAAGTTTGCTCATTTTAATCGTAAACGCGACGCCGTACAGGAGCGAAAGAGCGGCCTGATATGCGCCGCCGGGATCGTTCGGATCGCCCGCGCCGCGCACGGCGAGATAGTTCATCGGCGGCACGCGCACGATTCCGGGCTTCGCGCTGGGCAGATAGAATTCCTTATACTCCTTTTTGTAATCGAAGGGCATGGCGTTTCTCCTTCCTCTGCGGGCAACGGGAATGATTTCATCAGCGCTCTGCGCTGATAAAAAAACATGCGGCGAAGCGTTCATCAACTTCGCCGCACGTTTACGCGTTATGCTACGGTAATTTTACCTGCGGCAATGTTCTTGCCGGACGCTTTATCGAAGAGAATGGCGTTTTTGTTGAAATCGAAATGCACCTTGCTGTCGACGGGGTAATCCACGTCGCCGAAAACGACGGCCGTGAGCATCGTGCCGCCTACGTCGAGCTTGACGGTGGTTTCCATGCCGGCCGGCAGGGTGGAATAGACCGTGCCGGTGCGGCTGCCTTCGTCGCTGATATGGATGTATTCGGGACGAATGCCGACGACGACTTCGCTGCCTTCCAGCGCGATGGGGGAGGCGGAGACGAATTTGCCCTTCAGACCGCCGAAGGTGATGTCCGCTTCGCAGCCCTTGACGGCGGCGACGCCGTTAATAAAGTTCATGGTCGGGTTGCCCATGAAGTCGGCGACGAAAAGGTTGGCCGGGCTGTTGTACATTTCAAGCGGCGGCGCGTACTGCTGCAGCACGCCCGTCTCCATGATGCACACGCGGGTGGAGAGCGTCATGGCCTCCAACTGGTCGTGCGTGACGTAGACAAAGGTTGAGTCCGTATCGCGGTGCAGGCGCTTGAGCTCGGTACGCATTTCCATGCGCAGCTTTGCGTCCAGGTTGGAAAGCGGCTCGTCCATGAAGAGTACCTTCGGTCCGGGAGCGAGGGTGCGGGCGATGGCCACGCGCTGCTGCTGGCCGCCGGAAAGCTCGCTCGGATAGCGCTTTTCGAACTGCTCGATGCGCAGCATCTGCAGAAGCTCCTTTACGCGCGCCTGAATTTTCGCCTTGTCCCATTTGAGGTTTTCAAGGCCGAAGGCGATATTCTGATAGACCGTCATGTGCGGCCAGAGCGCGTAATTCTGGAACAGGAAGCCGACGTCGCGCTTGTTGGGGGGCAGGTTGATGCCCTGATCCGCGTCGAAGACGATCTTGCCGTCGATGGAGATGCTGCCCTCGGTGGGCGTTTCCAGGCCGGCGATCATGCGCAGCGTCGTCGTTTTGCCGCAGCCCGACGGGCCCAGCAGCGTGATGAACGCGTTGGATTCGATGGTCAGGTTCAGATTGTCCACGGCCACGAACTTGCCAAAGCGCTTGGTAACGTTTTTCAAAATGATCTCAGGCATCTCAGCCACCTACTCCCTTATCAATTGACGCGCCCGTCAGTTTGTTTACGGTCAGGTTCACCAGCAGCACCACGACGATAATCAGCAGGTTAATCGCGTTGCCGAACTGCGCCCAGCCCTTTTCGGAATACTGCATCAGCATCGTGGTCAGGATCGTATTGCTGGTGGGTACCAGCAGAACGAACAGCGACAGCTCGCGCATGCAGGAGACCATCGGCAGCAGATATCCGGACAGGAACGTGGACTTCTGGATGGGGAAGATGACGCGCGTCATGCGCTTCCACCACGGTACGCCCGTGATTACCGCGGCCTCTTCAATTTCACCCGAAAGCTGCAGCATGGCGTTCACGCCGGAGCGGGAGGCGAAGGGCAGATATTTCACCGCGCCCACCGTCGCCAGCAGCGCGAAGCCGCGCAGCCACGGGATGTGAGAGGACATGGAAAGGTAGATCGCGCCGAAGGCGAGCGAAGGCATCAGGTAGGGGAAGAAGGAAAGGCTGTTGACCCAGCTCGCCAGCTTGCTGCCGCGCCGCTTGGCCACGCCGTAGCCCACAAGAATGCCGCTCGTGCCCGCAAAGACCGAGCAGGTGATGGCCAGCAGCAGGCTGAAGCCCAGCGCCTTCCAGACCTTGGCCGAGAGCAGAATGCCCGTGCTGTCGCCCTGGTCGAGATAATCGAGATTGCGGCCGATCCAGAAATCGAGCGTCATATTGGACAGGCTATAATCGCCCGCCTTGATGATGACCGATTCCATCGCGAAGGTGACGAGCGGCAGAATGGCCACCAGCAGCAGCACCACGACGAGGAGGATCGCAATGGGCGTATTCGCCTTGCGCAGGTTGATCTGCGAAATCTGACCGGACTTGCCGGTGACGGTTGTGAACTGCTTGCGCGAATTGGTGACGCGCTGATTGAGCAGCAGAACCGCCACGCCGAAGGCGATCATGATCGCGGCGATGATATACGCCTGACCGCTGTAGGTATCCATAAGCGCCTTCATATTGGTGGAAAGCACGTAATACCGCACGGGAGAGCCGAGGAAGACCGGCACCGCATACGCGCTCATGGAGCTGGCGAAAACAAGCAGGAATGTCGAGAGCATCGCCGGCTTGACGATGGGCAGCGTGATGCGCGCGATAATGCGCAGCCGCGGCGTTTTGAGGATGGTTGCGGCTTCCTCAAGGTTGGCGTCCATGTTGCGCAGGATGCCGCCGATGAGGATATACGCAAACGGCGCGTAGTGCAGGCCGAGCACCAGGCTGATCGGGAAATAACCGTAGACCAGCCACTGCGGCGCGTAAATGCCGAAAACGGCGGCCATGATGCCGTTGGACGTACCGGTGCCAATGTTGACGTTCTTAAAGAACGTCTGCCAGAAGAGCGCCAGCGTCCAGGAAGGCATGATATACGGGAAAACGAATACGGTCGAAACAAACTTCTTGAAGCGGATGTTCGTGCGCGTGATCAGAAAGGCGACCGTGCCGCCAAAGAGAATGGCGATGCACGAAGAGGTGAGAGAGACGGCCAGCGTATTGAGCAGCGGGCCGTAGAACTGCAGCCAGCTGGTAGAATACTGGACGCCCATTTCACCGCCGTCATCCAGCGTGAAAAGCAGCTTTTTGAAGTGGTTCAGCGTGTGATCGCCCGATTTCAGTCCCAGACTGCGCACGGCGCGCGCTTCGCGGCCGGAGTGCACGGTGATGGTTTCAACCATCATGGACAGAAGCGGGTACAGGGTTAAAAAGCAGAGCGCGACAAAAAAGACGAGCAGAATGATGTTCGCGGGATTGGAAAAATAGGCCCGCGTCCTGCCCATCAGCCGGCGCATTTGAACTTTCCGGGTTTTCTGGGTTTGATCCATGTTGGACAGGCCCTCCCTGAGATGATTACTGATAAAAAAAGTATGCGGCGGGAAAGAGAAACCGTCCCGCCGCAGCGTGAAATCACCTTTTTACTGAATGTACTTAAGAACGAAGGAGTTGACGTCCTCGAAATGATCCAGGATGTATTCCGCGTCTTCCATCACCAGCGTGCTCTTCCACACGTTGATGCCCAGATCGCCTTCATTGACGGCGATGGACGCGTTGGGGGAATAGGCGCCGATGTTCTTGCCCCAGGGCTGGAAGCCTTCCGCGCTCATCAGGTATTCGATGAAGAGCATGGCGGTGTAGGGGCGCGTCGCGCCGGCGGAAACCATGGCGTACATCGGGTACATGAAGCCGGAGAAGGGTTCGACGGTGTAGCCGTTTTCGCTCGCGTCATACTGGGCGACAGTCAGGTTGTCTGTCAGCACGGAAGAGGAGCGCAGCTTGCTCAGCACGAACAGGCCGATCTTGCCGGCGGCAGTTTCCTGGCTGACTTCTTCGGCGATGGTGGTGTCGGAGGAACCGAAGGTGCAGTTGCTGAGGAACTCGGCGATCCACTTATAGCCGGCGTTCTCGTAGCTGCCCAGGTCGATTTCTTCGCCCTTCCAGGCCTTGTAGGCTTCCGCCAGCTTGCCGGACCAGTAATCGTTGGTCAGCATGGTGAGGAAGTTCATGTTGACGGTTTCATTCTGCGGGTTCTTGAAGATGATGTTGCCCTTCATTTCCGGGGCGGTCAGTTCCCAGACGTTGTGGATGGCGGGAACGTTTTCGCCGAGGTTGTTGTAGATGAAGAGCTTGTTGATGTACTGGTGAACCAGCGGGCAGAGATCGTCTTCCGCAAGGGAATCCTTCACTTCGGCCGGCACATAGTTGACAACCCAGCCGTCTTCCATCGCGTAGGTGAGGGAAGCACCGTCCTGGATCATGACCATGTCCGCGCCCTTGGCGGAACCGTTGATTTCGCTTTCGAGCTTGGTGTAGATTTCAGCGTCCTTGAGGTTGTTGGATTCAACCTTCAGGCCATACAGTTCGCCGAACGCTTCGGCGGCGGTGGCGATGCGGCTGGTGTTGCCGTAGACGATGAAGGTGCCTTCTTCGGCCAGGGCCTTTTCGACCAGCTGATCATGCGTGAGGGTTTCGCCGTCGGCGACGGTCTCGGCCACGTCGGCCAGCGCCGGGATGGCGGAGAGCGCCATGCACAGCGCCATGATCAGAGCGAGCAGTTTTTTCATGGGAAAATGCCTCCTCTTAAAGAGAAAAAATATATGCCCAGCCGGGAATCGCCCCGGCATGAGACGCTCAGTGAACCAGTCCCGACAGGCGCGCATACGCGTCCGCAAGATAGGCGGCCATATCGGCTTCAGTTTCCGTGCCCCGCGTCAGAGTATGCGACTCGAGGTGGTAATACTGCAGGCCGTACGGCTTCAGGCGGCGCATCAGCGCCGGAAAATCAATGCTTCCCTGTCCGGGCAGGAGATGCTCGTCGCCCACCTGCGGCCCGTGATTGTCGTGCAGATGGACGGTGACCAGCCGGTCGCCGAACCGGGCGAGAGGATCTTCGCCGGGCGTGAAGGCGTTCGCATGGCCGCAGTCGAAGCAGAACCGCATGCGCGGCGAAGAAACGTGCGCGTAAAGATACGCGTTATAGTTGAGGAACCGCGTGTTTTCCCACGCGAGGTTGACTTTGTATTTTTCAGCCTCTTCCGCCAGACGGCGCACGCGCTCCGCGCCGATTGCGTTGGGCGGCGGGGTTTCGAATTTCTTCGTCGTGTGCAGCACCAGGTTCGGCACGTCGTGCTCGCCGCAGAAACGGACGATGTAGCGCAGGCGTTTTTCATAGCCCGCGCCGCCTGGGGTATCGCGCCAGAGATCGGGCGTGTGTCCGGTGGGGGCGTGCATGGTGTTCACGCGAAGGCCGGCGCTCAGCGCCGCGTCGAATATCTCCTCGGGCGCGACCGCCTCCGGCGATTCCTCGCGCCAGGTGACCATGACCGAATCGAACCCTGTTTCGCGAATCAGACGCAGCCTTTTGCGACAGGGGATGTGGTAGAAACCGAAACTGAAATCTAATCCAAGATACGGCGTCGTTACGCGCATATCATTATTATTTCCTTGTTCCATGTACCATATGATAACGTTATTTATATCACATGTCAACTGCTTTCATAATAAATTAAAAAATTAAATGAAAGCATAAGAAAAAGGCACGGCTTATTTTGCAGCGCAGACGCCGCCTTTTTCTATTGCGGGCAGCTTGCGGTACGCGCCCGGCGTGATGCCCATGAGCTTTTCGAACGTGGCGATGAACTGTCCGGCGCTGTTATAGCCGCAGCGCGCGGCGATTTCGTTGATGGACAGTCCGCCCTCAGCGGAAAGCAGGACGCAGGCGCGTTCGATTCGCGCGCGGTTGAGGTAGGAGGTAAAGGTAACGCCGGTGAGCTGCTTGAAGTAGCGCGAGAAATAATTTGCGTTATAACCGAAATGTTCGGCGGCGGAGGAAAGATTCACGCCGGAGGCGATATTTTCGCGCACATAGCGCGTGATCTGGTCGCGGTCGCTTCCCGCGGGGTGCTGCGCTTCGCAGGCGAAGAGAATGGACAGGTTATCGCGCAGAATGCCCGCCAGCTGGTCGGCCGGAATGAGCGTGTGGGAGGGACGGATTTCGATCATCTGCCCGGCGAGCGAAGGAACGCGATTGCTGGCCGCCCAGAAAAGCTGCTGGTTGAGCGTAACGGCTACCTTTGTATATTGCGCTGCCGATACGTCGGGACGCTTGTTGCGCGCGAGCAGATCGCCGGCGTAATCCCAGGCCTTGCGCAGATCGTTCCCGCGCAGAAGCGCGGCGAGCGTAGTGGCGTAATCGGCCGGGAGATAGGCGCCGCAGGTCTGCTTGCCCGTCTGCGCTTCAGGGCCGCCGAGAAACGCGTATTCGCTCGTGATGGGCCGGGAGCGGATGATTTCCCGCGCTTCACGGAAGCATGCGTCGATACAGTCGATATGCGCAACGCCCGCGCCGTGCGCGCATACGACGATGCCGCCGGGCAGCTCGGTTTCCAGCTGCGCGCAAATGCCCGCGAGATCCGCGCAGATCTGCGCGTGTTCCTGCGGCGCGAGAGGATAGGTGATCATTGCAAATTCTTCGTCGCCTGTCCGGAGGGCGGAGAGAAGCCGCTGCCCGCACTGCTGCTTCAGCCGCGCCATGGCGACGCTCGCGTTGGAGGGTTCGCCTTCCCGCGCCGCGTCGCCCGCAAAGGCGGCTGCGGCGACGAAGACGTAAAAATGCTTCTGACTGTAGGGGGCGGGCAGGTAACGCTCCACGAGCAGATCGTCCTCGCGCGGCGTGCCGCGGAGCAGATGATAAAGCAGCGCGTCCCGCACGAGCGGCGAGGAGTAGTCCAATGCGTTCTGCGCGCTGGCGTAGTTGCTGTTGACGGCGTGGATGGACTGCAGGAGCAGCTTGCACTCGTCCGTGCGCGCGTCGACGGGATTGTCGAACTCGCGCATCAGAGCGCGCAGCGGGGTGTAGAGCTTGCGTGTGGCGAAGAACGCCGTCGCGCCCATGACGAGCGTCGCGGCGGCCAGGAGCAGAAGCAGGCTCTGCATCATGCGGCTGCTGTCGGGCATAATGTTGCTTTCCGCGTCGATCGCCACATATTCCATGCCCGCCATAAAACCGGACGCTTTGCGCACGATTACGCCCGTGCCGGGGATATGACGCGAGTATTCGCCTTCGGGCAGCGCGTCGAGAAGCGCTTTTTGCGCGCCTGCGTCCGCGAGCGGCTCGCCGTCGAGCAGAAGAAAAGCGACGCTGTTCGGAATTGTCAAAAACCGACTGATGGTCTCTTCCAATACGCCGGCGTCGACCGTTACCACGAACGTGCCGATGGCGCGGTTGTCGCCGTAAAGGGTCTGCATTAACGCGAGGGAGGAGGCGTTAAACTGAGCTGAGCTGTCCGTGCGGACGGCGAAGGGCCACTGGCTCAGCTTGAACGGATACACTCCGCGCAGAATTTGCGAAAACGCGTCGAGATCGCCTTCGTAGCGGTTATTAAAATAGGTATCGATTTTCGTTACGCCCTGCGGCGTGAGCAGGTAATCCTTGCCGTAGAGATAGATGAAAACTTCCTTTGCGTAGTCGACGCTGCTGAGATAGGAGGAGAGCGTTTTTGTCGCGGAGCGCTGTGCCTCGGAACTGAGCTGCAGGTTCAGCAGCGGCTGCGAAGAAAGACGGGTGAGCTGTTCGCTGTTGCTCAGCGAAAGAAGAAAGGCGGCGGCGTTCTGCCAGAAGCCGTCGATCTGTTCCGCGCCGTTGGCCATTGAATTTGTCAGCACGCCCGTATGCATGGCGACGTTATGCCGGTTCTGGTAGGCGATCAGCGCGGAGGTGACCGCGGACATGATGAGCACGCAGGAAAGGAGGGTTATCAGGATGCGGTAAAACGTGCGCCCGTTGTTCGTCTGCTTTTTCATAAACCCGCAAGATTCCTTTCCCTTAAAATTGTGAACTTTTGTAAGTGCAATTATATCGGCGCGGACCGGCAAAGTCAAGCCGGAGGCGGGAAAACGAACGTTACATCGGTTCAGGTATTTACATTTTTACGTGAACTGGTACAAAAAAACGCATGAAAGTAAGAAAAACAGTATAGACAGAATCGATGGGTCATACCGTATAATGGGGCGTGAGAGGACGCTCCGACAAACGGGCAGGAGGGATGCGAGATGTCGCAGGAGATGAGAAACCGGCAGGATCTTTTGCAGGGCACCGGGCCGGTTCGCCGGGATATGCCGACGGGGAAATATATCCGACTCAACTGGGTGCTGTACGTGATGCTGATTCCGGGGCTGATCAATCTGATTCTTTTCAAGTATCTGCCCATGTACGGCATTGTGGTCGCTTTTCAGGATTACTCGCCCAAGGGCGGCTTTTTCGGCTCGAAGTGGGTGGGGCTGAAACATTTCGAGGCGTTCTTCCGCGATCCGTTCTGCTGGCGCGTAATCTCCAATACGATAATTCTCGGCGTGGAGAGTCTGATTTTTTCCTTCCCCGCGCCGATTCTCCTGGCGCTGCTGCTCAACGAGCTGCGCTACCCGAAATTCAAAAAAGTGGTGCAGACGATCTCTTACATGCCCTATTTTCTTTCGGTTGTTATCGTCGTGGGCATGATGAAAGAGCTTTTCAGCATGAACAACGGTCCGGTCAACGAGCTGCTTGCGGCGCTGGGGCTGGAGCGTAAGAACTTCTTCATGATGCCCTCCGCTTTCCGGCCGCTGTATATCGGCTCGGGCATCTGGCAGGGGATCGGGTACAGCTCGATCATCTATCTTGCCGCGATTGCCGGCATTAATCCGGAGATGTACGAATCGGCCGTCCTCGACGGCGCAAGCCGCCTCAAACAGATCTGGTACATCACCCTGCCCAGCATTCTGCCGACGATCAGCATTCTGTTTATTCTGGCCGTAGCCGGCATTCTTGGAAACGATTACCAGAAGATTCTGCTGATGTACAGCCCGCGCACCTATTCCACGGCGGACGTTGTGAACACCTACGTATACCGTTACGGCATCGAAACGGCGGGCAATCATCTGAGTTATTCCTCGGCCGTCGGGCTGCTGGTGAATCTGGTGTCGCTTGTTTTTCTGGTGATCGCCAATACCGTTACCGGCAAGCTGAGCGAAACGTCGCTGTTCTGAGAGAGGGGGAGGAGAAATGGTCGGCAAGAAGGTTACTGCGTTCGACGTGGTGCTGGTAATTCTCATGGTGCTGCTCTCGTGCGTGTTTCTCTATCCGCTTTTGAACATGCTGGCGCTTTCCTTCTGCGACGCGCAGACGCTCAAGGCGTCGCCGGTGTATCTGCTGCCGGTCGGCTTTTCGCTGGAATCGTATAAGGCGCTTTTGAACGACGACCGCATTCTGCTGTATTACTGGAATACGATCAAATACGCCGCCGTAGGCACGGTGATTATGCTGCTGACCACGTCGCTGATGGCGTATCCGCTTTCGATCCCCGCGCTGCGGGGGAGAAAACTGTTCTCCGTGCTGCTGACGATCACGATGTTCTTCGGCGGCGGCCTGATTCCATATTATGTGACGATCATGCGGCTGAAAATGATCGATACATTCTGGGTGATGGTGCTGCCGGGCGCGATTTCCGCGTATAACGTGATCGTGTTCAAAACATTTTTCATGTCCATTCCAGAGGAACTGCGAGAATCGGCCAATCTCGACGGAGCGGGGCATGTGCGGATTCTGTTCCAGATTGTGCTGCCGCTGTCCAAGGCCGTGCTGGCGACGTTTGCGCTGTTCAGCATCGTGGGCTACTGGAACGATTATATGACCGCGCTGCTCTATCTGCGGGACGATACGAAATACCCCATTCAGCTGCTTATGCGCCGGCTGCTCGTGCTGATGGATTATAAGGACGCGTCCACGGCGCAGCTTTTGAAGGATTACCGTTCCATTTCCAGCCGAACCACAAAGGCCGCCGCGACGATTATTACCGTCGTGCCCGTGCTGTGCGTGTATCCGTTCATGCAGAAGCATTTTGCAAAGGGCGCGCTGGTCGGCTCGGTGAAGGCATGAATTCCGGCGGGGTTCGCTCCGCTTGAAGAAATAAAAAAGGAGGCAACCTACATGAAGAAACTGGTATCCGTTCTTGTCCTCGTGGCGATGCTGCTTGGCTGCGTTTCCGCAATGGCCGATTCGCTCCTGCCCTATGACGGCGAAGCCGTGACCTATCAGGGCTACACCGCCGACCTCGGCCTGAACGAGGATCGCAATTCGCCCGTCTATCAGGCGTATAAGACGCTGCTGGGCAACGTTTCTATCGAATGGTCCACCGGCCCCTGGGCGGACTTTGACACCAAGACCGCGCTGTTCCTGAACACCGGCGACCTGCCGGATATCGTCTGGCTGCGCAATTCCCCGGACGTGATCGCCAACTACGGCGACCTGGGCTATTTCCTCAACTTCATGGATTACCTCGATTATATGCCCAACCTCAAGAGCTATCTGGAAAACTATCCCCAGATTGCCAACATGGTTAACGAAAAGGGCGCGCTGTACTGCCTGAACGACATCGAGCCAAACGACTACATCGACGAGAGCTATTTCGTCAACAAGACCGCGCTCGAAGCGCTCGGCAAGGAAGTGCCGACCACCTGGGACGAGATGCTCGACTGCATGCGCGCCTATAAGGCGGCCAACCCGGACGGCACCGCGTTTATCACCTACGGCTGGGGCGCGAGCTATTACATGTACTGCCTGGGCGCGATCAACAACGCGCAGATCAATTTCTATTTCGACGGAGAAAAATGGACGCACCCGCTGCTTATGGAGGAATCCGGCTATCGCGATCTGATTTCGATGATGCACACGATGTACTCCGAAGGCCTGCTCAACCCCGAGTTCTCCACCATGTCCGACGAACAGGCGTATCAGACCGTGCTCGACGGCAACTGGCTGTTCGGCTTCTGGTATCTCAACTGCATCCCGCACGAAATCTTCCTCGATGAAGAAGTGCCGTATGAATACGAAGCGATGTACGCTCCCGCCTTCAAGGCTGGCGATAAGCAGTATTCCGTCGTCACCGTTCCCTACGACAACACGCCCAACTGGGGCTACTTCGTCAACGCCGACGTGAAGAACCCCGAGCTGATCTGCTCCTATCTTGATACCGTCATTTCCAAGGATGCTTCCATGCTCTATAACTGGGGCGTTGAGGGCGAAACCTTCGCCACGAATGAAAACGGCAGCCACTATTTCCTGGATGGCTACACCGATTCCGCCGCACGCAAGACTGCCGGCGTCGGCAACATCATGGATGTGCGCTATATCCAGTATAAGCTTCGCGAAGTCGATTACGTCGGCGGCACCGACGCTTCCCGCGCGGCCTATGACAAGATCATCGGCGGCCTGCTCGACGGCACGCTGACCGGCATCCGCACCCTGCGCGGCACGCCCAGCTTCACCGCGGAACAGAGCGAAACCATCGCCCGCAGCACGACGCCCATGAAGACCTACATCGATGAAAACGTCATGTACTTCATCGACGGCACCCGCGATATGGGCGAATGGGACGCGTTCGTTGCGGAAACGCTGGCCCTCGGCAATATGGACGAAGTCCTTGCCACCTACGAGGCGGCCGATCAGGTGATCTACTCCACCGAACGCCGCTACGTCAGCTACAACTGATCCGGTTCCTTTCGGGCGGCAGAATTCCTGCCGCCCGATTTTTATTCCAAGTTAACGGAGGTCAGCTATGACGAGAATCTATCCGTTCTATCACCGGCCGGAGGCGTATCCGGAGTTTGAAAAGCGTCCCATCCGCGCCACTACGCGCGAAACGCTTGAAAACACCGTTCAGTTTATGTCCCTGCGCGATCTGCCGCATCCGGACGACGGCTCTCTCCAGGAGATTGAAGAGGCGCTGGATCTGTACACGAAGCGCTTTGAACTGGGCAAGGTGTTCTGGATGCGCGCGAACGCCGTCAGCGCACCGAATCTGGAGGGATTCCTGCGCGCAGTCAAACGGCACGGCGGATATGTGTTCGATCTGTGGGGGTTCGTGCCGGGCTCGTATAAAAAGGGGCTGGATTGGGGCGAGTATACCGTTACGGACGCGCAGCACAGGCTCTTTACCGAGCTCCTCGGAGATCGCTTTATCGGCTACGATAACGGCGAACAGGACGGCCGCTATATCGGCGCGTATACGCGTACGCAGTGCCCCGCCCGGCAGCAAAACGATTTCCAGCAGCGCCGGTTTTACGAGTTTTTCGACGAAATGGGCGCGCAGCTGCAGCATGCCACCACGGCGCTGGCCTCGCTGAACTATGTGCATTTCTTCGCGCGGGAAAATAACTGCTTCATGCTCGGCGCGGAAACCGCGCAGGCGCTTCCGAACGCGAACCTGTGGTATTCGTTCATTCGCGGCGCGGGGAAGCAGTACGGTCTTCTGTGGTTTGGAAACGCCTCCGTGTATAACCGCTTCAGCTGGAAGAGCTATGATATTGAAAGCCCGAAGGTGGACAAGGAGGGCTACAGCTACGGCCCGAACGCGGGGACGAGCCTGTCGCTGCTGCGCAGGCTGCTTTACGTCGAATATCTGTACAATTCGGATATGCTGGGCTATGAGTCCGGGCTGGTGACGACGCGCGGGAACATGGAAAAGGTGAACGCGGGCATTCCGCTCGATCCGAATCAGACGGATTCGGATAAGAGCCTTTTCACAGGCGGTGACGCGGTGCTTTCGCCCATTGGGCGGCTGCAGGCGGACTGCGTGCGGTTTGTGAAAGCGCGCGGCTATGCGGGGCCGATGTACACGCCTGTCGCGGTCGTTCTCAACAGCGGAAACGGCTGGTGCACGCCGCGCCACCTTTACACGCGGGACGTTTACCGCGCCTGGGGACAGCTGCCCTACACGATGGCTGATTATCAGCTGCATGCGCTGTTCTCGATGCTTTATCCGGGCTATGAAGATTCCGGCTTCTTCCTCAACGAGCGCGGCTTCCTCACGCCCACGCCCTATGGCGAAACCATGGACGTGCTGATGACCGATATGCGCCCCGAGACGCTCGGACAGTATAACGTGGCGATTCTCGGCGGCTGGCAGAAACCGGACTGTGAGCAGCTTGATAAATTCGAAGCCTTCGCGCGGCAGGGCGGAACGCTGCTCGCCTTCGCGGGGCAGATTGAAGGGCGGGAGGACGCGGCTGCGCTTTTCGGCGCGAAGCGCCTTGGAAACAGCAAACCCGTCCGGGATGCGCGCGTCTGCTTTGACGCGCGGAGTTTCCGCGAAGAGGCGCTGTCCGTTTATGCGGAGGCGGAACTGGACGAGGAGGTTCAGGCGCTTGCCTGGTTGGAGGATGGCACGCCGCTGATTGTTTCGCGCCGGCTGGGCGAGGGCCGGACGATCCTCGTGCTTTCGCCGTATGGCATGAACGAGCGCGCCGATACCGCGCCTGTGCGGAATGTGGAAAACGCTTCGATCCCCAAGCGCTACGAGCTGCTGGAGAGCGTCAGGGCGCTGCTGGCCGATTTGTTCAACGGGCAGCTGCTCGTGCGGGTGGATAACCCGGCGCTGGAGACGATCGTCAACCTTCGTGGCGAAAACACGCTGACTGTGACGGTCGTCAATAACGCGCTGACGACGGAGGCGTATCAGATCGAACTGCTCTGCGGCCGCGAAGTGAGCCGCCGGGAAATTGAAATCCCGGACGTTGATCCGCATACGCCAGGCTACTGGCCGATGTACAGCTACCCGCACGCGCCGTTTACAGAAAAGGCAGACGGACAGCAATCTATCGGCCCCGGGCAGATTGCCATGTGGGAAATCGAATACGAGCCGCAGAACGTGACGCGCGCGACGGAGGTGCCAATGCGCAATCTGAGCGGAAACGTCTATGTTTCGTTGCGGCCCGGGCGCATATTGATCGAGGAACTGCAGAACCTGCCGATGCTGGACCGGTATTTCGCGGGTGTGAAGCTGGACGCGAGCTATGTCAGCGATATCAGCCTGCGGCAGGCGAAGCAGTCCGGCAGCTGGCTCAGACGCCGACGTTTGGACGTGATCGTCGATTTTGCGCCGTTAATGGATCATTATCCGCATTTCTCGCTCATTCGCAACATGCCGGAAAAACAGGATGCGAAGCTTGTCTGGATGGGCGAAATTATGGATAAGGCCGTCGCGCTGGGGGCGAGCCGGATACTGCTTGGACATCATCGCAACGCGGAAAATCATCTCACCGCTGACGAAGCGGCCGAACAGATGCGCACGGCAATCGGCACGCTGGCGGAGATGGCGCGCGAGCGCGGCCTGAGGGCGGTCGTTTCCAATGCCGTGCCGTTCGCGGTGAAGGGCGGCGTGAAGGACGTCCGTGCGCTGTATGCGGATATGCCGCACGCGATTCATTTCGCGCATTGCGCGCTTGCGGGCGAAAAGCCGGATCGGGAGGATCTGCTGGATGCGGAAGGAATTTTGCTCAGCGCGCCGCTGCGGGATGAGTTCGGACAGATGATCGACGCGCATCTGCCGCTGTATTCCAGCGAATTGTGCGGAAAGGTGACGGAGGCGCTTGCGGGAATCGATATGAGCCGCTATGCTTTCGTTTGCCTGGACGGCGTGTACGAATCGTTTGACGAAATGTACCTGGAAAGAAAAGGATACGGGTTGTAAAAAGGCAACCGTTTCTGTCGGAGATTTCGACAAGGCCGGCGCAGAAAAATTTTAAGAAGATTGAATCCGCGATGAGAAATTCTGCGGATGATGTCTATGATGATGAAGGCCGCGAAGGATAAAGAAAAATTTAACCCTGCTACTTCCTTTAAGGAGGCGGCAGGGTCATTTTTTGTTTTTGGAACCAAGATTATTTATGGGCCTCCTCTATTCTGTTGGTTTTATTCACTGATTATGCATTTTTGCATGTTCGCTTTTGATGAATTATTAGTAGAAAATAATGCTGTTTTTGCCTTGTGCCATAAGGTTTTCGGCGTGTTCGCTTTTGTAGGATTTTTAGTAAAAAACGGTTATACATCGCTCTTTTGCTTATGTTTCGATAATAACAAAAAATCCTCAAACCCTTACGGTTCAAGGACTTCTGCGGATGGGGTTAAATGGACTCGAACCATCGACCCTCACGATGTCAACGTGATACTCTAACCAACTGAGCTATAACCCCGCGAACGAGATATATATTACCACATGAAAAATGGAAAGTCAAGCGTTTTTTTGAAAAAGAAGCAAATTTTCTGACGGAAACGCGCCGCTGGACAATCGAAAGGGCGAATAGTATAATAAACCTGATAATTCCGCCCGGCGCGGTCTGGAGGTTTGTCTGTGAGCACAAAGGAAACAATCGCCGTAATCGGCACTGTATTCGTCGATATCAAGGGCTTTGCCGATGCGCATTATAATCCCATCGGCCGCAATGTGGGCAAGATTCGCCTGGTCCACGGCGGCGTAGGCCGCAATGTGGCGGAGAATATTGCGCGGCTGGGAGGGGACGTGCTGTTCGTTTCCTCGGCGGACGACGATATGCTCGGTCACGGCGTAATCGAACGGCTGGGGCATGCGAAAATCGATACGCGCTATGTCGGCTTCGTCCCGACGGCGGGCATGGGCCTGTGGATGGTGATCAACGACGCGATGGGGCGTCAGGCGGGCGCGATTTCGCAGATGCCCGATGTGCGGCATATCGAGCGGCAGGTCGAAACGTACGGCGACGCGATCGTCCGCGAATCGGATCATATTGTGCTCGAGGTGGATTTGAACGAGCGCATCAGCCAGAGAATACTGGATCTGGCGTGGATGTACGGCAAACAGGTTTATGCGCTGCCGGGCAATATGGAAGTGCTGCTGCGCAACGTCGGGTTCCTCAAGCGCGTTTCATGTTTTATCTGCAACGAGGTCGAGGCGGGACGGCTGCTTCAAATCAATACGGAAGGGAAGGACCCTGAAGAAATGCAGCGCCTGGCGCGGCGGTGCGTCCGGGAGCTTGAAGTGCCGTCGATTGTGATTACGCTCGGCGAGAAGGGCTGCGTTTTCTGCGATGCGCGCAAGGGCGCGTCCGAAGACGGCTGGGAACCCGCCATCCCCACGGACGTGCTCGATCCCAGCGGCGCAGGCGACGCGTTTTTCTCCGGCACGACGCTGGCGCTCACGCGTGGACTTTCCATGCGCAAGGCCGTGCGTGCGGGCACGCAGGCGGCAAGCCGCATCCTGCGCAGCGCTGAAAATACCATTCCCGCCGCGAAGGCGGTCGAATAAGGAGGGAGTCAAATGACGCCGAAGCTTACATGGATCGGTCATGCGTCGCTGAAGATTCAAACCGCGCAGGGCGCGGTTGTATACGTCGATCCCTACGCGCCGGGCGATTACAGCCAGCCGGCGGATCTGATCCTCTGCAGCCATGAGCACAGTGATCATAACGCCTGGCAGCTGGCGGCGCAGAAGCCGGGCTGCCGCGTTCTGCGCGCGCGGGACGCGATCAACCCCGACGGCAGCTACAATCATTTCGACATTGCCGGCGTGAAAATCGAGCCCGTCGAGGCGGCGAATAAGAACCACAGCCCGCTGACGACGAGCGGCTATCTGCTTACGTTCGACGGTGTAACGGTGTATTTTGCCTCCGATACAAATCGCGTCCGGGGCATGGAAGCGCTCGCGGGGCGCAGGATCGATTACGCGTTTTTCCCGATCGACGGCGAATACAACATGGGCCCGGCCGAGGCGACGGAATGCGCGGACCTGATCGGCGCGGCGCATAACGTCCCGATTCACTGGTTCAACGCCGACCCGAACCGGTTCTGCGCGAAGAACACGCTTCGCATGCAGCCGGGGGAGACGATCGAATTGCGGTAAAAACAAAAAAAGAAAAGGCATCCGCAAAGAAAAAAAGCGGATGCTTTTTTGTTTTATTTCGTTTCGTTTTCTTCTTCGGCCTTCAGTCCGGCCAGCGCGTGCGCCTTGATCGCTTCGTAAGTTTTTTCGCTCAGATCATGTTCGACCTTGCAGGCGTCCTCGCGCGCGGTTTCTTCGTCAATACCAAGATGCATGAAAAACGAGGTAAGCGTCTTGTGGCGCTCGTAAATGCGCGTAGCGATGGCCATGCCGCTGTCGGTCAGCGTGATCAGGCCGTCCCTGTCCATGGTGATGTAACCGTTGAGACGCAGGCGTTTGGTAGCGTAGCTGACGCTCGGCTTGGTTACGTTCAGTTCGTTGGCGATATCGATGGAGCGGATATATCCGTGCTGCTCCCGCATCATAAGCATGGCTTCAAGATAATCTTCAGAGGATTCCAATATACGCAAAAGGCGGCACCTTCTTTCTTGTGGTTAAGGGTAACATACCTGAGCGAAAAAAGCAAGCACAGAAAAATATTGAAAAAAACTTGCAAATAGGGGTTGACAATCAGGGTTAGCGATGTTAAACTATGCGGCGGTTAGAGGCGATTAACGCACTAACCTATATAAAACCCCGTGCGTTAGAGTATTCTAATTGGAGGGAGTGCGAAACGAATGATGCCATTGGGTATGGCAAATGTCGGTGATGTAAACATCATCAAGCGGATTAACGGCCGCGATGATGTGCGGCAGCACCTGGCAGAGCTTGGCTTTGTGGTTGGCACGGAGGTCACGGTGGTCAGCGAGCTTGGCGGTAACCTGATCCTTTCTGTGAAGGAAAGCCGCGTCGCGCTTGATAAGACCATGGCGATGCGCATTATGGTGTAACCCTCACATGTCCTCAAACAAGAAAGGAGAAGGAAACATGAGAACACTCAAAGACGTCAAGATCGGCGAGACCGTAGTGATCGACAAACTGAACGGCAAGGGCGCGCTCAAGCGCCGCATTATGGATATGGGCCTGACCAAGGGCACGCAGGTTTATGTCCGTAAGGTGGCTCCGCTGGGCGATCCGATGGAGCTGACCGTCCGCGGTTACGAGCTGAGCGTTCGTAAAGCGGATGCAGAACTGATCGAAGTGAAATAACGTTTTTATTTCACCATAGGTTAGCTTCAACTAACTCGCGGTTTCCGACAGAAAAATCAAGGAGGAAGATCATCACATGGCCATTAAGATTGCGCTGGCAGGCAACCCAAACTGCGGCAAAACAACGCTGTTTAACGCGCTGACCGGTTCGAACCAGTTCGTCGGCAACTGGCCGGGCGTCACCGTTGAAAAAAAGGAAGGCCGTCTCAAGAAGCATGACGACGTCGTCATCATGGATCTTCCGGGCATTTACAGCCTTTCCCCGTATACGCTGGAGGAAGTTGTCTCCCGTAACTATCTGATCACCGAGCGCCCGGACGCGATCCTGAACCTGATCGACGGCACGAACCTCGAGCGCAACCTGTACCTCACCACGCAGCTGACCGAGCTGGGCATCCCCGTCGTCGTGGCCGTTAACATGATCGATGTGGTGCGCAAGCAGGGCGACAAGATCAACATCGCCGAACTTTCCCGTCAGCTGGGCTGCAAGGTGATGGAAATCTCCGCGCTGAAGGGCGAAGGCATCATGGAAGCGGCTGAAGCCGCCGTGGCGGCCGCCAAATCCGGCGTGAAGACCGTGCCGATGCACACGTTCTCCGGCCCGGTCGAGCATGCCATCGCGCATATCGAAGAAGCCGTTCTGCATAACAAGCCCGCCGAGCAGCAGCGCTGGTATGCGATCAAGATCTTCGAGCGCGACAGCAAGGTGCTCGAGCAGATGAACATCCCGGCCGAGACGATGAAGCACATCGAAGGCGATATCGCCGCCGCCGAAAAGGAACTGGACGATGACGCCGAATCGATCATCACCAACGAGCGTTATGTGTATATCGCGCAGGTGATCAAGGCGTGCTACAAGAAGAAGAACGCTGGCAAGCTCTCCGCTTCGGACAAGATCGACCGCGTGGTAACCAACCGCTGGCTGGGTCTGCCGATTTTCGCGGTTGTGATGTTCCTGGTGTATTACATCGCGATGGTCACCGTCGGCAGCATGGCGACGGACTGGATGAACGACGGCGTGTTCGGCGATGGCTGGCACCTGTTCGGCATCGGTTCGAAGGAATATGAAGAAGCCGCCGAAAACTACGGCGACACCGATCAGATCATCGACGCTTTCCTCGCTCAGTACGGCACCGAGGAAATGACCGCCGCGCTCGACAGCGAGTCGGAAGAATACACTGAGGAAGCCGCCAAGGCGGCTCTTGAAGCCCTCGTCGCCGCTACTCCGGAGGACGCGAACGTCACCTACGAGCTGGAAGACGAAGAGACCCTCGAAGTGACCGAAGTTCCCAATACCACCAAGGCGCAGCTGGAAAAAGCGGTTGCGCAGTACACCGATACCGAGTATAAGGAAAACTACGGCGCGCCGGATACTTCCGCTTACGGCGTCTGGGTGCCCGGCATTCCTGCGCTCATCGGCGACGGCCTTGAAAAGATCGGCTGCGCGGACTGGCTCAGCGGCCTGATCCTCGACGGTATTGTGGCGGGCGTCGGCGCGGTTCTCGGCTTTGTGCCGCAGATGCTGGTGCTGTTCCTGCTGCTGGCTTTCCTTGAAGCGTGCGGCTATATGGCCCGTATCGCCTTCGTTCTGGACCGTGTGTTCCGCAAGTTCGGCCTGTCCGGTAAGTCCTTCATCCCGATGCTCATCGGCACCGGCTGCGGCATCCCCGGCATCATGGCCAGCCGTACCATTGAAAACGAGCGCGACCGCCGCATGACGATCATGACCACGACCTTCATCCCCTGCGGCGCCAAGGTGCCTTTCATCGCGATGATCGCCGGCGCGCTGTTCGGCGGCTCTCCCTGGGTTTCCACGTCCGCTTACTTCATCGGCCTTGCCGCGATCATCATCTCCGGCATCATGCTGAAGAAGTGGAAGATCTTCTCCGGCGATCCGGCTCCGTTCGTCATGGAGCTGCCCGCGTATCACTGGCCGACGGTTGGCAACGTGCTGCGCAGCATGTGGGAGCGTGGCTGGAGCTTCATCAAGAAGGCCGGCACGATCATCCTCCTCTCCACGATCTTCGTCTGGTTCACCACGTACTTCGGATGGGTTGACGGAACCTTCCGTATGCTCTCTGAAGAAGAAATCGACTGCTCCATCCTGGCTGCCATTGGCGGCGCGATCGCCTGGATCTTCAAGCCCCTCGGATGGGGCAACTGGCAGGCGGCCGTGGCTTCCATCACCGGTCTTGTCGCCAAGGAGAACATCGTCGGTACGCTCGGTATTCTCTATGGCGGCGGCGACGCCTCCGTGTACGCCACCATCGCGGGCGCGTTCACGCAGCTGGCCGGCTTCTCCTTCCTGACGTTCAACCTCCTGTGCGCGCCCTGCTTCGCCGCGATTGGCGCGATCAAGCGTGAGATGAACAACGCGAAGTGGACCTGGTTCGCCATCGGTTATCAGTGCGGCTTCGCCTATGTGGTTTCCTTCATCATCTACCACATCGGCCTGCTCTGCCAGGGCACGTTTAACGCGGCGACCGTGATCGCCATTGCGGCGCTTGCCGGCCTGGTTTACCTGGTCATTCGCAAGAACCCCTATGACGAAACGCATCTGACGCAGAAAGTGAGAATGTAATTATGGCAACTGTAATCGTCGGCGTGATTCTGCTTGCAATTGTTGGCGCGATCGTGTACGGCATGGTCAAGGATAAGAAGAACGGGAAATCGACCTGCGGCGGCGATTGCGGCCATTGCAAAGGCGGATGCCATTAATTCACCCAAGGCAGGGGATGCGGGATTGCCCCGCATCCCCATTTTTTTACAGCAAAGGAGGAGTTGCGAAATGTCCGCAGCATTGATCCGCTGCCTGTTGGCAGTGTACGCCCTTTCAGAGAATTTCGAAATTATCGCCTCCAAGGACGTGGCGCAGCTGCTGGGCGTGAAGCGCCCGACGGTGCATCGTTCGCTGCAGGTGCTGCAGGAACGCGGCATGATCCAGAAGGAGCTGTACGGCGACGTACATCTGACGGAGGAGGGGCACGCGCTGGCGGAGAAGCTGGAAGCGCAGCGCGACGATCTGGCGCTGCTGTTTGCGCGTACGTTCGGGCTTCTTCCTGAGGAAAGCGTGAAGGCCGCCTTCGCGCTGATGAGCGAGCTGAGTGACGAAAGCCTGGCGCAGCTGGCTGCGTATCGCGCGGAATAAACCGGGTTGTTGCTGCGCTGAAGCCTTTTCGCAGTTGTCTGCGGGAGGGCTTTTTTTCATCGGCGCCTGCGCCGATAAAAATATAAATATAATGAAATAACGGAAGAATATTACGTATAAGAGTTGACAAAGAAACAGATTTGTAATATATTTACTGTATTCCCTATAAAAGGAGGACGGATATGCTTCGGAAAAGTATTGCAATGCTGATTGTACTGGTGCTGGTGGTGGGCCTTACGGTTCCGGCGCTGGCGTCCTGGACCGGGTATGTAACCTCGACGGGGTTGTATATAAGGGAAAAGCCCTCATCCTCTGCAAAGGCGCTTAAATGCCCCAAAAACGGCGCGGCGCTGACCATCCTGGAAGAACACGGCGACTGGTACTACGTCAAATACGGCGTGGTATACGGCTACGTGGCCAAGAAGTTTGTTTCCGCCAAGAAGACGAGCAGCTCCGGCAGCTCTTCCTCCGGCTCGAGCAGCATCAGCGAAAAATCGATCGACGAGCTCGGTACGCCGCCCAAGCCCATGAAGCAAGGCGACCGCGGCAGCGACGTGGTGAAACTGCAGAAGGCGCTTGTCATTCTCGGCTATCTCAGCGGCAAGTGCGACGGTATCTACGGCGAGCAGACGACGGCGGCAGTTAAGAAATATCAGCGCGCCAAGGGGCTGACGGCCGACGGCATTGCCGGTAACGGCACCATCCGCTGCATTTTCGGCTCGACGGCGGGAGGCAGCGACAGCGGTTCTTCGTCCGGCAAGGTGCATGAGCTGCAGTGGTTCAACACCGGCTACAACCTCATGAACAGCCTCTCCGGCAGCTTCTCCATTCTCGACTGCAATACGGGCGTGAAATGGAACGCCAAATACATCAACGGCACCAAGCACGCCGACGTAATCCCCGCCAGCGCGTCGGATTACAACAAGATCAAGAGCTTCATGGGCTCTTATGTGCGCCGCCCCGTGATCGTGACGATCAACGGAACGATGTACGCCGGCTCGATGTACCTGGTAGCGCACGGCGATACGGACTATTGCAGCTACTTCGACGGCGTCGTCTGCATCCACTTTACGGGCAGCAAGACGCACGGCTCCGGCAACGTGGACAGCGACCATCAGGCCGCGATCAAAACCGCGCTGCGGTATTACGACTGATAACAAGCCTGTACAGCATAAAACCGGCTCCCTTTGTCAAAGAGGGGAGCCGGTTTATTATTCTCAGGGGCGCTTAACGCGCCATTTTCGGCAGCTGCGCGACTGCGCTTTCGTAGCGCTCGATCACCTCGTCGCACCAGGCGTCGAATTCCGGGTCGGGCTTTTGCAGCTCGGGGTGAGCATAAATATAGTCCAGCGCCTCGCGCACGCCCTGATCATAGCGGATTGTCGCGGTAAAACCGGGCACGAGCCGCTTGAGCTTCGCGTTATCAAACAGCACGCTGTTGCTCTTATCGCCCAGCAGCGCGCCGACGTAATCGTCGCAGAGCGCGGCGAGCGTTTCGGACGCGATATGGACGGCATGAAGCTCGACGCCCAGCGCGGAGGCGATGCACTGGTAAATCTGGTTCCAGGTCAGGCTTTCGTCGCTGGTGATGTGCACGGCCTCGCCGATGGCGTGCGGGTTGCCCATCAGCCCGGCAAAGCCCCTGGCGAAATCGCGGCTGTGCGTCGTGGTCCACCAGGTTGTACCGTCGCCGGGGATGATCACCTTGCGGCCCGTTCGGATGCGCTCGATTACTGCGAAGCTCCCGCACCGGCCGTGCAGCGCGACAGGAACGCCGCGCTCGCAGTAGGTGTGGCTCGGACGCACGATGGTGACGGGAAAATTGTCTTCGCGCCATGCGCGCATGAGAACGTCCTCGCAGGCGGCCTTTTCCCGGCTGTAGCGCCAGTAGGGGTTTTTCAGCGCTGTGCTTTCGGTCAGAACGGGGTAGGGCATGGGCTTGGCGTAGGCCGAAGCAGAGCTGATGAAGATGTATTGTCTGCAGCGGCCGCTGAAGAGGCGAATATCGCGCTGCGCCTGTTCGGGCGTGAAAGCGATAAAGTCCGCGATCACGTCAAACGTGCGGCCTGCAAGCGCGGCGGCCGCGGCGCTTTCGTCGTTCATGTCCGCGGAGATGGTCTCCGCGCCGTCCGGCACGCGGGAGGAAGCGTTGCCGCGATTGAGCAGCGTCAGCTCCCAGCCCTGCGTGACGCAAAGCTTGCTGATTTCCGTGCTGATCGTGCCTGTTCCGCCGATAAAAAGTGCCTTCATGCGTCCTCCTTTATTTAGCGGCGCGGCTGCGCAGCGCGTCCTGCACGTCCGCGAGCATTTCATCCGCATCTTCAATGTTGG
Source organism: uncultured Clostridia bacterium (assembly GCA_934615235.1). Taxonomy (GTDB): domain Bacteria; phylum Bacillota; class Clostridia; order Christensenellales; family Aristaeellaceae; genus Aphodomonas. The sequence continues at coordinate 23,978 of CAKTTL010000014.1, forward strand.
CGATTTCGTTCAGCAGCGCTTCGCCCGCCGCGCCGTCCTGCTCGGCTTCGGAGAGCGCGTCGTATGCGTCCTGCGCGAGGGAGAGGGCTTCGGCGATGGTCTTTTCGGCGGCTTCAAGCCGCTCGGCAGCGGAAAGAAGCGCGGTTTGATAAGCGTTGTTCATGGGATCGAATCCTTTCTTTCGCGCTACGGCCGTGCGGGCGCGTCGCAGGTTTTGCAGGGCTTGAGCTTGGCGTAGGCGGAATCGTTCAGTTCGCCGTAGGTGAAGCTCTTCATGCTGTCGTAATATTCCTTGCCGATGGACTCGCATTTCTGCTTGAGGTGATAGAACGTGCCGCCTTTGGAGTTATACCAGAGCGTCATGTTCGGGTTGACGCTGCTGGTCTGCGCCGTCGTGTCGCTGTTGGAAACGACGACCTGATCGGCCAGCGCGCTGTCTTCCGCGATCGCAGCGGCGTTGGCTGCGCCGACGTCGCTGGCGGTTTCCTTGACCTCGACGCCTGTGCGCATCGAGTCGGGGTCGACGTACCAGGTGCCGTTTTCGTCCTTGATGACGATGCCTTCATAGCGCTTGGTGATCTTCGTTCCCGTGGTGCTCTTGGACAGATCGGCGAGAATGCTGAAGGTGATGGAATCTGCGTTGAGCTGCGCGTTTTGTGCGGTCATGGTCCAGTTGTTCAGCGTCCAGATGCCGCCGTGGTTCCAGTAAAGCTGCAATTGCGGGTTGGTCTGCGCGCTGCGCCAGGTGGGGGTGACGTACTGCACCATGCTCTCCCAGTTTTCCTGCTGCCAGCACTGCATGTAGCTCTTCATTACGCTTTCGGCTGCCGCGAGCACGCCGGTCATCGGCGATTCGGTTGCTTCCGCCTGTACGGGAGCGACGCCGCTGTCGGGAACGGCTGCAAGGGGCGCCTGCGCGCCTTCAACGGGAAGCGCGGCAAGCTGGACGTCCTGCTGCTCATCCTGTGCGGGCTCAGGCGTGGCGTTCGCCTCGCTCGTCAGCCCGCCGAGCCCCACGCCGGAAACGCCGCCCCAGGGCGTGTCCGTGCTTTGCGGAGAGGTCTGCGCGCCGTTTGCAGCGGCCTGCTGGCCGCCGTAGGACTGATAATTCTGCGGCGCTTTGCCAACGTCCACGCCGGCCAGCAGCGCCAGCGTCATCAGCACTAGCAAAACGCACGAGAGCACGATGCGTCCGCGCATCAGATAGCACTTGAAGACCCACATCAGCGCGATAGCCGCGCCTTCAATAATCAGGAACATCCACAGCATCGGGCGCAGGAAAACGCCCAGAACGCCGCACAGCGGCCCGACGATCAACATCAGAAGCAGCACGAACATATCCACGCTGCGGCCGCGCGGCGCGCCTGTGGGCCGAGGCTGCGCGGGGCGCTTCGGCGGGGCGCCGCGGTACTCCGCGCGGGGGGGATCGTTGTAGGGGTTCCCGCCGTAGCCGTCGCTGCGCGCGCCGTAGCCATAGCCGTACGGGTCGCGTTCGGGCGAAACGCGCGGCTGCGCGTCGGCGGGACGGCGGGGCGCGGCGCCGGAAGCGCCGTAAGGCGAGGAACGATAGCCATATGAGTTCTGCTGCGATGTCATTGAAAGCCTCCGAGTTTATGGGTTGGAGCGGGAATTGTCCCAGGATGTATCTGAAAAAACCGCTCGTGCTGTCGTCTCTTCCTTTTTCAGATATACCCTAGACGATTACAAAATTCACCTGCGGCAGCCGCGCTTTGAGCGTGTAGGCGTAATCGTGGCCGCCATGCGCGCCGCGCGCGCCCATTACAATGCATTCGATTCCGTTTTTTTCGGCCATGGAGACGATCGTTTCCACCACCTCGTCGGCGCGGATAACGTGCATCTCCGCATGATAGTTCCGGGCAATTTCATAGAGATATTCCAGCGCGCCGGGATCGTCGTTAAAGCCCATCAGCGCCTGCCCGGGATGCGCGACGTGCAGGATCTGCAAATTGTCGCCGTCGCCGTATTTCGCGCCTTCGCGGATGAGCCGCTCGCACGTGCGCTGCACCGTCACGCAGACCATGGTCCGCAGAGGTTTATTCGTCATGTCGGGTTCCTTTCAGCATTTTTCGAGGCTTACCAGATCGTTCCCGTGTACGGTGACGCGAACGGCGTCGCCCGGCGCAAGCTGCGGCCGGGGCAGGTTTGCATCCCAGTACAGGTAGCGCTCGTCGCGCTCGTCCTTGAGGTCGCCGACGTTGATGACGAGCTGGAAGAAGTCCAGCCCTTCGCGGAAGGTTTCGCCTTCGTCGAAGCGCACGACAACGCCCATTTCATCGTGCGAAAGGCCGCGCTTGAGGTCGCGCAGGAAGCGGCGATAGGCCAGATGCGGCCCGAGCTTGAGCCCGTGAAGGAAAACCCACACCCCGCCGAAGAGCAGCGTTACGCCGATGACGATCAGGCGGGCGGGCATTTCACGGCTTTTATCCATTGTGGTAGGGTTGCGCCAGATGAGCGCCGCGACGATCAGCGCCGCGCCCACGAGCAGCCAGGCAATCAGCCAGGCGCGCATTTTTTTGATTTTTTTCAGATTCTCCTGTTCAATAGCCTCCGAATGCAGAGGCGTCATGCTTGCGTTCGCCATGGTTTCTCCTTCAAGCGATAGATTTTCATAGCTAGGGTGTATCTGAAAAATTCCCTGAGACTCCATCACGGCGTCTTTTCCGCCATTTCCGCGTCGGGAAATCTCGATTTAGCGCCGCTAAACCTTCGGCTTCCCTCCTTGAACTGACGAAAAATCCGCTCGAGCTGTCGTCTCTTCCTTTTTCAGATACACCTTAAGTATAACACTATCGCGCTCGAGAATCAAATTCTCATTTTTCCATTTTACAACGGATGCAAGTATACACAATTCCGCCCGGTTTTTCAACCGGGCGGAATGAAGGATTACAGGATATTGCCGGAAAGGCGGAAGCCTTTGCCATGCGCGTTTGAGCAGTCGATCCGAAATTGCGTTTGGCCGTTTTCTGTGTTCCGCGTGATTGCGGGATCGGATTGCAGGACGGATAGCGGCTTTTCCATGCTGAACGCGATTTGCGCCTGCAATTGTGTGGGATCGCACGCCGAAAGCGAGAGCGTTCCTTTTTCCGTGTGCGTCATGAGAATCAGCGGCGTCTGGGCGGAAATGCCGTCCAGACGGCCGGGCTTGTGGAAGACGTAGCCGGTCAGGCCGCTTTCGCTTTCCCGGACGGCCTGCAGATCAGGCGTGTTGGCAAGAATTTCCATACCGGGATGCGCGGCGTACGCGGCGGTTTCTTCCGCGCTTGCGCGCGGCAAAACGATATATGCGTACTCGGCGGATTGCGGACTGACGCCGTGATCGATCCAGCAGGCGAGGAAAACGCCTTCGGGCTTTTCGGACAGGCGAACCGTCAGCGGTGTTGAAGCGGGGAAGAAATAGCCTCCCACGCCGGGAATGTGAAGCGTGCGGACGGCGGGGAAACGCTGTTCCGCCTCCTGCGCGTTCAACGGACGGCCGTCGATGCGCACATGGTCGGGCGGGCAGGCGAGCAGCCGGTTATCGACGGTCGTATGAACGGGATAGCCGTCCTGCGCGCAGATTCCGCAGCCCAGCGCCGCAACGGCTCGATCCATAAAGAACCATGCCTTTTCCCCGCAAAGCGTGCAGTGGTGCACGGGCAGCCCCTGTCCGTATCCATCGTCCCTGAGGCCGGAATCCGTTTCGTTATGGAAAGACCGGAAATCCATCGCCGTCGTAAGGAACTGGCCGTCCAGATCCACCCCGCCGACGAAGTCGCGCTCGTTTTTGTATTCGTGGCCATAGCGGATGGAAACGTCCTGGCGCGCCTGCGTGTCGGCCGTAACGCCGGGCATGTGATACATGTCCGTTCCGCGCCACCAATCCGAATCGTACTGCGCTTTTCCGGGCGTATAGAGGTAAAGCATGCCGTCGCCGGTATACCAGGCGTTTCCGTTGGCGCTGTTGATGCTTTCATAGCCGCCAAGGCGGCGGGAGGACATGCGCAGCGCGAAGCAGTAATCCCGGCGGAACTGGACGCAGCTGTCTCCTGTATGCCACATATAGCCCAGCGTGTACGGGTCCGAATCAAACTCGGGGGAGAGCAGCGCCTTGCGATACGCGGCATAGGAGCCGATATGCGTTTTGGGCGACTGCGTGTGTTCGGCGGAAACGTTGATCTGCCGGTATTGCGCGAGCGTCATGTTCTGCTCGTAATGTGCAATCAGCCCTTCGATTACCTCCGGCGAGGCGTTGCGGCGAATGATGGAGAACAGTTCAAGATCTTCCTGTTCGCCGAAGAGACCGAACAGATAACGCAGCGGGCCGAGCACCTGACGCGCGATGCGGGAGGCGCTTTCCTGCATGTAGCGCCCATTCATCATATTCAGCCCCTGCCCGCGATAAACAACGGGCGCGAAGGTATAGCGCGCCATATACATCAAATGGTAAGCGTCCGCGCAGGGAAAAGCGAGCGGCGAAGCGCCGAGAATTTGCAGGAGCTTTCCCACGCGCTCCAGATTGCAGACGCCATAGCAGACGTTATAAGGGAAGTTATGCGTCATGCAGCACCAGTCGTCGCGCATGCAGCTGCCTTCGTGATGAATTTCCAGCAGCTTTTCCGTGGCGATGAACATGGCCTGCAGCGTGGCGCGGTCGTCCGTCAACAGCGCCATGGCGGTCAGCGGCAGAATCTGGCTCATAAACATGGAAGGTTCCGTGCCGATTCGCATCTGGGTGCGGATGAACTGCATCGGCAGCACGTATTTTGCAACCTGTTCGCGGCTGAGCTCCGGTTCGACGATCATGACCGTGTCCATCATCGGGCACGCGCCGCCGACATACCATTCCCACCAGTTAAAAAGCTTATAGGAGCGGAAGCTGGAATCGGAAAGCACGTTCGCGCCGTACATATGGTCGTGCATCCAGTCCAGCGCGAATACGATATCCGCGAGGAGTTCCGGCGAACGATAGCCGCGGCAGCCATACGTGCCATAGGGCTGAGCCATGCGGAGAATCTGGTTGTACTGCCATTCAAGGTCGCGGGATTCGGTCGGCGGCGTATCGCCGAAGAGAATCGGGATTTCGGGGCCGCGGTTCATCTGCGCGCGAAGGGCTTCGCTGTCTTCGTCGCGCAGTTCAAGCAGCCGCGTCATGCCGGGCGTCGCCGGATCGTTCGATTCTCTGGTGCCGCAGAGGTCTGCACGCCAGGCGCTGCGCGCCTTTGAAAAATCGTCCGCGGTGAAATACGCCGCGTTATATTTGCCGAACACCGCGGCGAGCAGCTCGCTTTGCGCGGCCGGATCGTCCGCAAGCGCGGAGCATGCCGCTTCGTCTGCAAACACTGCGAGGCGATTGAATTCGCGCGCGGAAACGCCCAGCAGATGGGCGACGGAAACGGCGGGAAGGGAGAGCAGACCGCGCTCCGTTCGCGGGGCGACGGGAAGGAAACGCTCTTCGCCGTTGAGCGTACAGCGGGTTTCGCCCAGCGTCAGCTGCAGCGTGCTGCCGTTGAGAGAGAGGCGGATCTGTCCGGCCTGCGCCTGCACGTTGATTTTCAGCAGGTTTTGAAAGAATGCGAGCGGCGCCAGAAGCGTTTCGCGGCTGAGCACCGCGCGCGCGCCGGGATGATCCGCGTCGATCGGCAGACAGGCGCCGTGCACAAGCGCGGTCGGCGCGAACGCGCCCAGAGCGATCAGATTTTCGAAACGCATGAGAAAACCTCCTTTAAGAGAATCAGGGGTGAACGAACTCGGAAACTGATAGGAATATTCTAAAAATATTTGAAAAGTTAGTCAATCAGCGTTTTGAGACTGGGGCGGAAATCTAAAGGAATGGCGTTAATTTCCGAGTGCGGGCGGTATTTCCGATTGCGATCTGGCGATGAGCGCTGCTATAATAAAAGGGGATATTCTGGCTTCGCGCGGCTGAAACAGAGGAGAATGGGCATGAAGATGCTGGCAATAAATTTTCGCAAAACGAATCTTCAGAGGAATCCGTCTGCAAAGAAGTACTTCCGACGCAGCTTCATGAAAAACATGAGGATTCTGATTGTCTTCTTTCTCCTTGTTGTGACGCTGGCCAGCTGTTTCGGGTTTAACGCGCTGCGCGCGCAGAAGCAGAACGTGCAGCAGAGCGTCGAGATTATGGCGGACGTGTTGAACCGCGAGCTGCAGAGAATTTACGACGTCGTTCGGGTGATAAGCAACAGCGCGGTATTTAAGGAGCTGCGGGAAAAGAGAAAAATTGAATCGCCGGCGGATTATCTGGTGCTGGCAACCGCGGGAGAGAACCTGAACAAGGAACTGGGGACGTTTGACTCCGTACAGTATTTTTTCTTTAAGTTCAGAAAAAACGGGGTAATCATCAGCAATCAGGGAATCTTCATGAACGACGAAGGGTTCGAACAGATTTTACAGTTTTCGCTCGAGCAGATTCTGGATCGGACGGTTCAGCAGACGTATCTTTCGCAGACTGCTTTTCCGGTTGTGTTTCATGCGTATTCGGCGAACAGCTCGATGGTGACGAAGGACGAGGCGATCACGTTTAACTTTTACGTCCCGTTCGCGAGCGAAAACGGCGTGGACGCCTATGTGCTGATCAAGGAGAAGTTTGTCTCCGAGATGGCGCCGGCGATTTGCAAAGCGCCGGGCGGCATGCGGATTCGGGCGCTGAACGGCAGCACGGTTTACCAATGCGGTAATCCCGGGGGGGGGGGACGCTTTCCTGGAATACGACAGCGCGAACAACATGTTCAGCATCGAAGCGTACGCTCCCTTTACGTCGATTATCAAGCTGATGGCGTGGCCGCTGGCGATTTGCCTGTTGTATGTGCTGGCGGGCGTCGCCGCGTCGTTTTTCATTGCGTTTCGAATGACGAAAAAGAAATTTGTCGCCGTCTACCCGATTGTGCAGCGGATTGGAAAGACGGAAATTGCCGACGACAATACGGATGAGATGGATATGATCGCGCAATACATCCGTTCGCTGGAGAGCAAAGGGAAAAACGTTTCGGAAGAGCTGTCCATTTTGCGCAGCTCGCTGCGGCGCAACACGCAGATGATGCTTCTCAACGGCGTGACGGAGCTTGCGCCGGAGCTGCTGGCGGATTTCCCCAAACGTTATCTTGTCGGTTACGGATATTCGAAATGCGAGGACGAGTCGGTCGCCGTCGAGATGCCGCTGATTCACATGCTGGCGTTGGAGCAGATGATTCAAAACCTGCCCGAAAAGATCGACCTGCACATGCTGAACAATCATTCGTTTGCGTTTGTTTATCCGCTGGAAAACGAAAGCGTCGAGACGGTAAATAAAAATCTCGCCGAACTGGTGCGGCAGATTAACGAGCGCGCGCCCTGCCCGATTTCCATCTCGCTCAGCCAGCCGACGGAGGGGAGCGATCAGGTGCACGCCGCGCTGGAGGAGGCGCGGATGATGATGCTCTGCGACAACGTACCGGTCGGCCTGGTTTCTCTGCAGGAGGAAGACGTAAAGCAATCGGTGCAGTTCAAAAACGTTGTGGAGCTGTATCAGGCGCTCGTGCGGGAGAACGAAGAGCGGGTGGAGCAGTGCATAGGCGAATTCTGGAGGCGCAACCGCGGCATGCAGTGGAGCATGCGCGAACTGTACGGTCATCTGTGCAACATTATCCGCTTTGCGGCGCAGGATATCGGATACGGCGAAATTGCGCTGGAATCCTATTCGATTCAGCTTTCCCCGCAGGAACTGATCGAGCAGCTGTATTCGGCGGCCGAATCGCTTTGCCGCTGGAGAACGGAGCGGAAGCAGCGATACGACGAAAAGCAGCGGCAGGCGGTGTTTGCGTTTATAAAGGAAAACATCGGCCGGGTTGATTTCGCCATGCAGGATATCTGCGCGCGTTTCCAGCTTTCGGAGCGCGGCGTGCAGGCGCTGATCCATTCGGAAACCGGGATGGGCCTGCCGGCATATCTGCTGAAGCTGCGCCTGGAGCAGGCGGCAGAGCAGCTGGTTTCGACCGACCTGCCCGTTTACGTGATCTGCGAACAGGCGGGGTTTAACACGCTTTCAACTTTCCAGAAAGCGTTCAAGCGAAGCTACGCGATGGCGCCGGGGGAATATCGTCGCGCAAAGCGCGGCGAAATGGACAACACACAAGCGGATAAATGAGCATTATTTCCTAGAGTGAGCGCTTTTTCCACCTTCTTTTCCATGGCGCAACGCTGCAATTCCAATTGACCGCGCCGCAATTCGTTTATACAATGACGTTAAGATCGATTGCGGCAAAGGGGATGAGCGGCTGATGGAAAATCAGGTTCCTGTTCGCAGGAAGAGCGTTTGGAATGTTATGAAGCGGAGATGGCGGCTTTACGTGTTTTTGCTGCTTCCGCTGCTTTATATCATCGTTTTCAAATACGTTCCGATGTACGGGATAACGATTGCGTTTAAGAATTATACCGTGCGAAAGGGAATCTGGGGGAGCGACTGGGTCGGCTTCGCTCAGTTTAAGAAATTCTTTTCTTCCTATTATTTCGGCAGGACGATTACAAATACCCTGCGCCTGTCGCTGTATTCGCTTGCAGTCGGTTATCCGCTGCCCATTCTTGTAGCGCTGATGCTGAACGCGAGCCCGTATAAACGCTTCCGCAGCCTTGTTGAAAACGTTACGTATATGCCGCATTTTATTTCCGTCGTTGTAATGGTCGGCATGATCCTGCAGATCTTCAATACACGATCCGGAATTTACGGCAACCTCTACTCGATGCTCCATGGCGGGGCGGCCGCCCCCGAGCTGCTCAGCAGCCCGAGCGCATTCCCGCATCTTTATGTCTGGACGGGCGTCTGGCAGAGCCTGGGCTGGAATACGATCATCTATATCGCCGCGCTTTCCGCGGTGGACAGCACGCTGCACGAGGCGGCCGTTGTGGACGGCGCGACGCGCTTCCAGCGCATTCTGCACGTTGATATTCCCTGCATTCTGCCCACGCTGATGATTCAGCTCATTCTTTCCAGCGGCAATATCATGGGAATCGGCTTCGATAAGGTTTATCTGATGCAGAACAGTCTGAATATCAGCGCCAGCGAAGTGATTTCCACTTATACCTATAAAGCGGCGTTTGCCTCGTCGAATTCGAATTATTCCTATTCGACGGCGATCGGGTTGTTCAACTCCGTCGTCAACGGAGGCATGCTGGTGCTGGTGAACGTGCTGGCCGGCAAATTCTCCGGCAACAGCCTGTGGTAAGGAGGAAGCGGCATGAGCGAATTTACGTATAAAAAACGGAGCTTCGGCAGGCTCTGCTTTTCGGATAAGCTTTTCTATTGCCTTACGACGGCGTTTCTCGCCTTTTTCATGCTCATCGTGTTGCTTCCGCTGATCAATATCGTCGCCTGTTCTTTCTCGGGGTCGCATGCGGTTTCGGCGGGGCAGGTGTATCTGCTGCCGAAAAAGTTTACGCTGGAAGGGTATAAGACGGTTTTCAACTATCGCGGCATCTGGCGCGCGTACGGGATGACGTTCTTCTATACGATCGTCGGCACGGTGATCAACCTGGCGATGACAATGCTGTGCGCGTATCCGCTCTCGCAGCGGGATCTTCCGCTGAAAGGCCCGGTGATCGGGCTGATGACCTTCACGATGTTCTTCGGCGGCGGCCTGATTCCGAGCTATATTCTGGTGATGAAGCTGAAGCTTCTCAATACGGTCTGGGCGATGATGATTCCGGGCGCGATGTCCGTATACAACATGATTCTGGCGCGCACCTTCATGCAGGGCATTCCCAACGACCTGTGGGAGGCTTCGCAACTGGACGGATGCAACGAGTTCACGTATTTCCGAACGGTCGTGCTGCCGCTGTCGTCCACGCTTTTGTCGGTGCTGATGCTTTTCTATGGCGTAGGCCACTGGAACAGCTATTTCGACGCGATGATTTACCTGAACGATTCGAAGCTGTATCCGCTGCAGCTCGTCCTGCGCGATATCCTCGTTGTGAACTCGATGGATATGAGTTCGATGCAGAACAGCACGAACTATGCCGATCAGGAGGCGCGCGAGGCGCTTGCGCAGCTGATGAAATACGCGCTGATCATCGTTTCGAGCGTGCCGGTGCTGGTGCTGTATCCGTTCCTGAAAAAGTATTTTGCCAAGGGCATTATGCTGGGTTCCCTGAAGGGCTGATTTTAGGAGCGCATCCTGCGCTCTTAAAAATAAAAAAGGAGGAGACCTCATGAAAAGATTTCTCTGTGTACTCATGACCCTCGCGATGCTTCTGTCCTGCGCATCCTTCGCGCTGGCGGACGAGCGTCCCACGCTGACGATTTTAATGACCGCCGATCCGCTCGTTACGGATTATAAGGACAACACGTTCACCAAAATGATTGAAGACGCCTGCAACGTGAACCTGGAATTCGTGTTCCTGCCCGCTGCCGACGCTTATACCAAGCTCAACGTCATGCTTTCCTCCGGCGAAAAGCTGCCGGACGTGATCAACTATGGCCTGACCGTGCAGGACGCCTACAACTACGGCAACGCCGGCGCGATTCTTCCGCTGGACGAGCTGCTGGAAAAATACGGCAAGAACTTCAACGAGAAATGCGAACAGTATCCCGAGCTGCTGATCCGTGAAAAGAGCACGGCGGCGGACGGTCACATTTACGGCATCCCGCGCGTCTTCTTCGCCAGCGACGATTCCCTCTGGCAGAACTGCTGGATCAACGTTGAATGGCTCGAAAAGCTCGGCCTTGAAATGCCGACCACGACGGAAGAGCTCTACAACGTGCTGGTCGCTTTCCGCGATCAGGATCCCAACGGCAACGACGAAAAGGACGAAATCCCGATGACCGGCACTGTGAACGCGTGGAGCAAGAACGTGATCAACTACCTGCTCAACAGCTTCGTTTACTGGGACGCTTCCGAACACATTAACGTCAAGGACGGCCAGGTTTACGCCACCTATGCGACCGAAGAATGGAAGGAAGGCGTGCTCTACATCAAGAAGCTGCTGGCGGAAGGCCTGCTCGATCCGCAGTGTTTCACCCAGACGAAAGATCAGCAGATGGCGCTTGTACAGACCGAAGGTATCAGCACGGTGGGCAGCTGGATGAACATGTCTCCCCGCAAGGTTGAAATCTATCAGAACCTCGCGCCTGTGACCGGCCCTTCCGGTTTCGGCTACGCCGCCTATAATCCGACCACTGTCGAACCCTTCTGGTTTGTTACTGCGGACTGCGCGGATCCTGAGCTCGCCGTGCAGGTTGGCGATTTCATGTTCAGCGGCGATCAGACGCTTAATCTGGTTGGCCGTTATGGTATGGAGGGCGTATACTGGAACTATTTGGAAGACAGCGAAAAGGATCGGTATGTTATCCGTTACGAACTACCTGAAGAAATTCGTCCGTTCTATCAGACAGTTAATCCTGAGACCAAGGAAATTACCAACACTTGGAACAATCCGGCTAACGAGCACTGGCGTCGTAATTGTCCGCAGTTTTATTATCGCGTAGACGATGCGAATGTTGTTTCAAAGGATTCGATTGACCTGCCGCAACGTATGGCGCAATCGAAGGCTGTCGGTTATCAGTCTGCGCATAACATTCCGCCGATGGATTGCTACATACCGTACATCCTCTACACGGCGGAAGAAACTGAAATCTATAACGACATCAACACGGATCTGAAAACGTACGTCGACGAATCCATGGCCGCGTTCATGACGGGCACGCGCGATATCGAAGCCGAATGGGACAGCTATCTCGCTCAGCTCGAAGCGCTGCGTCTGCCGGAATTCCTCAACATCGTTCAGCAGGCTTACGACAGGATGTACAAGTAAGACAACGAGAAACAGGAAAGGGCCGTCGCCGCTGCTGGCGGCCCTTTTTTGTTCGCCGAGGAGGAGAAGAAAATGGCGGTTCCTGCTTTTTGGAAAACATCTCTTCAGGATATCGATGCAATGTATTATTCCGCGCAGCGCGCGGAAAAGAAAATCATTGCGCTCACGCCGGGCGGCCGGCCGGTATACGCCATGGCGTACGGCGAGAAGAACCGGGTTCGCGGCGAAGCGAATTATTCCTCCGCGCTGGGAGCGGGGAATCCCTCCTATTTTGCGGACCCGGCGACGAAACGCCCTGTGCTGCTGCTGATCGGCGCGGTGCACGGGCAGGAAACGGAGGGCGTTGCCGCGATTGCAAATCTTGTTTCCCTGCTGGAAACGGGAAAAGATCTCGCGGGACGGGAGAATCAGGCGCTTCTGACGCTGTGCGAAAAGGCGCGCGTCGTTATTGTGCCGGTCGCCAACCCGGACGGGCGCGCCCGCGTGGTCCCGGAAAGCATGCTGGGCCTGAAGGGCGCGGAGCTGCGCTATTGGGGGCAGGGCACCTGGAAGGACGGGAGCCTCTGCGGCTGGCCGGAATGCAAGAAGGTGCATCCGATTCGGTCGGCGGCCGGCTTCCTTGGCGGGTATTATAACGACGACGGCGTGAACCTGATGCACGACAACTTCTTCTGCCCGATGGCGCGGGAGACGACGGCGCTCCTGCGGCTGGCCGAAGACGAGCGGGCGGATCTTGCGCTGCATCTGCACGGCGGCAGCAATTCGCAGGGCGATTTGCTGTTGCCGGCGTATATGTCGGCCGCGGCGAACCGGACGATTGAAACGCTTGCGGAAAAATGCCGCGCCGCCGGCGCGCTGGAAGGGCTGACCTTCCGGGACGGCGTGTCGAAAAAGACGGACGACGGAATCAAAACGCCGCCCTCTTTCAATTTGCCCAGCGCGATGCACCATATCTGCGGCGCGGCGAACTGCACTTATGAGAGCAACGAGTGCATTATCGACGAACCGGGGCCGCATCTGACGCACGAACAGGTGCTCCGCATGCACATGATTCTCTTTGAACAGGCGCTTGGGATTCTGTGTAAAGTTTGATAAAAACATAACTGCATAATCAATTGTTAAATTTCGGAATTCCGCTTTTCTTTTCCGCCTGGATGTGCTATACTGCACAACAGACCCAACCAAATCGGAACCATGGAATCCGCCTCAGGTCAACAGGAGCCCATCCGAAGACTAAGGTGTTTGCCAGGGAACATCGGAATTGGGTACTGTTATGAGGAGGTCTTCCATCATGTACGAAGACAAGATCTTGACCTGCCGCGAGTGCGGCGCCGAATTCACCTTCAGCGCTTCCGAACAGGAATTCTATGCCAGCAAGGGCTTCCAGAATCAGCCCAGCCGCTGCCCGGCGTGCCGCGCTGCCCGCCGCGCCAACGGTGGCAACGCTCAGCCCCGCGGCGAGCGTCAGATGTACGAAGTGATCTGCGACGGCTGCGGCTGCACCACGCAGGTGCCCTTCCAGCCCCGCGGAGACCGGCCGGTCTACTGCCGCGAGTGCTTCGAGCGTCAGCGCCAGAACCGCTATTAATTCGCACAGACACAACGGGCCGTCTTTTCAGGCGGCCTTTTGTTTTATCCGCGCTTTGCGCGGAAAAGAGAACGGAGGCGAAACGGGTGAACCAGTTTGAGATCGGCCTTCTGGACGCGATTGCGAAAACCCGCACGGCGTTTGGCGATCGGTTCTTTTCGCTTGTGACGCATCTGGGCGACGCGGGGATTTTCTGGATCCTGCTGGCGGTTGCGCTGTGCGGCGTAAAAAAGACGCGCAGGGCGGGGGCGGCGATGGCCGCGTCGCTTGTGTGCATGCTGCTTTTGTGCAACATCTGCCTCAAGCCGCTCGTTCACCGTGTGCGCCCGTATGACGTGAACACGGCCGTCACGCTGCTCATCGGCAAACCGCACGATTTCTCGTTCCCCTCGGGGCATACGGCCGCATCTTTCGCCGGGGCGACGTCGCTTCTGTTCGGCGGACGAAAGAGGCTCGGCTGGTTCATGCTGGCGCTGGCGTGTGTGATTGCGTTTTCGCGGCTGTACCTGTATGTACATTACCCAACGGACGTGCTGGGCGGCGTGTGCGTCGGCACGCTGTGCGGATGGCTTGGCAACGCGCTGATCGGCTGCGCGGAAAAGAAGGCCGGAAAGAAAAAGAACGCGTAAAGCGGGGAGGATCCATGCAGGAACGGATTGAGACCCGGCGTCTTACGCTCCGGCGCTTTGCAGCCGGGGACTGGCCGGATCTTTACGAGTATCTTTCGCAGCCCGAGACGGTGCGCTATGAACCGTACGACCCGTTCGATGAGACGCAGGCACGGGCGGAGGCGGCGCGCCGCGCGGGAGACGAAGCCTTCTGGGCGGTTTGCCTGCGCGAGACGGGCAAGGTGATCGGCAACGTCTATCTTGCGCGCGGCGAGTTTGCGACATGGGAACTGGGCTATGTTTTTAACGGCCGCTTTCGCGGCAGGGGCTATGCGACCGAGGCCGCGCGGGCGCTTGTGAGCGCCGCGTTTGCGCAGGAGGGCGCGCATCGCGTGATCGCCATGTGTAACCCGGAAAACACGGCTTCCTGGCGGCTGATGGAGCGGCTCGGTATGCGCCGTGAAGCGCATGAAATCCGCAATATCTGGTTCCGGCGGGACGAAGCCGGCAATCCCGTGTGGCAGGATACGTATCTTTACGCCGTTTTGTGCGAGGAATGGGGAGAGGTTGCGCCCGGCGGCGGGGCTGCGGTATAATACGTCCGACGGAATCTGCGGAGGGGGGCGGCGTATGACGGAACGCCTGTATTACGATCAGACATATCTCAGAGAATTCGACGCAGAGGTTGAGGCGTGCGAACGGCGCGAAGACGGCGTATGGCTGCTGCTCGACCGGAGCGCCTTTTATCCGACCAGCGGCGGGCAGCCGTTCGATACCGGCAGGCTTCGCTGGCGGGGCGGTCAGGCGCGCGTGACGGACGTGGAGTGCGACGCGCGCGGCGTATGGCATAAGTTGGAAGGCGAATGCCCGGAGCGGGGAACGGCCGTACACGGCGAAATAGACTGGGCGCGCCGGTTCGATCACATGCAGCAGCATGGCGGCGAGCATATGCTGGCCGGGGCGATCTGGCGGCTGTATCAGGGCCGGACGATCGGCCTGCATCTGGGCGCGGAGGTTTCGTCTATCGACGTGGCGCTGCCGGACGGCCGCACGCGATTTGCCGACGAGGAAATCGCGCTGCTCGAAGAAACGGTCAACGGCTGGATTCAGCAGGACGCGCCCTGCCGCTGCTGGTTTCCGACGGAGGAAGAACTGAAAACGCTGCCGCTGCGCAAAGCGCCGTCGGTGAAGGAACATGTGCGCGTCGTCGCGTTCGGCGATTTTGAAATGTGCGCCTGCGGCGGAACGCATCCGTCTACAAGCGGCCAGGTGGGGCTGGTAAAGGTGGTCGAGACGCTCCCGGCGCACGGCATGGCGCGCGTTGTGTTTGTGTGCGGCATGCGCGCGGTACGCTTCGCGCAGCGGATGTGCCTGGCCGCGCGCGACGCGGCGGCGCTGCTCTCCTGCGGCGCGGAAGAGCTCCCGCAGGCCGCGGCGCGATTGAAGGAGCAGCTGGCGCAGGAACACGCCGCGAAGGAAGCGTACCGGCGCGAAAGCGCCCTGAGAGAAATCGCTGCGCTGCGTTCCGGCGCGGAACGTCTGCCCGGCGGCGGGCGGCTTGTTGCGGCCAGCCTGCCCGGCGCGAACCGCGATACGCTGCGCGACGCGGCCTCCACGCTGATTGAGGAAGCGGACGTATACGCGCTTTTGTGCGCGCCGGACGAGCCGGGCGGGCCGCTGCTTTTTGCGCGCGGCGCGGCGCTGGCAACCGATATGGGCGCGCTTTTGCGTGAAAGCGGCGCGAAAGGCGGCGGACGGCCGGACTTCGCGCAGGGCGCGGGCGGCGCGGAGTGCCTGCGCAGAGCGGCGGAAACGCTGCGGAAAGGATCAACGTGATGAAGAAAACGACGCGGCTGCTTGCGGCGCTGTGCGCGCTGATGCTGCTTTGCGCCTGCGCGCAGGCAGACGATCTGTACGCGACGGAGACGGGATACACCTCCGCGCCTTCGGACGGCGAATACAACCTGCTGATGTGGCAGAGTCAGGAAAGCGAGAACGGGCTGGTCGTATCGGTCGACGCGGCGTGCGCGCTGATGCGCGGCAACAAGGCCGTCTGGGAGCAGCGCTACGGCGGCGACGGCGAGGACGAGCTTTGCTGGGCCGTGCCGGGCGACGGCGTATGGACGGCGGCGGGATCGAGCGCGTCGGCCGACCTGGAAAACGGCTGGCACGAGGGGTATTACGACGTTTATGAGCCGCGAGCGGACGGATGGCTTGTGCAGCTGTCCGCCGGGGACGGCGAGGGGCTTTGGAGCCGCTGCTACGGCGGCAGCTCGTGGGACGGCTTCGCGGGCGTCTGCGCCGCGCCGGACGGCGGGTATCTGCTCGTCGGGCATACGTTTTCTGTGGACGGAGACCTGACGGGGCTGCGCGTGGACGAGACGGACGAGCGGCCCGATGCGTGGGCGGTTCGTGTGGACGCGCAGGGCGCGATTCTCTGGCAGCGCTGCTTCGGCGGCACGGGGGAGGATGCGTTTACCGATGTGCGTGCCGTGGACGGCGGCTATATGGTGGTCGGCTATACCGACTCCGCGGATGGAACGGCGGGCGAAACGCACGGCGATCGCGACGGCTGGGCCGTGCTGCTCTCCGATGCAGGCGAGGTGCTGGACGGGATCCTCTATGGCGGCACGGACGAGGATTCGCTGGAGACGATGACGGTCTGCCCGGATGGGAAACTGCTGCTGGCCGGGTTCAGCTGGTCGAAACGGCCGGAAAACACGGAGGAGGGCGCGTACCGGGCGGGCTGGGCGCTGCTGGTAGACGCGCAGGGCGCGCTGATCCGGCAGACGTATCTGGAGCGTACGGGCCGCGACCGGATTCTTTCCGCGACGGCTGAAAAGGACGGCACCTGTCTGCTGGCGGGCGAATCGCAGGAGCGGATGCGCGATGTAAGCTGGGTTGCGCTTTTGAACCCGGCGACGGGGCAATGGCAGGAAGCGTCGTCAAAGTAAAAAAATTTTTGCATGAATCTGAATGAAAGAAGAGGGAATGAAAAGCATGAATCAACGGGATCTGGCAGAAATCAAGCGCAGGCTGAATCCGGATCGTCGCAATCCATCGGTGATTCTCGGCTGCTATGTCAGCAGCGACGGCGAAGTGATTTCCACTTTTTCGCAGCCTGTTTTGACCATGCCGCAGGAAGAAAACGAAAAATACATGGCCATTTTCAAGCGGACGCTTTCCGGCACGCAGGGGCAGAACCTGCGGGAGATTGAATTCACGCCCGCGCAGGTGATGGAGAGCGAGGAGCATCAGCTGCTGACCGCGCTGCGCGAAAGCGCCCTGAAAGACCATGAAGCGGTTGAAAGCTTTTTTACGCGGGCGATCACGTATATTCACGCCATCGGCGCGGCGCAGGCGCAGTCTGTCGCCTCAGAGCAGGAAGGGCGGAATTATCTCGTCCTGCTCATGCACGACGGCTACGACGTGCCCTACAAGGACGTCAACGGCGAAAACGACGCCGACCGCTCGGACGGCGTGTTCAACTATATCATTTGCAGCATTTGTCCCGTCAGGCAGACGAAGCCGGCGCTGAGCTATTTCACGGCGGAGAGCGAGTTCCACAGCCGCGCGGCGGAGTGGATGGTCGGCGCGCCGGAGTTGGGGTTCATGTTCCCGGCGTTTGAAGAGCGCGCGGCGAACCTGTACAAGGCGATGTTTTTCACCCGCGACAGCGGCAATATGCACGACGAGTTCGTCCGCGGCGTTTTTGGCGAGGAAGAACCGCAGATGCCCGCCAAAGAGCAGGAGGAGGTCTTTCAGGCGATTCTGCAGGATACGCTGGAGGAAGAATGCAGCCTGGACGTGGTGCAGGCGGTGCATGAAACCGTGCGTGGCATGATCGCCGAGCAGAAGGCGGACAAGACGGCCGAACCGCTGCAGCTGACCCGGCATGACGTAAAGAACGTGCTGGAGGAATGCGGCGTTTCGCAGGAGCGCGCGGAGGCGTTCGAGCAGAAGTATACGGAGACGTTCGGCGCGAATGCGGAAATCCCGGCTGTGAACGTCGTTCCTGCGCGAAAGTTTACCGTAACGACGCCGAGCGTAGTCATTCACGTGGATCCGGAGCACAGCGATCTGATCGAGACGCGCGTGATCGATGGGAAATGCTACATCATGGTGCTGGCGGATGGAAACGTCGAGGTGAACGGCGTGAACGTGCGGGTTGATGGGTGAAAGGAATTATAATAAAAGGCGGCGCTCTCTCCGGAGATTGGAGGGAGCG
>CAKTTL010000015.1 GCA_934615235.1 uncultured Clostridia bacterium
TATCATATCCGGGAAAGATGAAGCCCATATGAACAAACTGAGAATATTTGCCAGGTTCCCGCAATTTTTTCCGCGCTTTTGCGCGGTAAAAACAGTCCTTCGCGGACACGCTAGCCACAGGAGGGATGATTTTATGCCTGAAAACAGAAACTGGAGCCGCTATCTCTGGCTGGGCATTGTCGGCCTGGCGCTGGCCGTCGTCGTGTGGATTACGGCGAGCGTGCCGGGAGGCCGTGCGCAGCCGCGCGCATTCGCCTACGCCGAAAGCAAAACGCAGGCGGATAACCTTTCCAGCCCGTTCAAAACGGTCTACGAGGCCGTAAGCCCCGCCGTCGTCGGCATCAAGGTGACGACCTCCTCGCGCGTGGTGGGCGGCCGCATCATGACCTCGACAAGCTTTGCCGGCTCGGGCGTCGTCATCTCGGCCGACGGCGTTGTGCTGACGAATTACCATGTCATCGACGGCGCGCAGGGGCTTTACGTCGTCTCAGGCGAGGACGAAATCCCCGCCGCGCTCATCGCCGGAGACGAAGACAGCGACATCGCCGTTTTGCGCGCAAGCGCGGAAAACTTGACCGCCGCCGTTCTGGGCGATTCAGACGCGCTCTCGGTAGGCGACTGGGCGCTCGTCGTGGGCAACCCGCTGGGCGAGCAGTTCGTCAACACGCTCTCCGTCGGCGTGATCAGCGGGCTGGGGCGCGACGTGCGTTCGCAGTCGAGCGGCCGCACCGGCTCGGCCACCTCGGCCAGCATGATCCAGACCGACGCGGCCATCAACTCCGGCAACAGCGGCGGCGGGCTTTTCAATATCGCGGGTGAGCTGGTGGGCGTCACCAGTATGAAGCTTTCCAACAACGGCTACACCGGCTACGCCTCGATCGAGGGCATCGGCCTGGCCATTCCGATCAATACGATCAAGACGATCGTCTCCGACCTGATGGATTACGGCAAGGTGCGCTATCCGCGCATCGGGGTGACGCTGCAGGAAATCGCCAGCCCCTCGCTCGAGCCGACGGACGAGATGCTTCCGCGCTCGCTGTGGGTAACGAAGGTCGAAGCGAACTCCCCCGCCGCCAAGGCCGGCGTGCGCCAGGACGATCTGATCCTCGAGGCCGACGGCGCGCGCGTGACGACCGCGAGCGAATTGCAATCCGCCGTCCGCGCGCATAAGGAGGGCGAAACGGTTCGCCTGCGCGTCTACCGCATCCCGGGTCTGACGACGATCAAATCGACCGAGAAAATTCCTGCGGGCGAGTATATCGAAATGGACGTCGCCGTCGCGCTGATGGACTGACGGCGCGCCAAAAGGCTTGCCGCGCTCGCCGTCATGATAAGGATGACGGCGCAAAAACAAGCGTCCCGTCGCCGGGCGGTTCGATGAAGCCGCCCATTCTCCCCTCGAACGCGCCCGGCGACATAGCCCGCGCAATGTCGCGCAAAGCATCTTATCAGCCCCTGGCGGAGCGGTATTCCCCCGGCGTGACGCCATAGGTTTCCTTAAACTTTCGGCCGAAATACTGGGTTGTCCTGTAACCGGTTTGCTCGGCAATGAGCTCCAGGCTCAGATCCGTTTTTCGCAGCAGATTTGACGCGGCCTCCATCCGGGAGATGGTGAGGAACGCGCTGATCGTGGTTCCGGAAACCTTTTTGAATTTCCGTGAAAAATATTTGGGATTAAAATGCAGCGCCTCGCTGATCGCTTCCAGAGAAATATCCTCGTTCATATGCTGGGCGATATAGTTGTTCACGGCCTGCATGAAGGCCGCGTCGTCCCCGGGCGCGTCCGCGTCGGGAGCGCCCAGCGTCTCCCGGAGCAGCGCCGGCAGCTCGCTGAGCTTCCACAGATACGCGGCGGGTTCCAGCAGCGCCGGGGGCAGCAGTTGGCCGGACCGGCGGGAGAGCAGAAAGCCCCGCAGGATCGTCAGCGCTTTTTGCATGCAGACCTGCGCCGCCACGGGCGACGTCTGTCCCAGCGCTGCAATCAGCGCTTCAAGCTGGCGCAGCAGATCCGAATCGTTTCCCGCGGCGGCAATGCTTTCCAGCCGCTTGAGCAGCGGTGCGAGCGCGGAGCCACCGCCGGATACCGTTTCGGTGTGCACCGGACCGGGCCGCTGATCATACAGCCGCCCCGCCAGCACCGCCATGACCTGCGCATAGAGGCGGCTCAGGCCGCCGAAAGCGCTTGCCGCCTCGCTGCTTTGCGCGATATAGCAGCGCGTGTCATAGCAGCTGAAATAGGACGCCACCATGTCGGACAGAGCCTGCGGCTGAAATTGTTCGGGCGAGGGATGGTTCACCAGCAGGCAGACCGTGTTGGCCTGCGGAATAAATCCGTATACCCTGACGGCCTGATTGGCGTCGCTGTTTTCCGCGGTATCCACCAGCGCCACAGGCAGAGCCTGGCAGGTGTTTGTATCCAAATGCCGGGTATCCTCCACGCAATACTCCGCCGCCAGGAGCGAAAAGTAGTGGTATGGGAAACGAATGTGCAGATATTCCAGCGTTTCCAGGGCGGCGGGCTGGTTCTGATCGTGAATCAGATTCAGCAGCGCCTGGTTTTTCAGCAGAGACTGGTTGGTGTGGAGCACGCGCTGGGTATTGGACAGCAGCCGGCTCAGCTCGCCCAGGCCCGTGCTGATAATGGCAAACTCATTTCTCAGGTTGCGGCCGTCCACATACGTCAGCTCCTGCACCAGATCCCGCAGCACCCGCAGAGGCGAATAGAGCTTTCGGGTAGTCAGCAGCACCATGCAAAAGGCAAGCGCAAGCACTCCGAGACCCGTCAGACAAACGTAAAGCTGTATCTGGCCGGTGGAGCCCCGCCAGGAATCCACATCCATGGCGATCACGATCCGCAGGGGGATTCCCTCCAGCGCGCAGCATGCGAACACCTGATTCTGCGCCCAATCCACGGCGGAAAGAATTTCGCCGGAGGGAGCGGCGAGCATCGCGGTCAGCACGGGGTTTTCCATCCGCAGCCCCACGGGCGTGTCGTCCGACGCGCAGACCACCCGCCCCTCTCCATCCAGCAGATACACCTGCTGCCCGGCCGTCGCCATGCTCCGCAGCATTTCCCGCAGAAATCTTTCCTTTATAAAGAACGCCGCGCAGGGCGAAGACGCCGGCGCGTCCGCCGTCCACAGAGGCAGGGCGGTGAACGCCAGGCAGCCCTCGGGGTACAGCATCGATTCCTCCGGCGCCAAAAACTGCCACGACGCCCGCACGCCGCTTTTCTTTGTCAGCAGGGAATAGAGCCGGGCGTATTCATAATTGTATTTCTGATACAGCAGCTTAAACCCGAACTGACTGAAAACGCAAATATCCTGCCTCGGATAAAAAATCGCCACCGAATCGAGCATATCCGTGTTCACATCCGCGAAGGCCACCAGCTTTTGATGAATCTGATACACCGCCAGCTGATGCTGCCGGTTTTCGTTCAGCGGCATGCGCAGGAGGGCGGCGTTGCTGGATTCGTTGGTGAGGGTTTTCACCATCTCGCTGCCCCGGTTGAGCACCAGGCTGGTGAACACGTTTTTTTCGTATTGCACGGCGTTCATCTGCGCCTTCTGCACTTCGCTGGAATAGCTGCGGTTAAACAGCGTGTAGCACAGCACCACCAGCGCTACCAGCGCTACCGCCACCAACGCCGTATACGAAGCCAGCATTTTCACATAGGCGGACTGATTCGCAGCCTGCTTGGGCGTTTTCGTCTTTGTCATATGCCCGATTCCTTTTTCATAAATTCTACCATGTATATTATAGGGTACATTGTGCCAAATCGCAAACAGTTGGACGAAAAAGGTGGATTATTCACCACAAATGTGCCCTTTTGTGCAATTGACGGCGGGTTCGGAAAACGCGTATCATGAAGGTGTAAGGAACAGAAAAGAGGGATCGTCATGCATACCGCCAGGGAATCCTACTGGAAACAGGAATGGAAAAACATCCGGCGCTATAAGGATCTGCTGGCGCTGTTTTCCATCGTGATCGCTTATTTCGTCATCTTCAAGTATATCCCCATGTACGGCGTAACGCTGGCATTCAAAGATTTTCGGCTGAAGCTGGGCATCCTCAACAGTCCCTGGGCCGGCATGAAGCACTTCCGGCAGCTTTTCGCTACCCCCAGCTTCTTTGAAGTGCTGCGCAACACCGTTTCCATTTCCCTGTTGCGCATCGTATTCGGCTTTCCCGCGCCCATTTTGCTGGCGCTGCTGCTCAATGAACTTCGGGAAGGTCCCTTCAAAAAGACCGTGCAGACCGTATCCTATCTGCCCCATTTCCTGTCCTGGGTGGTGCTGGGCGGCATTTTTACCCGTTTTCTCTCTCCTTCCACGGGGTTTGTAAACGTGATGATCAAGTCGCTGGGGGGCAATCCCATTTTCTTCCTGGGCAACCCCGGCACCTATGTGCCCACCATCATCGTCACCGATATCTGGCAGTGCATCGGCTGGGGTTCCATCGTATATCTCGCGGCCATCTCCGGCATCAGCCCGGAGCTGTATGAAAGCGCCATGCTCGACGGCGCGTCCCGTTGGCAAAAGATGCGGTATATCACCGTGCCCTCCATTATGCCCACCATTATGGTGCTGTTTATCATGCGCATGGGAGGCGTGCTCAACGGCGGCTTCGACCAGATTTTCAACACCTATAACGACGCGGTGATGAAGGTGGCCGATATTCTGGACACCTACGTCTATCGCCGGGGTCTGACCAGTATGCAGTATGAATTTTCCGCGGCAGCAGGGCTGTTTAAGACGGTGGTAGGCTTCGTGTTCGTGTTCGGTACCAATATGCTGGCGCGGAAAATGGGCGAAAGCAGCCTGTGGTGAAGGGAGGGACGGCCATGAAAATCGAGAATTCTGCCGGGCGTTCCGTGAAGAAGCGCATGAAAATCAGAAAATCCTTCGGCGATTGGGTTTTCTCCGTGATCAACGTACTGCTGATGACGCTGCTGACGGTTTCCGTAATTCTTCCCTTCTGGGACCTGGCGGTCGAGTCCCTGAACCAGGGCTACGCCGCGGGGATGAACCGTCTCTGGCCCGTTCGCCCCACGCTGTCCAACTATGCCCATGTGCTGAGCAACCGGTTCATTTTCTCGGGCTACCGGGAGACGCTGATCATCACTGTCTGCGGCACGCTCATGTCCATCGTGTCCACGGTCATCGGAGCCTATTCCCTGTCCAAGCCGCTTTTCCCCTTCCGCAAGCTGTTCACGCTGATGATTGTGATCCCCATGTTCTTTTCCGGCGGGTTGATCCCCACGTATCTGTGGAACGTGCAGCTTGGCCTGCGCAATACGCGCTGGGTGCTGATGCTGCCCGGACTGATCAGCTCCTATAACCTTGTGGTGATGCGGAACTTCTTTTCCGGCGTGCCGCCGGAGCTGGAGGAAAGCGCCTATATCGACGGGGCCAACAATATCCAGATCATGTTCCGGGTCTACATGCCCGTGTCTCTGGCCGTGCTGGCCACGGTGACGCTGTGGGTGCTGGTGAGCTACTGGAACAGCTGGTTTGACGCCACGATCTATATCACCAGATCCGACCGGTTTCCCCTGCAGGTGGTGCTGCGCCGCATCATCCTGGAGGGCACCAACGAGCTTATGGATCTGGACAGCGGCTCCAACGTGGGCAGCATGGACAACATCAAGGCGGCCACCATCTTCATCTGCATGCTGCCCATCATGTGCGTGTATCCCTTCCTGCAGAAATATTTCATGAAGGGCACGCTGGTGGGAGCCATCAAAGGCTGACGCGCTTCGTTGGGATAGGAGCGGCCCGGGAAAGGGTATCGCCCGGGAACGGCGCTCCTTGCTCATAGACCTATCAACATTTTGAAGGAGGAGAAAACATGAAAAAGACCCTGGCTCTGCTGCTCGCGGCGCTGATGCTGTGCGCCCTGCTGCCCGCCGCCTCTCTGGCGGAGGAACCGGAGTACACCTACACCGTGGCGCCTTACACCACCGGCCCTCTGGGCGAAAAGACCCCTATCATCGACTTCATGAACGAGCACTACCACGTAAAGTTTGAAATGATCTATCTGGAGAATTCCAACGCAGACGCGCAGATCAATCTGCTGGCCGCCAGCGACGAACTGCCGGACGTTTTCGCTTATGGCGATGAACAGATGCTGCTGGAGCAGGGCATGATCGGCACCTGGACGGAAGAATTCTTCCGGGAGCATATGCCCAAGTATTCCGCCATGATCGACGAGTACATCCCCCTCGCCTGGTCGCTGTGCAAGAAGGACGGCATGATGTACACCCTGCCCGGCATGAACTATGAATATCTGGCCGCGCCGGACGTGTGCGCCTGGAACAGGGACTGGCTGGATAAGCTGGAAGTCTCTGAAATCCCCACCGATCTGGACGGTATGGTTCAGCTGATGTATCGGATCGCCAAGGAAGACCCTGACGGCAACGGCGCGGCGGACACCTACGGCCTGTCCACCTCCGGCATGACCGCCATCTACGGCGCTTACGGCTTCCAGCGGGGAAAATGGCTGGACGACGGCAGCGGCAACGTGGTTCGCGGCGACGTGATGCCCAAGGCCAAGGAAGCCCTGGCGCTGCTGAACAGGCTGTATAAGGACGGCGTGCTGGATCCCGAATTCATCACCGGCGAAAACCAGGGCGGCTATTGGGCCCTGAGCCACGCCTTCATCAACCAGCGCATCGGCCTGAGCTGCCTGGGCCGCTGGTATCACTGGGCCGACCTGACCGAACTGGGCCTGCCCGATCTGGCCCCCAACCCCGAAGCCATCGCCCAGAGCGACAACCCCTTTAAGGTGACCTACAGCCAGCCTCCGGTGGGCCCCTACGGCGACTGCGGCACCAACCGCAACGACTCCGCCAAGACAAAGACCACCTTCAGCACCCGTCTGGTGGAAGATACCCCCCGTTTCGCCCGGCTGCTGGATATCATCGAAGACATGAACATGGATCCCTTGATGACGCTGACCAAGTGGTACGGCATTGAAGGCGAACATTGGGAATTCGAGGAGATCAACGGCGTAAAGACCGTGCATCAGTTTGGCAACAACGCCCCTGCGGAAGAAGGCGGCGGCAACTGGTTCAACTGGACTCCCGGCTCCGTTTACTATTGGGAAATGCGTATCGCCCGGAACAAGATGTTCCTCGACAAGTATCTTTCCGGCTGGACCGACAAGTACTATGAGAACGCCGTGCCCCAGAAGCTGCCCTCCGCTCCCCTGTATTTGACCGAGTGCGACAAGATCGTGAACGAAGGCTATATCGCCATCATCACCGGCGAAAAGCCCGTCGATTTCTTCGATGAAATGGTGCAGAACTGGTATAACGCCGGCGGCCAGATTTTGACCGACGAAGCCAACGAAATCTATCATCAGAGATAATCGGTTCATGCTGTTCTCAAACGAAACCGTCCGACGCGCCGGCGTCTGCGGATTTCAAGTTGAGAATCGTATAAAACAGGAAGCGGGGCTGTAAAGCAACCCTGCAAAGCAAAAGCGGATCTGAAGCCCGTCCGGGCGGCGGATCCGCTTTTGCGGCGCTGTCATCTCGGCGCGCGCCCGCCGTCCGGGCGCTTGCCTATAAAAACTTTCCCGTAATGCTGCTCGCGTTTGCGCGGATCTCCCCCGGCGTGCCCGCCGCCACGATTCGTCCGCCGCTCTCGCCGCCGCCCGGCCCCATATCGATCACATAATCCGCGTTATGGATCACGTCCAGGTCGTGCTCGATGACGATCACCGTCGCGCCGTTGTCCAGCAGCGCCTGGAACACGCCGAGCAGCACCCGCACGTCCAGCGGGTGCAGGCCGATGCTCGGCTCGTCGAAGACGAAGACGGAATCCGTCTGCTGCCTGCCGATTTCGCTCGCCAGCTTCAGCCGCTGCGCTTCGCCGCCCGAAAGGCTCGGCGTCTCCTCGCCCAACGTCAGATACCCGAGCCCCAGCTGTGCGAGCACCTGCAGCTTCTGGCAGACCGTTTTCATCTCCGCGCAGAATTCGACGGCGGAGTTTACATCCATATCCATCAATTCCGGCAGGGAAACGGATTGTCCCGCGCGGTTCGTCAGCTTCACGGCGTACGCTTCCCGCGCGTAGCGCGATCCGCGGCAGTCCGGGCAGGGAATGTCCACGTCGGGCAAAAACTGCACATCCAGGCTGACGACGCCCGTTCCGTCGCAGCCGGGGCATCGCAGCGAACCTGTGTTATAGGAAAATTCGCTTGCCTTATACCCCAGACGCTTCGCGTCGGACGATCTGGCGTAGAGCTTGCGCAGTTCGTCGTGCACGCCCGCATAGGTGGCGACGGTCGAGCGCACGTTCACGCCGATCGGCGTCGCGTCGATGAGCTTGACATGTCCGATCCCGTCCGCGCGAATTTCCCGCACGTGCGCAGGCAGCGCCGTTCCGCCGGTTTTCGCCTCCAGCGCGGGGACGAGGCTTTCCAGCACCATCGTCGTCTTGCCGGACCCGGATACGCCGGTCACAACGGTCAGCCGTCCCTTCGGAATATCGACCTCCAGCGGCTTGACCGTGTGAATCTGCGTCGTAGACAGGAAAATCGTTCCATTTGCGAACATCTCGTCCGCCCCGGCCTGCCGGCGCATTTTCGTCTCCGCCCTGCCGGAGAGGAACGGACCGATCTGCGAGGCAGGATTTTCTTCAATCTCGCCGATCGTCCCTTCCGCAAGAACACGGCCGCCCTTCGCGCCCGCCTGCGGGCCCATTTCCACAATCCAGTCCGCTTCCTTCAAAATCTGCGTGTCATGATCGACCAGCACGACCGAGTTGCCGTCCGCAACAAGATCATGCATCACGCCGGTCAGCCCCACGATATTGGACGGATGCAGCCCGATGGACGGCTCGTCCAGCACGTACAGCACGCCCGTCGTGCGGTTGCGGACGGCGCGGGCAAGCTGCATCCGCTGCCGTTCGCCGGTCGAAAGCGTCGCGGCGGAACGATCGAGCGTCAGGTACCCGAGACCAAGATCCATCAGCCGCTTCGCGGCGCTTTCAAACGACTCGCAGATGCTGCCCGCCATCGGGCGCATCGCCTCCGGCAGGCTTTCCGGCACGCCGCGCACCCATTCGACAAGCTCGCCGAGCGTCTTTTCGCAGGCCTCGTCGAGCGAAATGCCGCGCAGCTTCGGCGCGCGCGCCGCGGCGGAAAGGCGCGTGCCGCCGCATTCGGGGCACACGTCTTCCTTCAGGAATTTCTCCACGCGCTTCATGCCCTTCTCGTCCTTGACCTTGGCAAGCGCGTTTTCAACCGTATAAACAGCGTTATAGTAGGTAAAATCCAGCTCTCCCGCCTGGTTGGAATTTTTCGCGTGATAAAAAATATGCTTCTTTTCCGCCGGGCCGTGATAGACGATCTCCTTCTCCCGCTCCGTTAATTCGCGGAACGGTACGTCCGTGCGCACGCCCATTTCGCGGCATACGTCGGTCATCAGCGACCACATCAGGCTGTTCCAGGGCGCGACCGCGCCCTCGTCGATCGTCAGCGAATCGTCCGGCACGAGCGAAGCCAGATCGACCGTGCGCACGCTGCCCGTTCCGCCGCACTTCGGGCATGCGCCCTGCGAGTTGAACGCCAGTTCCTCTGCGGAAGGCGCAAAAAAGCGCGCCGCGCACACAGGGCAGACGAGCTCCTTCCCCGCGGCGACGGCAAGCGTCGGCGGCTGATAATGCCCGTTCGGGCAGCGATGGCTCGCCAGCCGGGAGAACATCAGCCGCAGGCTGTTGAGCAGCTCCGTCCCCGTTCCGAACGTACTGCGGATGCCCGGCACGCCGGGCCGCTGGTGCAGCGCCAGCGCGGCGGGAACGTACAGCGCCTCGTCCACCGCCGCCTTCGCCGCCTGCGTCATCCTGCGGCGGGTATAGGTGGAAAGCGCTTCCAGATAGCGCCGCGACCCTTCGGCGTACAAAACGCCCAGAGCCAGCGAGGATTTGCCGGAACCGGATACCCCGGCGACGCCGACGATCCGGTTCAGCGGAATATCCACGTCGATATTTTTCAGATTGTGGACTTTGGCTCCGCGCACAAGCATTTTATCAATCATTTTTCTCTCCGGAACGCCGCTCAAAGCAGCGCCTCCAGCTCGGCGAAATTATGCGCGACCGGGCCGTCCCACTGGGCGTCCGTCCGGTAACGCGCCGGCATGTTTCTGCGCATCTGGATGCAGCGCATTCCCAGCGCCTGCGCGCCGTGCAGGTTGCCGATCACGTCGTCGACGAACACCGCGTCCGCCGCGGTCACGCCCAGCAGATCCAGCGTGCGCTGATAGATGGCCTTTTCCGGCTTGCAGCAGCCGACCTGGAAGGAAAACGTGAACCCGTCGATATACTGCAAAACGCCCGCCTCCCGCAGGATCGTCCGCGTGGACGGCGGCGCGTCGGAGACGATTCCCAGCGCGATCTGTCCCTGCCAGCGCGCAAGGAACTCCTTTACATCGTCGAACAGGCCGTACTTGCCCGCCTGCGTCTGGCTGAGCGTAAGGCGGTCGTACTGCGCGTCGGTATACGCGCGCCCCATCGCGGCGAAAACGCGGCGATAGAAGCACTCCATCAGCGCGCGCTCCGTCGTTTCGTCCTCGATGCGATGGCTGTCCGGAATCAGCTCATCAAACGGCTTGCGCGCCCGGCGGTATTCTTCGAGATGCTTATCCAGAAAATCTTCGCCGAGGATTTCGCGCATGTCCTCCGTCAGCGTCCAATCGCCCGTCGGCGGATAAATCATCACGCCGCCGCAATCGAGCAGCAATGCTTTCGCGTTCATTTTGTTTTCTCCTGTCCGTTCCAGATTTGGTCCAGCGCCGCTTCAGCCGCAGCCGCGTCGGGGATGACGATCAGCGCCGTCTG
This sequence comes from uncultured Clostridia bacterium, assembly GCA_934615235.1. GTDB lineage: Bacteria > Bacillota > Clostridia > Christensenellales > Aristaeellaceae > Aphodomonas. The sequence goes on from CAKTTL010000015.1 coordinate 10,845, forward strand.
CATGCCGCGCGTTTTCATCAGCGCGCTCTCCAATTTCGGCACCTCGTCCGGGCGATAGTCGCGGTATTGTTCCAGCTGCGCCTTGCAGTAATCGGAAAGCGCGGCCTGCACGGCGGCGAGGTTTTCTCCGTCCTTCGCCGTAAAAACGCAGACGCATTCCGCCGTCGCGCGGCTTGCGTCGATGCAGACCGCCGCGTCGGCGTAAAGCGTTTCGTCAATCAGCAGATATTTCTCGATTTTCTTCGCGGAAAGCTCCGTCATTTCAGCCGTTTCCTGCGAGGCGAGCACGGCGGCCGCCGCGTCCCTGCAGGCGGGAACGGCGGCCGTCGTTTTCTGACAGGCGCAAAGCGCCGTACAAAGCGCCAGCAAAAGCGCAATCCAGGCTGCTTTTTTCATGATTCTTTCTCTCCTTCCAGCGGGATGGTGTGCGTGCGGAGATATTCGGCGAGCAGCTGATAGCCCTCGCGGTTGAGGTGGATGCCGTCGCCGGAAACGTATTCCTCGTTCACATTGCCGATCTCGTCGTAGAACATGCTCGCCGCGTCCAGATAATACACGCCGTGCTCGCGGCAGATTTCGCTCAGGCAGAAGTTGAACGAAGCCACGTTGAAGTTCGTATACTCCGGATACGTCTCCTGCGCGCGTTCGGCGACCGGCGGCAGCGAAATGCAATAAAACAGCGCGTTGGGCGCGCCGCTGATCAGTTCGTTCAGCAGCTGGTCGTAATCCCGGATTACCTCGTCCGCCTTCTTGATATCCACGCCGTTGCTGCCCACCCAGAGATAGACGATTTTCGGCTGCGAATGGATGAGGATTTCGAACATCTTCATCTGCATATCGCCGTAATCAAAATACGTCGAGCTGCACAGCGATTTGGCCGAAACGCCGATCTTGGCGTAAACCGTAATCTCCGGCAGCACGTCGTACAGGTCGAACGCCTCGACCATCGAATCGCCCACGATAATCGCGTCGGCGAAATAATCGTCCCCCACCGCTTCGCGTTCAGGCACGTACGGCACGGGATACCCCTCCGCCGTGAAGGAAGAGACGATCCTCCTGATTTCCGTCTCCTGCGCAAGCGCCGCGGCGGGCGCAAAAAGCGCGAGCGCAAGCAGCAGCGCCGTCAATTTTCGAACGACGCCGCGACAAGCGCCAGACTGCGATCCGTTAAAAACGTATTCATTCCGTAAATGCATAAGACTTTCTCAACCTCCGTTTCTTTTGCGATTTCGGCAAGATCTCCGTTGAAATAGCGCAGGTCGACAACCTCCGTGCGCGCGAAATGCGTCGCAACGGCCGGCAGCAGCGCGTTTGCGTAGGAATCCTTCAAAACAAGCAGCGTGCCGGTTCCGGTTTCGCTTGTCAGCGTCGCGCGGGCGGGGTTGCCGTACAGGAGCGCGGCGTATTTATCCCGCGCGCCAAGCGCGTCCGCGTCCCAAAGGCCGTCCATTTCTGCGCCGTCTATAGCATACACCACGCTGTCAAACCGGTCAAACGTAAGCGTATCGGCCGAAACGAGCGGCTGCGGCGCGCGCGCGTAGGCGCTGCCGTAAAAGCCGGGCGCATACAGCCTGCCCGACGGTGTCGCGGGCGCAAGCCCCCAGGCGGCGCAGAGCTGCTCATACGCGCAGCGCGCGCCGTCGGCCGTCCAGTGATGATCGGTGCGGTAAAAGAGCGCCTCCGCGTCCGGCTGCGCGGCCAGCGCATCGAAGCAGTCGAGCACGGTAATTTGATCGCCGCAGGCGGCGACGACCGCGTCCGTCAGCGCCGCCTGATCGGCGGGCACGTATCCCGCGGGCAGCGCGTCCAGATACAGCCGCGAGGAAAGCGGCGCAAGCAGCAGCGTAACGGGCAGATCGAGCGCGGTTCGGATTTCGGCAAGCGCCTCTGCAGCGCGCACGGCGGCGGCCGTATCGAGCGCAGCGCAATCCGGCACGAGCCGGCCGCCCGTCAGGTGCAGCACGCCGCTGTGCTCCGTCCGCAGCGCGGCCGTCTCCTTCAACGCGTTGAGCAGCATCATTTCATCGCGCAGCGGGAACTGATCGGCCAGCGCGTTCTCGGCCGACTGCATCCATTTGCCGGAAAGAACGCCGGAAACGTCCGGCGCGGTCTGTCTGGCAAGCCTGCGGTTCTCCATCTCGGATTTTTCCCGCGCGGGCGCAGCGCAGCAGGCGACGGCCAGCGCCAGCAGCAGCGCCGTCGCGCCCGTAAACAGCGGGCACGCGCGCAGTTTTTCTGTTAATTTCTTCATCGCGCGCCTCCCGTCAGAATCGGAAATAGAGGAACGGATTATAATCTTCCGCCACCAGCGCGGCCAGGCAAAGCGCCAGCACGCAAAGCATCACGCACACGCGCAGCGCAGGGCGCTTTTCAAAAAGGCCGCTCACGGCCGCGCACGCCTTCGGCACGCAGCACACGATCGCGGCTACGAGCAGCACGGCGTTTTCACGCAGCGGAAAGAGCACGTCGCGGGAAAGGCCGGGCGTGAACAGCCGCGCAGCCAGCTGCGCCGCATCGGCGGGCGTATCGGTCGCAAAGAGCGCCCAGCCGAGCAGCACGGCCAGTAGCGTATAAACATGCCCGATCCCCTCGTGCCGCCGTAAAAAGCCGCCCGTAACGAACCGCTCCGCCGCCAGCAGTGCGAAATACCACAGCCCCCAGAGCACGAAATTCCAGCTCGCCCCATGCCACAGCCCCGTCAGCGTCCAGACGATAAACAGGTTGCGCAGCGTTTTGAGCGCGCCGCCGCGGCTGCCGCCCAGCGGAATATACACATATTCGCGAAACCACGCGCCCAGCGTAATATGCCACCTCCGCCAGAACAGCTGCACGGACGCGGCCGAATACGGATGATCGAAGTTCTGCGGAAAATGAAAGCCGAACATTCGCCCCATGCCGATGGCCATGAGCGAATAGCCGTAAAAATCGAAATAAATCTGCAATGCAAACGCGATGAGCCCCAGCCATGCGTACGGCGCGGAAACCGCGTCGGCCGCGCGCATCGTCTCCCATACCGCCCCCAGCGGATTGGCCAGCAGCGTCTTCGCGCCCAGGCCGGCGAGAAAGCGGCTCATCCCGTCCTCCAGCGCGGCGGGCGTTACGGCGCGTTCTTTCAGTTCCCGGCGCACATCCTCATACAGGACGATCGGCCCGGCGATCAACTGCGGGAAAAGCAGAATAAACGCGGCGTAATCGATAAAATTACGCTCGGCGGGCACTTTGCGGCGATAAACGTCGACGACATAGGCCTGCGTCTGAAAGGTGTAAAAGCTGATGCCGAGCGGCAGCGCAGCCTGCGGCGCATACGCGCCCAGCCCCACCGCGTTCATAAAAAAAGAAGCGTATTTGAAAAAAACAAGCGCGCCGAAATTGACCAGCAGGCTCGCCGTCAGGGACAGCACGCGCAGGCGCGGCTTTTCGCTCGCCGCTCCGAAGCCAAACGCCCAGTTGAGCAGCATCGACCCGACGACCAGCGGCACATACCGGATTTCTCCCCACGCATAAAAGAAAACGCTTGCGGCAAGCAGAAAGGCGTTGCGCGTCTTCGCGGGCAGCAGCAGGTGCGCAAGCACCGCGCAGGGCAGGAAAAAGACAAGAAACGTCAGGCTTGAAAAAAGCATTTGTATCCTCCACAGTTCCCAGGGTGTATCTGAAAAAGGAAGAGACGACAGCTCGAGCGGATTCTTCAGATATACGCTGGGATTTCAGTATAAACGAAGGCTTCAGGAGCGTCAATAGAATTTTCGCGAAGGGCAGGCGAAACACGGGAGAACATCGGGGGAGGAGCCTTCTTTCAGGAGAAAGAAAGCTCCTCCCCCGAACCCCCTCCGCGAAGAAAGCCGTTTCTGTCAGACCCTCCGCTCAGCGGAACGAGCGGTTTCGGCAGTCCGAGCCGCGCCCTGCGCGGCAAAAAACAGCGGAAAATTTCTATTATTATGTGGTTTGCGGCAAAAAGCTGTTGACAGATCGCTTGCAACATGCTAAATTATATGGGCATGTTTGGAGACAGGCTTATATTTGCCTGTCATTTCCTGATCAAATAAGAAATGGAGGTAGTTGGCATGGCTGTCGGCGCCCGCGTGAAAATCACTCTCGCTTGCCCGGAATGCAAGCAGCGTAATTACACCACATCCAAGAACAAGAAAACCAACCCCGACCGCATCGAGCTCAATAAGTACTGCCCGTTCTGCAAGAAGCACACGGCGCACAAGGAAACCCGCTGATCGCTTCAGGGCGGCAAAGGATGTGAAACAATGGCCAATGTGGAAAACAAGCTCCCTGCGAAGGGCGATAAAAAAACCGTGAAGAAGGACGGTTTCTTCGCCAAGGTCGCGAAGCTTCCCAAGAAGTTCTGGGCTTCCATCCAGAAGACTTGGGCGGAACTGAAGAAGGTTACCTGGCCCGGCCGTAAGGATCTGATCAATGCCACCGGCATCGTGCTCGTCTTTATGGTTGTTATGGCCGTCGTAATCGGACTGCTCGACCTGGGCGCGTCGGAACTGATCTCCCTCATCATTCGGTAAAACCGGGAAAGGAACGGCATGGCGGATCACGGCGAAAGCAACGGACTGCAATGGTATGTCGCGCATACCTATTCCGGTTATGAAAACAAAGTAAAGGCCAATCTCGAAAAGGCCGTCGAAAACAACGGCATGCAGGATCTCATCAAGGAGATTCGCGTTCCGGTGGAAGAGGTCGTCGAGATTAAGAATGGCAAACGCCGCACGATTCAGCGGAAGGTATTTCCCGGTTATGTCCTCGTTCAGATGGTCATGACGGACGAATCCTGGTACGTTGTAAGAAACACCCGCGGCGTGACCGGCTTCGTCGGCCCGGGATCGAAACCGATTCCGCTGACCGAAGAAGAAGTTGAAACGATGGGCATGGAATGCCGCACGATGCGCGTGGACATCGCCATCGGCGAAGAAGTCCGCATCCTGTCCGGCCCGCTCGAGGATTTCGTCGGGCGCGTGGACGAGATCGACACGCTGCACCAGACGGTGCGCGTTACGGTTTCCATGTTCGGACGCGAGACTCCGGTAGATCTGGAATTCTCGCAGATCAAACGCGAAAAGTAAATCTTTTCGCAGCAAAAGCAACTCCGCCATCAACAGCCCTCCGGGGCGTTGAGACCCCGCAGCACGTCTGCGGGCGTGGGAGGAACCGGTGGAACAAACCGTTCCGCTTAACCACAAATATAGGAGGACAAAATGGCCAAGAAAGTTACCGCGTTCATCAAGCTTCAGGTGCCGGCCGCGAAGGCGACCCCCGCGCCGCCGATCGGTCCTGCGCTGGGCCAGCATGGCGTCAATATCCCCGGTTTCTGCAAGGAATTCAATGAGCGTACCGCCAAGCAGGCCGGTCTCATCATTCCTGTCGTAATCACCGTTTACTCCGACCGTTCCTTCACCTTCATCACCAAGACCCCTCCGGCTCCCGTCCTCATCAAGAAGGCGCTGAACCTGAGCAAGGCCTCCGGTGTGCCGAACAAGGAGAAGGTCGGCCAGCTGACGAAGGAACAGGTTCGTCAGATCGCCGAAACCAAGATGCCTGACCTGAACGCGGCCAGCATCGAAGCGGCGATGAGCATGGTTAAGGGCACCGCCCGTTCCATGGGCATCACCGTCGAGGAGTAAGGGGAGGTATAGACATGAAGCACGGAAAGAAATACGTTGACAGCCAGAAGCTGATTGATCGCCTCACCCAGTATGACCCGGACCAGGCCGTTTCGCTCGTCAAGCAGACCGCGAAGGCCAAGTTCGATGAGACCATCGAAATCTCTGTCCGTCTGGGCGTCGACCCCCGCCACGCTGACCAGCAGGTCCGCGGCGCCGTGGTTCTCCCCAACGGTACCGGTAAGACCGTCCGCGTCCTCGTGTTCGCCAAGGGCGACAAGGCCAAGGAAGCCGAAGCTGCCGGCGCCGAATACGTTGGCGGCGAGGAATTCGTCCAGAAGATCCAGAAGGAAAACTGGTTCGATTTCGACGCCTGCGTTGCCACGCCTGACATGATGGGTCTCGTCGGCCGTCTGGGCCGCGTGCTCGGCCCGAAGGGCCTCATGCCGAACCCGAAGAGCGGTACCGTTTCGATGGACGTGACCAAGGCTGTTCACGACATCAAAGCCGGTAAAGTCGAATACCGCGTCGACAAGACCGCTATCATCCATTGCCCCATCGGCCGCAAGTCTTTCGAAGACGGCAAGCTGCTGGAGAACCTGACCACGCTGATGGACGCCATCAACAAGGCCAAGCCGGCCACTGCAAAGGGCACCTACCTCAAGTCGGTCGTCCTGTCCAGCACGATGGGCCCTGGCATCAAGGTCAACCCGCTGAAGTTCTGATCGTTCATTAAAGCAATCGGCGCTTCACTCTCAGGAAAACCAAACATGCACTCCGCCGTCCGGTCCGCCGGGCGGCGTTTTTTATCTGCCGCGCAAGCGCGGCGGAATGCAGCGCGCCGATTCGGGAAACCTCCGCCGCGCGGCGCTTGCGCCGCAAATTTAATCCGCCTCCAATGCGCCGGTTCGATGTTTTTAACGCCGCATCAAATTCTTCCTTGCGGTTTGCAGGAATCGTTGTTATAATGTAAGATGCAATATCTTTGGGGAGACGTGTATAGAATATGTGGCATTACTGTGTCGCCGGAATTCACATCGCACTGGACGTTGAAAAGGCTCCCGGGCTGCCCCGGATGATCAACTTCGAGCCGTTCGCCTGTGAACCGGCCAAACCCGATCTGCTTTACCATATGCTGCCCTACCCGCCCGACACGCGTCCCGTGCCGCCGGAGGACGAGATGATGCTCGTCAGCTCCGACAGCATGAACAGCCTTTATCTCTCCGGCGACTCGGTTTATAAATGCGTCGCCATGCAGTCGGACGACCCGCGGAGAATGTGGTTTGAGCAGAAAATCGGCCGCTGGGACGAAGCGACCGTTTACATTCCCGATAACTGGCTCGACTACAACGGCATCGGCAACGCGCTTTCCGTTGAAAAGACGATTCTGCCCTTCGGCGGACTGATTCTGCATTGCTCGCTGATCGAATGGCAGGGCAAGGGCATCATGTTCTCCGCGCCGTCGCAGACGGGCAAGTCGACGCAGGCGAACCTCTGGGAGAAGTATCGCGGCGCGCACATCATCAACGGCGACCGCGGGCTTATTCGCGCCGTCGACGGCGAAATTTACGCGTTCGGCTCTCCGTGGGCAGGCTCGAGCTCGCTGTACCTCAACGAACGCGTGCCGGTGCGCGCCGTCGTCATGCTGCGCCAGGCGAAGGAAAACACCATTCGCCGGCTCGATCCCTCCGAGGCGCTCGGGCTGTTTGTGCAGCAAAGCTCGCTGCCCGTCTGGCAGCCGGAGCTTTTCGAGCTGGGGCTTGCCACGCTTGAAAAAATCATGCAAGAAGTTCCCATGTATGAACTATCCTGCCTTCCCGACGAAGGCGCAGTGGAGTGCTTGGAAAAATGCCTGAAATAGTTGACGGATATCAGCGCGGCTCCGCCGCGGAAATCGGCCCGATGATCGAAGCGATGATCGAGGCCCGGCAAAATGTTACCCTGCAAATCAGCGGAGACAGCATGCGGCCCACGCTCAAGCCCCGCCGCGACGCAGCCGTTATCGCCCCCATCCGCCAATGGCCGCCCGAGAAAGGCGCCATCCTTTTCTTCAAGCGTGATTCGGGCGAGTACGTGCTGCACCGCGTACTGCGCGTGAAGAACGGCGCGTGCATCATGAACGGCGACGCGCAGGAATGGACCGAAGGCCCTGTCACGCGCGAGATGGCCATCGCCGAGGCCATCGCCATCGTCCGCAAGGGCAAGATGATCGAGGTGGAAAACCCCAAATACCGCGTCTACGTGCGCCTCTGGCGCCTGACAAAGCCCATCCGCTGGCCGATGTTCGCCTGCTGGCGCGCCATCAAGAAGCTCGCGGGGAAACGTTAACGGGGAGGATACAGATGGAAAAAATCATCAACAAGCTTGTCGGCTTCCAGCAGGAAACGGTTGAGAATATCAACTGGAAAAAAATCTGGGCCGAGCTGAAATGGATGTACGGCTTCGGCAAGCCCTACCGCAAGCGGATCACGTTCCTGATCATTCTCAGCTGCTTCTTTACGCTGCTGGGCGTTGCGTATGCGTATGTCTACAAGGAACTGGTCGATCTGGTCACGAGCCAGTATCAGACCATTCTCTCCTTCATCACCGAGCATGTCGAGCAGCTGAAATATTCCAGCCTCTGGGATAAGATCAACGTGCTCGTCGGCATGCTGCCGCCCTGGACGGTGTGGGTAATCGTCGGCTATATCATCTATAAGATCATCGCCTACGCCTATTCCCTGTTCATGAAGTTCTTCACGCTCAAGCTTTCGATGGACCTCAGCCAGGGCATTCAGCGCCAAGTTTACGCCACCGTACTGGAAAGCGACTGGCTGTCGCTGACCGAGTACCAGGCGGGCGACCTCGTCAACCGCGTAACGAGCGATTCCGGCACCATTTCCAGCTTCACGCTTGATACCGTTCCCTCGATGATCGTGCAGCTGGTGCAGTTTGTGGCCGCGTTCGCGCTGCTGGTCTATCTGGACTGGACGCTGACGCTGATCGCCTTCGTCGGCGTACCGATGTATCTGTTCATCATCAAGCTCAAGGGCAAGCGCACGCGCGCCTATAACAAGCGCGGCCTGGAGCTCGGCTCGAAATATTCCAGCTTCATGTACGAATCGATGGCCAATATCATGGTTATCAAATCGTTCATGCTCGTGCCGAATTTCATCAAGCGCTTCCGCGGCATCCAGAAAGAGCAGTACGATCTCACGCTTGAGCAGACCAAGTACGGCATCGTGACTGGCTTCATCATCGGCATCGTCGGCCGTATTCTCAGCGCCGCCGTCATCATCTTCATCCTCATGCGCCTGCTCAACGGGCACATCACCCTCGGCGTGCTGATGGCCTACGGCATGCTCAGCAGCTACGTTTCCGGCCCGGTTACGAACGTGATGGGCTTCATCATGAGCTCTATCGAAATCTCCGCCAGCGCCGAGCGTGTTATGACGCTCTTCGAACTGCCGCGCGACCGCACGCAGATTCCGGAAGAAGTCAAATCCTTCGGCGCAAGCGCCGAAAAGAACGGCGGCATGGGCGTTTCTCTGCAGGACCTCTCCTTCGCCTATGTGGGCGATAATATGGTGCTGCACGACGTGAATATCGACGTAAAGCCGGGCGAGACGGTTGCGTTCGTCGGTCCCTCCGGCGAGGGTAAAACGACGCTCATTCGCCTCATTCTCGGCCTGCTCACCCCGCAGGTTGGCCATGCGTGCCTCACCTCCGGCAGCGGCGAAACGCTTGATCTTTCCGTTGAAACGCGTGAGTTCTTCTCCTACGTGCCGCAGGGCAACACCATGTTCTCCGGCACTATCCGTGAAAACATGCTCCACGGCCGTCCCGACGCGACCGACGATGAAATCATCGACGCGCTCCAGCAGGCCTGCATCTGGTCGTTCGTCGATTCTCTGCCGGATAAGCTCGATACCAAAATCGGCGAGCGCGGCGTAGGCGTGTCGGAGGGACAGGCGCAGCGCCTTGCCATCGCTCGCGCGCTGCTGCGCAAGGCTCCCATCCTCCTGCTCGACGAAGCCACCAGCGCCCTGGACATCTACACCGAAAAGGACGTCCTCGACAACATCTTCCATGCCGGCTTCTGCAAGACCTGCATCCTTACCACGCACCGGCCCAGCGTCTTCACCGTCTGCGACAAAATCTACCGCGTCCGCAAGCAGACCGTGGAAATGATCAAATCCGAACGCAGTCAGGAAGTGGAGTTTTGAGCCCAAGGGGGAACCTTCCTTTGAAAAGGAAGGTTCCCCCCTTGGATCCCCCTCTAGGGAAACTGCTTGGCGCGTCCGCCCCTCTCAACGAGGGTCGGGCGCGCCGTCTTATATCCGTATATTTGCTCTCAACCGCCGCAAAAACGCCGAGCGATAGCCCGGCGAAACGACTTTCTTACAGGGAATCGCGAGGGTTGAAGGAAACTGCCTGGCGCGTCCGCCCTCTCAACGAGGGTCGGGCGCGCCGTCTTATATCCACAAATAAACTTTCCGCCCGCCGCCCCTTCCGGGCGGCGGACGGAAAAAAGCAGGCTTTCTTGGAGGGAGCGCGGGCACCGGAGGTGAGCGCGGCCAGTGGCCGATTCAGCGAACCGGAGGTGCGGCACGAAACGAGCAGGCGACCGGTAGGGAGCATGCGACGATTGAGTGCCGCGAAACCTTCTTTCTCCTGAAAGAAGGGCCCCTCGCATACCTCGTCTCCCTACGTCTCTCCCATTACCCCTTCGCACAATTGCTCGTCGCCACAAGGTTCACACCGGTGCCGGCGATGTTTTCAAGGACGACGTCGCCGATGGCAAGCGGGGCCTTGGCATGGCAGGCTGCAATTGCGTCGAGGACTTCGGAGATCTTGGCCTTCGGCACGGTGTTCTGCGTTTTCACGGAGCAAACGGGGCGCACGCCGCCGTCTACGCGCACGGAGCTGGTCACGGTACGCATGGGGCAGGTAAATTCCTGTTTGCCGTAAACTTCACCGCGTTTGCAGGTGAAGCCGGTCACGGTCACGTTGCCCGCGTCGTCGCGGCAAACGGTCAGATGGCAGCCCATCGGGCAGGAGATGCACGTCATTTCACGAACTTCGTTCATTGCTCACGCCTCCTTTTCCACGCGCACATGCACGTCGCCGGTAAGGCCGGTTGCGTCAATCGTAATCTTTTCCATTTCGCCGGGAGTCATAACCTGCTTTTTGCGGTTGACAAGCTCCTTGCCCTCGCAGGTCACGGACAGGCGGGCAGGCTTGTAGGCGTTGCCCACACGGAAATACAGGTCAATTTTCCCGGCTGCGCCGGTGGAGAGCACCTGCGGCACGACATAGCGCACGCCGCCCTCGGGCACAACCTTGACGGCGGGCGAGGTTACCGTTCCCTCCAGCGCGAAGCGCGCCGCAGCCGTACCGGCCACCTCGGCTTCATGGCTGACGTTGTCAACCAGATCATGCACGTGCAGAACGTTGCCGCACGCGTACACGCCCGGGATGCTCGTCTGGCGCGTCTCGTCGACGACGGCGCCGTTGGTGATCGGATCCATCTTCACGCCGGCCTGGCGGGTAAGCTCGTTTTCAGGCAGCAGGCCGACGGACAGGAGCAGCGTATCGCACGGAATGGTTTCTTCCGTGCCGGGGATGGGCATGCGCGTCGCCGGATCGACCGACGCGACGGTCACCGCCTCCACGCGTTCGCGGCCGTGGATTTTCACGACCGTGGTGTTGAACCTGAGCGGGATATTGTTATCCTGCAGGCACTGGACGATATTGCGGTTCAGGCCGCTGGAATACGGCATCAGCTCGGCGACGAGCTTCACCTTCGCGCCCTCCCACGTCATGCGGCGCGCCATAATCAGGCCAATATCGCCGGAGCCGAGAATCACGCACTCGCGGCCGGGCATGTAGCCTTCAAGGTTGACAAGCCGCTGCGCGCAGCCTGCGGTGAACACGCCCGCCGGACGGCTGCCGGGGATATTCAGCGCGCCGCGCGTGCGCTCCCGGCAGCCCATGGCCAGCACGACCGCGCCTGCTTCGACCTCGATGAGGCCGTACTTGCTGCTGACTGCGACAATATGGCGGTCTTCCGTAAAGGAAAGCACCATCGCGTCGCAGATGATTTCGATGTTCTCATCCTGCAGCACCCTGGCAAGGAATCTGCCCGCGTATTCGGGGCCGGTCAGCTCTTCGCCGAAATAATGCAGGCCGAAGCCGTTATGGATGCACTGCTGCAGGATGCCGCCCGGCTGCGTATCGCGCTCGAGAACGAGCACCTTCGCGCCCGCTTCGCTGGCCTTCAGCGCCGCGGCAAGGCCGGCCGGGCCGCCGCCGATGATCGCAACGTCAATTTTGCGCTTCATGTCAATGCACCTCCTTGAGCTTTCCGAACAGGAGATTCGACTTGCCGCCGAACTTGGTCAGCGTTTCCATGGGCATGCCGGTTTCGCGGGCCAGCAGCTCCATCACGCGCGGCGAGCAGAAGCCGCCCTGACAGCGTCCCATACCGGCGCGGGTGCGGCGCTTCACGCCGTCCAGCGAACGCGCGCCGCGATGAATCGCTTCGACGATTTCCGCCTCGGTAATCGTTTCGCAGCGGCAGATCACGCGGCCATAGCGCGGATTTTCCGCAATGGCAGCGGCGCGTTCTTCGTTCGTCATTTCGGCAAAGCGGCGGATGGCCGCGCGATGCGGTTCAAACTCCGCCTTCTCTTCCATGGCAAGTCCGGCCTTTGCAAGCACATCCACGATATAATCCGCAATGGCGGGCGCGCTGGTAAGCCCCGGCGAGCAGATGCCCGCGGCATGGATGAAATGCGGCGCAACTTCGCTCTCGCGCAGGATAAAATCGCCCGTCGACGGCTGCGCGCGCACGCCCGCAAACGAGGTAATCACCTGGCGCAGGTTCAGCGTCGGCACAGACTTGAGCGACATTTTGCGCAGCTCCGCCACGCCTTCGGCCGTGGTCTCGGTATCGAGCTTATCGTCCACATCCTTCGCCGTCGGGCCGGCGAAAACGTTGTTATCCACCGTGGGGCTGACGAGAATGCCCTTGCCCATCTTGCTCGGCGTCTGGAAAACGACGCGCGTCATCAGGTTGGCGGAATGATCCATCAGCATATATTCGCCCTTGCGGCCGTGAATGGAGAAGCTCTCGTCCCCCACCATACGCGCAACGTCGTCGGCAAACACGCCGGCCGCGTTGACCACATAACGCGCTTCAACCGCTTCGTTGTTGCCAAGCGAGACCTTGTAGCCGTTTTCCGTTTTTTCAACGGCCGTCACGGGCGCGTTGACGAAAATCTCCGCGCCGTTCGCCTTCGCGTTTTCCGCGCAGGCGATCGTCATCTGATAGGGGCAGCAGATACCGCCGGTCGCCGCCCACAGCGCGGCCGTCACATCCGGAGAAAGCTGCGGCTCCAGTTCGCGCGCACGCGCGCCCGAAACCAGTTCCATGCCCGGCACGCCGTTTTCCAGGCCGCGATCGTAGAGCTTTTGCAGTTCCTTTTCCTCTTCCTCGTTAAACGCGACGACCAGCGAACCGCACCGCTTCAGCGGCACCTCGAGCTCCGCCGACCATTCGTCGTACATCGCATTGCCGCGCACGTTCAGAAGCGCCATCAGCGTCCCCGGCGCCGCGTCGTACCCGGCATGGACGATCGCGCTGTTCGCGCGGGAAGCGCCCATCGCCACGTCCTCTCTTGCCTCGGCCAACGCCACTTTCAGCTTTTTGCGCGAAAGCTGACGCAGAATCGCGCAGCCCGTCACGCCGCCGCCGATTACAAGCACATCATACAGCATTTGCTTTCCTCCCCATTTTCGGCATGCAAAAAGCCAAGACAACAAAGCCCTTTTGCAGGGCCTGCGTCTTGGCTCTCTCAATCTCTGCCTTAACGGAAACTATTGTGGCATTTTTCGCGCCGGTTGTCAATAGTTTTCGACATTTTCTTCCCATGCGGCCGCGCTTTTTCCCGCCAGTGCGCCGGTAGAGAAGGCGATTTGCAGGTTGAAGCCGCCGGTATGTCCGTCTACGTCGAGCACCTCGCCTGCAAAAAACAGACCGGGGCGTTTCCTGCTCATCATATCGCGCGGAGAAACTTCGCTCACGGGCACGCCGCCGCGCGTGATAATCGCCTCGTCGATCGGCCGCGGCCCTTTGATCGTCATCGGAATCTTCTTCAGCGTTTCGGTGATTTTCCGCCTGTCGGCGCGGGATACCTGCGCGCAGAGGATATCGCCGTTTACGGCGCAAAGCGCCGGAAAAATCTCAGCCATCCGCGCAGGCAAGAGCGCAGGCAGAATGCTGGCGACGCGCTTTTTTGGGCTTGCGTCGAACTCGCGCTGCAGCCGCGCCTCCAGCTGTTCGAGCGTCAGCGCGGGCTTCATATCGAGCGTCACGCGCACCGCTTCAGGCGGATCGTCGGCGATATGGCTGCTCATCGAAAGCGTCAGCGGCCCAGAAATTCCGAAATGCGTGAAAAGCATCTCGCCCTGTTCCTCGTAGCGCTTTTTGCCGTTCACCTCGGCGCGCAGCGTTACGTTCTTCAGGCTGAGGCCCTGCAGCGTTTTCGGCCACTGTTCGCGCGTTTCCAGCGGAATGAGCGAGGGCTTCGGCGCGACGAGCGCATGCCCTTCCTGCTGGGCGAAACGATAGCCGTCTCCCGTCGAGCCGGTCGAGGGATAGGACAGTCCTCCCGTCGCCACGACAACCGCTCCCCTGGCAAGCAGCGGTTCAAGCGCCGTCACGTTCGCGTTCAGCCGAATCTCCACGCCCGCCGCTTTCAGCGCCCGTTCAAGCGCCTTCGTCACATCGCTCGCCTTTTCGCTCACGGGGAAAACGCGCTCGCCGCGCTCTTCCTTCGTGGGGCAGCCGTACTCGTCGAGCAGATCGCGCAGATCGTCCGGCGAAAGGCACGCGAAGGCGCTGTAGAGAAAGCGCGGGTTGCGCGGGATATGGTTCATCAGGTTTTCGGCCGCGCTGGTTACGTTGCAGCGGCCCTTGCCCGTAATATACAGCTTCTTTCCAAGCTTTTCGTTTTTTTCCATCAAAACGGCGTGCGCGCCCGCTCTGGCCGCAAAAAGGGCCGCAGCCATCCCGGCCGGGCCCCCACCGATTACAAACACGGTTCTGCTCACGTTTTATCCCGCTCCAGATAGATATGATTCTGCTGCCAGATTTCCTCCAGCTGGCGGAAATGCTCGCTCAGTTCTTCCTTGCGCTCCAGGCCGATGGCGACGATCAGCGCGTTGATGAGCGAAAGCGGCGCGGCCAGCGAGTCGACGAACGAGGCCATATCGGTCGACGCGATGAGGCATTCGTCCGCCGCCTCCACGAGCGGAGACATCGGGCCGTCGGTGATGCCGATCACCTGCGCGCCGCGCGAACGCGCGAAGCTCATGGCTTCAAGCGTACGGCGCGAATAGCGCGGGAAGCTGATGCCGATCAGCACGTCGCCCGGGCCGATGCGGGAAATCTGCTCGAAAATATCCACCGACATATCCGTCGGCAGATGCACGTCGTCGAAGACGAAATGCAGATAATACGCCAGGAAGTTGGCGAGCATCGACGCCGAGCGCACGCCCACGACGTAAATGCCCTTCGCCTGGACGATGCGGTTGACGACGCTTTCGAAAACCTTTTCGTCCATCCCCTCGATCGTCGAGCGGATATTCTGCATGTCCGTGCGCAGCACGGTCTGCAGAACCTCATCCTGCCGCAGTTCCGCAGCCATTTCAAAGCGCTGCGACGCGGTCAGCCGGTGGCGCACCAGTTCCTGCAGCGCGCTCTGCAGCTGCGGATACCCCTCATACCCCAGCGCGCCCGCAAAGCGCACTACGGTCGATTCGCTCACGCCCACGCTTTCGCCCAGCGTAGACGCGGTCATAAAGACGGCTTTATCATAATGCTGCACGATATAATCGGCAATTTTGCGGTGACCTTTGCTCAGGCGCTTGCCCGACTGATTCAAGCGGTGAATCAGATCCGCCATATCCTGCATGAAAAAATATCCCCCGATTTCATTTTATGGAGCCATTATAGCAATCCAGCAGAGAAAATGCAAGAAGAATCTCTAATCCTGCAGGATGAAACCGCAACGGTTCGGCTTCGTCCAGTTCCAGTCAAAAGCCGTAATCGTGGCGTAATTGCGCCAGAGCCAGTACAGATCGGAGCCCTCGGCGAACTTTTCCGGAACCAGCTCGCCGCGCAGCCAGTATGCGCCGTGATTTTCGGACCGTTCCAGCTTGTCGTACGTGTCGATATATGGCGCGTGCGCCATCGTCGCCTCGACGAACCCCTGCACCTCGTCCTCTTCGCAGTCGGGCAGGTTCAGGTTCCAGAGCGCTTCGCGCGGATTGCCGTGCGCCAGCACCCGCTCGGCCGTGCGCAGCGCATACTGCGCCGCAAGCCGGTTGCGGCTGGGCGAGGAACGCCGCGTCGAAACGGCGATCGCCGGCAGATCCTGAAAATACGCTTCCATCGCCGCGCCGACGGTGCCGCTGTAATGGCAGTCGGTTCCGGCGTTCCAGCCGTTGTTGATTCCGCTGACGACAAGATCCGGCAGGTCGTCGCGAAGCAGTTCAAACAGCGCGATGCGGACGCAGTCCGCGGGCGTGCCGCTCGTTTTCCAGACGTTCAGGCGGTCGCGGCCATATTCCGTTTCCCACTCGACGCGGCGCACGACGATCGGCTCGCGCATGACAATGCTGTGAGATGCGGCGCTTCTTTCGTTATCCGGGGCACAGACAGAAACGCGCCAGCCGGCGCCTAAAAAGGCGTCGGCCAGCGTGCGGATACCGGGGAAGAATACGCCGTCATCGTTGCTCAAAAGCACATGCGGCATTTGTTTCATCATCCGATTACCTTTACAGAAATCTCGGGCACGTTGCCGCCCTCGCGAGCCTCTTTGCGCTGCTCGAAGAACTTTTCGGCAACCTGCGGGAAGAGCGCATAGCTGAGCACGTCCTCATCGGACTCGGCCCACTGCTTGCATTCCTGACGATACTTATCCATTTCCGGCTTCAGGTCGTCGGCGGGACGATGCGTGATGGGCTTCGCGTCGCCGATGATCTTCCTGCGCACTTCTTCGTTCACCTTGCCGGGCAGCTGGCCGTAATCGCCGTGCATGAGGCCCTTGCTTTCCTTGCTCACCATCTTGTAGCGCTCACCGGCGAGGACGTTCATGACGGCCTGCGTGCCGACGATCTGGCTGGTCGGGGTGACCAGCGGCGGATAGCCGAAATCTTCGCGCACGCGCGGCACTTCGGCGAGGCACTCATAGAGCTTGTCGGACGCGTTGGCGTTCTTGAGCTGGCTGATCAGGTTCGAGAGCATGCCGCCGGGCACCTGATACTTCAGCGTGTTCACATCCACGCGCAGCACGCGGCTGTCGAGAATCTTATCGTCCTCCAGGCGCTTGGCAACCTTGCGGAAATGATCCGTCGCCTTGATGCACATGTCGAGGTCGATGCCGGTATCGTACATACCGCTGCGTTCGAGCGTGGCGACGAGCGACTCCGTCGCCGGCTGGCTGGTGCCGTTGGCAAGCGGAGAAAGCGCGGTATCCACGATATCGCAGCCCGCTTCGATGGCCTTGAGGTAAACCATGTCGCCGGTGCCGGTGGTGTTGTGCGTATGCAGGTGAATGGGCAGCTTGGTGGCCTTCTTCAGCTTGGAAACGAGGCTGTACGCGTCGTAGGGCAGAAGCAGGTTCGCCATGTCCTTGATGCAGATGGTATCCGCGCCCAGATCTTCAATCTGCTTGGCAAGCTTGACGAAATATTCTTCCGTATGCACAGGGCTGATGGTGTAGCTCATGGCCACTTCCGCGATGCCGCCGTACTGCTTGCAGGCCTTGACGGCCTTTTCCATGTTGCGCAGATCGTTCAGCGCGTCGAAGCAGCGGATGATGTCGATGCCGTTGTCGATGGACTTTTTGACGAAAGCGTCGACCACGTCGTCGGCATAGTGCTTGTAGCCAAGAATGTTCTGGCCGCGCAGCAGCATCTGCAGCTTGGTGTTGGGCAGCGCCTTGCGCAGCTTGCGCAGACGCTCCCACGGGTCTTCGTTCAGGAAGCGCAGGCACGAATCGAACGTCGCGCCGCCCCAGCACTCCAGAGAATAATAACCGGCTTTATCCAGATACTCGCACGCGGGCAGCATTTCGTCCGTCCGCATGCGCGTGGCGGCCTGGGACTGGTGCGCGTCGCGCAGAATGGTATCTGTAATGTAAACTTTCTGTTTGGGCATATGGACTCTCCTTCTTTTAGCGTTGCGGTCTGAAAGATCAGGCCATGCCGAACAGGCTCAGCAGCACGCCGGCCGCGATCGCGGAACCGATAACGCCCGCAACGTTCGGGCCCATCGCATGCATGAGCAGGAAGTTCTTCGGGTTTTCCTTCTGACCTACAACCTGGCTGACGCGCGCGGCCATCGGCACGGCGCTCACGCCCGCGGAACCGATCAGCGGGTTGATCTTGCCGCCGGTGACCTTGCACATGAGCTTGGCGAAGAGCACGCCGCCCGCGGTGCCAAAGCTGAAGGCAATCACGCCAAGGAGCATGATCTTGATAGTGCTCCAGGCGAGGAACACCTCGGCGCTCGCCGTCGCGCCGACGGTCACGCCAAGGAAGATGGTGACGATGTTCATCAGCGCGTTCTGCGCGGTATCGCTCAGACGATCCGTAACCAGGCACACGCGGAAGAGGTTGCCCAGCATCAGCATGCCGACCAGCGGGGCGGCCGAGGGCAGAAGCAGGGAGACGACGATGGTCACCATGATGGGGAAGACGATCTTCTCCGTCTTGGAAACCGGACGCAGCTGCTCCATGACAATCTGGCGTTCCTTCTTGGTGGTGAGCGCCTTCATGATCGGGGGCTGGATCACGGGAACGAGCGCCATATAGCTGTAAGCCGCGACGGCGATCGGCCCGAGGAGATGCGGGGCGAGCTTGGTGGTAACGTAGATGGCCGTCGGGCCGTCCGCGCCGCCGATGATGCCGATGGAGCCGGCTTCCTGAGGCGTAAAGCCCAGCGCGAGCGCGCCGATGAAGGTCAGGAAGATGCCCAGCTGCGCGGCAGCGCCCAGCAGAAGGGACTTGGGGTTGGCGATCAGGGGACCAAAGTCGGTCATCGCGCCGACGCCCATGAAGATGAGCGGCGGGTAAATGCCCAGTTTCACGCCCTGATACAGGTAATACAGAAGGCCGCCGTTCGTCTTGACGTACTGATACATCACCGAACCGTCTTCCATAATCACTTCCACGCCGGCTTTGCCGTTGTGGGTGGCTTCCGCGAGGTATTCATACACAGGCGTGCCGTTCAGGCCCGCCAGCGGCAGGTTCGCAAGCAGCATACCGAAGCCGATGGGGACCATCAGCAGCGGCTCAAATCCCTTGACGATGCCCAGGTACAGCAGTACGCAGGCGATCACGATCATGATGATATAGCGAGGATCGGCAAAGAGCATTCCGATACCGGAGCTCTTGGCGATCGTCGTAATCATCTCGCCGATATTTGTAGTCATTTTGCGCCCTCCAAGCTATCAGTTCAGCACAACCAGCGTGTCGCCCGTGTTCACGGTCGCGCCCTTGGTCACGGCAACCTGCGCCACAACGCCGTCGCGGGGGGCGAGGATTTCGTTTTCCATCTTCATCGCTTCGAGGATGAGCATCACGTCGCCGGACTTGACGGACTGGCCGGCGGCCACGTTCACGGACAGGATGTTGCCGGGCATGGGCGCGGCGACGGTTTCAGCGCCGGCGGCCACGGGAGCGGCCTTCGGGGCGGGAGCCGCAGCGGGAGCGGGAGCAGCCTTCGGCGCGACGGCCACAGGGGCGACGCCGCCGATTTCTTCGACAGTAACTTCATAGGAACCGCCGTTAACGGTGATCAGATACTTGCTCATTTTTTTCTCCTCCTGAATCATGTTTGTGCTGAATTACTTGCGCTTGATGGATTTGATCTTGAAGCCGCCTTCGGGATTGACGCCCTTTTTCCGCATTTCTTCGGAAACCGCAGCCGTGATCACGGCGTACAGCTCGGGGCTCTTGTCCTTCAGTTCCGGGCCGGGCACGTAGGTGCGGGGCGCGGCGGGAGCGGCGGCAGGGGCGGCGACGGCGGGAGCAGCGGCGGGCTTTTCAGTCTTGCGGGACATGATCGCGTGCATCGCGGAGATGCAGGCGATCAGAACGACCAGACCAAAAAACACAACGAGCAGGCCGACGACCGTCACTTTGACACCAACCAGAACCATAGATCGACACCTCTCCTTGTATAAAGATTTTTCTCCGGGCTTTGCCCGTGAGCGTATGAATACGCCGGTTTTCCGGCGATTATAAGGACGAAAAGGCGCGAATGGACAAATCGTTAAACTAAGATAGTCCAATCTTACCCTGTTTCCAATGATTCTCCATCATTCTTCTTTTTCCTTCCGGAATAGTAAATTTTATAAAATTCTTATGCATCGCGGGTTTTTTGTTGACTTTCGTCGAAAAGCGGGTATACTGTCTCATATGAGACAGAATGAGCAGGCAATCGCCGTGATAAAAACCAATCCGCTTTTCCGCGGGTTTTCAGCGGAAGAAATCGCGCCGCTTTTCGCGGATGCGCCGGAACCTCTGCGCTTTGCGCGCGGCGCGGCCATCCTCGGCCCCGGCTCGACCGAGCGCGTTCTCGGCTTCCTGCTGGAAGGCACGGCGCTCGTCACGCACGGTCTCTCCCCCGTGGCAATGAGCCGGCTTTCGCCCGGCGCATGTTTCGGCATGGCGACGCTCTTTACGGACGGCGCGCCGTTTCCCAACGAGATTCGCGCCGAAACGGCCTGCGCGGCGCTCTTTCTCCCGCGGGAATGGGCGGAGGCGCTCCTTTCGCGTGAAGCGCGCTTTGCTTCCAATTATATTGCGCTGCTTTCCGAAAAGATTCTGTTTCTCAATCGCCGCATCGACACCTTTACCGCCGACGACGTTTCCGCGCGGCTGCGCGGCATGTTGAAAGATTTCTGGCTGCGCCAGGGAAAGGGCGGCGCGTTCACGCTCCCCTGCTCCTACACGCAGCTGGCGGCGCTGCTCAACGTCGGCCGCGCCTCGCTCTATCGCGCGCTTGAACAGCTTGAGCGCGAAGGGCTTTTCACCCGGGAAGGGCGCGTTTTCCGCCTGACGGAAAGCGCTTTTCAAATAGAAGATCAATAGGAGGCTTTATAAAATGAAAAAGAAAATCGCTCTGTTTCTCGTGCTGATGCTTTCGCTGTCGCTGCTGTTCGGCTGCGCGCAGGCGGAAAAGGCGACCGTCAACATCGCCTTTTTGAAGGGGCCGACCGGCATGGGCGCATCCAAGCTGATGGCCGACAACGAAGCGGGGACGACGGCCAACGCTTATAACTTCACCCTCGCCGGCGCGGCGGACGTTGTGATCAGCCAGCTCGTCTCCGGCGAACTGGATATGGCGGCGCTGCCGACCAACGCCATCGCCTCGCTCTATCAGAAGACCGAGGGCGGCGTGCAGGCGCTGGCCGTGAACACGCTGGGCGTGCTGTACATCCTCGAGCGCGGCGACTCCGTGCACTCCCTCGCCGACCTGGAAGGCAAGACGATCCTCTCCTCCGGCCAGGGCACCACGGCGCAGGCCGTGACCGATTACCTGCTCAGCGCCGCCGGCGTGAACGCGACCGTCGAATACGCCGCCGAGCATAGCGAAGTCGTCGCCAGGGCGACGGCCGAAAACGCCGCTTACGACGTCGTGCTGCTGCCCGAGCCGTTCGTGACGATGCTCACCAAGCAGGCTCCCGAATTCCACGTCGCCCTCAACCTCACCGAAGAATGGGAAAACCAGGGCGCGGGCCTGCTGCCGATGGGCGGCATCGCCGTCCGCCGCGAATTCGCCGAAGCGAACCCCGAAGCCGTCGCCGCTTTCCTTGCGGAATACGCCGCCAGCGTTGAATGGGTAAACGCCAACGCCGAAGAAGCCGCCGCGCTGATTGAAAAATACGACATCATGAAGGCCGCCGTCGCCAGGGACGCGATTCCGCGCGCGAACATGGTCTGCCTGACCGGAGACGCGATGCGCGTCGTGCTCGACAGCTTCTACGGCGTGCTCGAGGGCTTCAACGTCAAGCTCATCGGCGGCGCGATGCCGGGCGAAGATTTCTACTATGGCGCGACGGACGGTGCGGACGCGGCCGTCATCGGCGGCGCGGACGGCCCCACCGCCATCTTCGTCACGGAGAAAAAGGGCGAATAAATGAAAAAGCTGCTTGCGCAAAGCAGAATACGCAAAGCAATCGCCGCGCTGCTGTGGCTTGCCCTCTGGGCGGCCGCGGCAGCGTTTGTCGGTCGCGACCTGTTGCTGCCGGGGCCCGTCACGGTTGCGCGCACGCTCGTGCGTCTCGCGGGCGAGGCGTCGTTCTGGCGCGGCTGCGCGGCGACGCTCGGGCGCATCGCGGCCGGTTTCCTGGGCGGACTGACGCTGGGCTGCGCGCTGGGCGCGCTGTCGTGGCGTTTCGCGTTCTGCCGCGAATTCTTCGGGCCGATGCTTTCCGTCGTAAAGGCCACGCCCGTCGCGTCGTTCATTCTGCTGGCGCTGGTCTGGCTGCGCGTTTCCAACGTGCCCATTTTCACGGCCGTGCTGATCGTCATGCCGATCGCGTACTCGAACGTTTTCAGCGGCCTTTCCGCGCTCGATCGCGATCTGCTGGAAATGGCGGACGCGTTCCATATGCGCGCGTTTGCGCGCCTGAAAAACCTCTATTTTCCCGCGCTGCTGCCCTATCTGCGCGCAGCAGTCGCAACGGGCATGGGCATGGCGTGGAAAAGCGGCGTCGCCGCCGAAGTCATTTGCGTGCCGAAATACTCGCTCGGCTCGATTATGTATCGCGCGAAAATTTATCTGGAAACGCCCGAACTGCTTGCCGCAACCGTCGCGGTCATTCTGCTTTCGATGTCGCTGGAAAAAATCGTCCTGCGCGTTATCGCGCCGAAGGGAGGAACGCGCGGTGCCTGAGCTTGTCAACGTAACCAAACGTTTCGGCGAAAAAACGGTGCTTCAGAACTTCTCTCTGCGCGCGCCGGAAAACCGGGTGCTCTGCCTTTTCGGCC
Organism: uncultured Clostridia bacterium; assembly: GCA_934615235.1. Lineage (GTDB taxonomy): Bacteria > Bacillota > Clostridia > Christensenellales > Aristaeellaceae > Aphodomonas. Next base: position 33,509 of record CAKTTL010000015.1, read on the forward strand.
CCTCCGGCTGCGGAAAGACGACGATTCTGCGGCTGCTATCCGGGCTGCTCGCGCCGGACGGCGGACAGGTGATTCGCGACAGGCGCCTGCGCTATTCCTTTCTCTTTCAGGAGGACAGACTGCTGCCCTGGGCAGGCGCGCTGAAAAACCTGACCGCGGTCGGTATTCCTCCAACCGCCGCGCGGGAGGCGCTCGCGCAGGTCGGGCTTTCCGCCGAGGAAGCGGCTTTGCCCGAAAACCTGAGCGGCGGCATGCGGCGCAGGCTCGCCATCGCACGCGCCGCGGCCTATGGCGGGGATTACTTTTTTCTCGACGAGCCGCTGCGCGGTCTGGACGAAGCGACCGCCCTGCGCGCGCTCGATTGTCTGCGCGGCGCGATGCGCGGCAAGGGCGCTCTGCTGATCACGCACAACCCGGAAGAAGCCCGTCTACTTGCGGACGAAGTGATCGAGCTGAGTGAAGAAAAACTGATAAAATAGCAAAACAGACTGCGGTCGCCTTTTCAGTGCCGCAGTCTGTTTGTTCCTTTTTCCTTTATTTCACAGCATTCTATTTTCGGCCATTCGCTTGCCGAAATCGAGATAATTATCAATCGTAATAAACCGCACGTCCGATTCGTATACGTCATGATCGTTTCCGCCAACGCCGTAGTCGTCGCCGCAGTAGGCGACCTCATCCGCCGTGAAGCCGAACTCGTCCATATAGCGCTTCAGCGCGCTGCTCTTGCAAAACGGCTTGGGCACGATATCGAACGACGACGAGCCGCCGATGAAGACCGTATACTCCTGGAACGTTTCGCAGACCTTCGCGTACATCGGCTTGCGGCGGCTGCGATCGGGGTCGTACGCGAGCTTATCCTCAATTTTCGCCTTCGTGCCCAGAATGGGGAAGGTCAGCATGCCGCTGGCGTGAATTTCGATCGTCTCGCCCGCATAATCGTGCAGGTTGAAAAAGTCGCGCAGCATGTCGGCGCGGCGAATCGCTTCTTCACGGTCGACCGCGACGTGCTCGTCGCGGCGCAGAACCAGCGCCTTCGCCGCGGGATCCCACTGCGAAAACTGCATGCCGTAGTTGCCGATAATATCGAGCGGAAACTCGTTCATCTGATGAAAAATGCGGCTGCACGCGCCTGCGCCGACCATCAGCAGGCGATACTTCCGCGCCAGCGCCTCCAGCACGGCCCTGTTTTCTTCCCCGAGTGGCGATTTATGCTGCGTGAGCGTCCCGTCCAGATCAAAGGCCATCAGACGAATCCTGTTTTCCATTTGTTCAAGCGCTCCTTCTCTTTGCGTCAGTTTTCAACCTTCGGCGCTGCGGCAACCGCGATATTTTTCTCTTCAAAATGCGCAAGAATGCTCGCCGGCAGCCGCCAGTCCGTCACGATCATCGACGCCGCATCGATGGGTGCGATGCAGCAGAGCGAATTGCCGCCGTATTTGCTCGAATCCATCACCACATAGCTGTGCTTGGAAACCTCCAGCAGCTTGCCCTTCATTTTCGCCTCGGACAGGAGCGGCGTGGTGAAACCGCGCTCGAGGCTGAAATGGTTACCCGTAACAAACGCGCGGTCGAAGCAGAAATTGTTCAGCGCGTCCATCGTCAGTTCGCCCGTGCAGCAGACGATGCGATGCCGCATTTCCCCGCCGATAACGATCACGCCGATATCCTCGGCGTGCACAAATTCCATCGCGATATTGAGCGCGTTGGTGACGATAAGAATATGGCGCTTCGCGCCGGATGCGATCAGCCGCGCCAGCTGGATGGTCGTCGTGCCGCTGTCGAGGAAGACCGATTCGCCGTCGCTGATTTCGCCGTAGCAAAAGCGCGCGATGGCCTTTTTCTCTTCCAGATGCAGCTTTTCCTTTTCCACATGGGAATACTCGTGCAGCGCGTTTTCGGCGCGCGTGGCGCCGCCCCAGCTGCGCGTGAGCAGTCCTTCCTTTTCCATGGCCGTAAGCAGCTTGCGCACCGAAACCTCCGAAAGCGAAAACGCCTCCGCCAGCTCCGTCACGGTCACCAGCGGCTTCTCGTTGAGCAGCTGCAAAATATAATCCTTGCGGCCCTGCGGTATCATCGGCGACACTCTCCCATTTGCACGGCAAAAAAATTTTTCGCCTCGAATCGTTTTATATATAACACAGAGCTTCCAAATTGTCAAACATTTCGAAAGAATCGAAACAAATGTAAAACTAATGTTATGATTCGTAAAAAATACCGCGGATTTTCCACGTCCAATTTGCGTATTTATGCGTATTTTCTGATTGATTTGTATATTTCTTCCGGTATTTTCCTGTTTTTCTGCCTTTCTATACATGGTTTTCGCGCTTTGCACGTCCTTTGCTCCAGCTTTGCATAAAATTGACCCGGCGGCCCGTATGTCAAAAAAGCATGATTTTTCGACAGTATATTGACAACATTTGATTTGGTCGCTATAATTGGTCTTGTTGATTCGAAACCCAATTCGTAATCCGGAAACCCAAACAGATTCCCATGGCGCCCGTTAGGCAGCGAAGGCTTCACCGCCTCCTCTGCTTATAGGAGAGAACGAAAAAAAGAAAGGAAGTAGACCCAATGAAAAAACTAGTCTCCATTCTCCTGGTCCTGGTTCTCGCGCTTGCCTGCTCCGCTTCTGCGTTTGCGGACGGCGACCCCATCACCCTCAAGTTCTGGCATCACCGCGGCTCCGGCGCGCAGTATGAGTGCGTCACCCACGCCGTGAACGGCTTCAACGAGACCGTCGGCAAGGAAAAGGGCATCGTCATTGAAGAATCCTACATCGGCGGCTACGTCGATCTGTTCTCCCAGATTCAGCTGGCCGTGCAGTCCGGCGAAGCGCCCAACATCGTCAGCGCCGCCAACACCTACGTGGCCTACATGCTCGAAGACGATTACCTCGTGGACATGGCCCCTCTCGCCGAGGCGGAAGGCTATGACATCACCGGCAATCTGATGGACTGGCTCCTGCAGATCGGCGGCAACACCGACGGTCAGATCCATTCCATGCCCTACTGCCGTTCCACTCCCCTGTTCTACTACAACAAGGGAATCGCCAGGGAACTCGGCATTGAAATCGGCGACATGATCACCATCGACGAGCTCAAGAAGTTCGGCGAAGCCGCCATGGTCAAGAACGACGCCGGCGAAATCACCCGCTACGGCTTCGAAATCTTCAACGACTTCGGCTACTACAACGCGGCCTGGATCTATCAGCTTGGTTCCGAATACATGGTCGAGGGCGGCGGTTCTCCGTCTCTGGAAGACGGCACGATGCTGAAGGTTCTCTCCGACTGGCGCGAATGGGTTGACGCCGGCTGGTGCCGTCCCTTCGACGTGACCAACGCCGGCGACACCGCGCAGACCATGTTCATCAACGGCGAGCTCGCCGCCTACATGAACTCCTCCGCGGGTCTGGGCAACCTCCTGATCGCCGCCGCCGAAACCGGCGTGGAAGTCGGCGTCGCGATGTTCCCGACCTACAACCCCGAAAACCACGTTGCCGAAATCGGCGGCGCGAACATCTCCATCATCAGCGCGGACAACAGCGACGAAGAAATCCAGGCTTCCTGGGAATTCGTCAAGTACCTCATGAGCGACGAAGAGCAGTTCTTCAACGCCAAGACCTCCGGTTACGTCGCCTGCACCAAGTCCATCGCCACCTATCCGGAAATGGTTGAATTCTGGGCCGAGAACCCCGAGTTCAAGGTTGCTTACGACCAGCTGCTCTCCTACGGCCGCGGCCAGGAAACTCCGTTCGTCGCCGTCGGTCAGGACTTCACCCAGATCTGCTGGGACAACGTCTCCCTGCTGATCCAGGAAAAGAGCATCACCCCCGAAGAGGCTGTTGAAAACATCATCGCCGAATCCGAAGACATCTGGTAATCCGTTTCATCTTTCCGTAAGCGTCGGGGAGCATATTTCCAATATGCTCCCCACTTAGCAATTTGCATTGGAGGAAAAACAAGTGGCCAAAATTGAATTTCAGAACGTCAGCAAGTCCTTTGGCCAAGTAAACGTCATCGAAAACCTGAATCTGACCATTGAAGACGGCAAGTTCACCGTTCTGGTTGGCTCTTCCGGCTGCGGCAAGACCACCCTTCTGCGCATGATCGCGGGCATCGGTCCCGCCACCTCCGGTCGAATCCTGATGGACGGAAAAGATATCACCGACGTCGATCCGGGTAAGCGGGACGTCGCGATGGTTTTCCAGAATTATGCGATTTATCCCACCATGTCCGTCCGTGAAAATATCGAATTCGGCCTTAAAAACAGGAAAGTTCCGAAAGCCGAGCGCGCCCGGCTGATCGAAGAATATTCTAAAATCGTCGGTCTCACCGAGTATCTCGACCGCAAGCCCAGCCAGCTTTCCGGCGGACAGCGCCAGCGTATCGCGCTTGCGCGCGCGATGGTGAAAAAGCCCGCCGTCTTCCTGATGGACGAGCCGCTGTCCAACCTCGACGCAAAGCTGCGCGCCGCAATGCGCGTGGAGCTGATCGAGCTGCAGCGCCGCCTGGGCACCACGTTCGTCTACGTCACGCACGACCAGGTCGAGGCCATGTCCATGGCCGATTCGATCGTGCTGATGGAAAAGGGCGAAATTCAGCAGGTCGGCACGCCGGAGCAGATTTACCACGAGCCCAGCAACGTCTTCGCCGCGCAGTTCATCGGCACCCCTCCGATGAACATCCTCAAAATGCCCAACGGCTTCCAGCTCGGCTTCCGCCCCGAGGCGATCGTGCTGACCGCGACTCCCTCGCCCGAACTGCCGATTCGCCGCCGCTGCCAGATCGTCACGCGCGAAATGCTCGGTGCGGAAACGCTGTATAAGGTGCGCCTGAGCGATACGACGATCATGGTGCGCAGCACCGAAGAAGAATTCCGCGAGGGCGAAAATCTGTGGATGACCGTCAAGCGCAAGCATATTCATTTCTTTGACGCGCAAGGCAATCACGCCGGTCACGGCGGACCGGACGAGCTTCTCGCCGTCGCGGGAGGGATGAACGATGAGTGACTACACGCTGCCAAAGGACGTGCTGCGCCGCCAGCGCCTGCTCAAATGGCGCGGTTACGGCGTCTCGTGGCTGATGGTGCTGCCCGCGCTGATCTTCCTGAGCCTGTTCGTCATTTATCCGGCCGTCAACATGGGCGTGCTGAGCCTGTTCAAGGGTAACGCCACGAAGCCGTATAAAGAGTTCATCGCGCTGGATAACTATCACCGTCTTTTCTTCGTGAAGAAGGACTTTCTCAACGCGCTTGGCAACACCGCGCTTTACGCGCTGGGCGCGCTGGTGAGCATCATGATTTTCTCGCTGCTGCTGGCGCAGTGGATGTTCAAGGATCGCAGGATCAACAACATCGCGCAGACCGTCTTCTTCACGCCGCACCTGGTGGCGGGCGTTTCCGCCGGCTTCATCTGGAGCTGGCTGATGAGCTCGCAGTCCTACGGCCTGTTCAACTCCGTCCTGAACTCGCTGGGGCTGCCCAGCGTCCGCTGGCTGGACGATTCCTCCACCGCGATGCTCTCCATCATCATCATGAACACCTGGAAGAGCATCGGCTATTATTCGCTGATTATCATGTCTTCGATGAAATCCATCCCGACGGAAATCTACGAGGCTGCGCGGCTGGATAATTCGACCGGCGTCAAGACGTTCTTCAAGATCACGCTGCCGATGATCTCCCCGCAGCTGTTCTTCCTGCTTATCACGATCACGACCGGTTCGTTCAAGGTGTTCGATTCCGTGCGCATCATGACAAACGGCGGCCCTGGCGACTCGACGCGCGTGCTGAGCATGTACATTTACGATTACGCCTTCCAGCGCAATAACACACTCGGTTACGCCTGCGCCGCCGGCGTTGTCATGCTGCTGATCATGGTCGTTATCACGGTGATCGACTTCGCATTCGTTGAAAAGAAAGTGCACTATCAATAAGGAGCGAAATAGATGGAAAAGCTGACTTTCACTTCATCCGCACGAGTGCGCCATCGCCTGACGACCCTGGTGAGCGACATTTTCAAAATCGCGGTGATGCTCGCTTTCGTGTTCCCCTTTTACTGGATGATCATCACGGCTTTCAAGCCGTACGTTGAATCCATGGATGTTCCCCCGACCCTGTGGCCGCACACCTGGACGCTTGAAGGCTTTACCAGCACGTTCAACGCGGGCCTTGATATTCCGCGCTTCATGCTCAATACCGTCGTCGTCACCGCGGCCGTGATCGCGCTGCAGCTGATCGTCATGGTGCCCGCCGCCTACGCGTTCGCCAAGCGCAAGTTCCCTCTTTCGGGCGTCGCCTTCGGCGTCGTGCTCGTCGCGTTCATGATTCCGCTTCAGCTGACGTACATCCCGATTTATCTGATGATGGCCAAGGCCAAGCTGATCAGCTCGCTCTGGCCGCAGATTCTCCCGATGGGCGCGGACGCGTTCGGCATTTTCATGCTGCGCCAGTCCTTCAAGCAGATTCCGGACGAAATCGTCGAATCCGCAAAGCTGGACGGCGCGGGCGAAGTCAAGGTAATGCTGCAGATCATGCTGCCGATGTGCAAATCCGCAATGGTGACCATTGCGATGTTCTCCTTCATCGGCACATGGAACTCCTACTTCTGGCCGCTGGTTATGACCAACAACGACCTGTACCGTCCCCTTACGCTGGCCATCGAGCGCCTGCGCGACGCGGAAATCGGTATCCGCTGGAACACGCTGATGGCCGGCAACTGCCTGCTGGTCGTGCCGATTCTGATCGTGTTCATCTTCGCCAGCCGCAAGATTATCGAAGGCTTTGCATATCGTGGAATGAAATAAGCAAAGAAGAAGGTACATGAGATTATGATGTGGGAAGGACATCCCAGCAAAATGCTCGTCGCGACGCATCGCGGCCAGCGCTTTACCGCCCCGGAAAACACGCTTTCCTCTTTCCAGCGCGCCATCGACGCGGGCGTGGATATGATCGAAACCGATATTCGTATGACGAAGGATCATGAGCTGGTCATCATGCACGACCCGACGGTCGACCGCACGACGGACGGCACCGGCCTCATCCGCGAGATGACGCTCAGGGAATTCAAAGCGCTCAACGCCGCAAATGATTTTGAGGGCTTCGCCCGTGAATCGGCTCCGACGCTGGAAGAGTTCCTCAAGCTCTGCGCCAGGCATGACAACATGCTCATCGACTTCGAGCTGAAGGAATACCCTACCCCCGGCAACGAGGAATTTGCCTATGAATGCGCCGATCGCACGATCGAAATGATGGAAGCCTACGGCTTCGGCGAGCGGTGCGTGCTCAACAGCTTTAACGGAAAGCTGCTGGAGTACATCGACGAAAAGTACGATCACCGCTATCGCCTGCACGGTTATTACCCTTACCCGGTTTTGACCGACTGCAGCCGCGACCCGCGGGAATTCCTGTATTGCCTGTGCATGATCCTGCGCAAGGAGCAGCCCGACGGCACGCTCAAACCGCTCAACTGCACCGTCCCGCCGCGCTCTTATTTCGAAACGGTCAAAGCGGACGGCATTGAACCATGGGTCTGCGCCGGCCTGCATACGGCGAAGGAGATCGTTCGCTGCGCCGAACTCGGCGCAACGCTGATCACCGCGGATTACCCCGAAGAAGCGTTGAAAGCCCTCCGCGAGGCGGGCTATCACGAATAACACTCCCAAGCACAACCGCCGTCCGAAAGGGCGGCGGTTGTGTTTTCCA
>CAKTTL010000016.1 GCA_934615235.1 uncultured Clostridia bacterium
CGTTCCACACGCCGCGAATCAGCGCAATATCCTCTTCGTCAAAGGGAACGTCCCCGGCGGCGGTGAGGTAATACAGATCGGGGATTCCCAGTTCCGGCTGCGCCTTCATCCAGCGTTGAAAATTCCGGCGGCTGCCTACGCCGCCCGCGTCCGTATCGATGAGCACGTCTTCCATCGCCGCTTTGCACAGCTTCGCCCGGTGCGCCATTACCTCGGGGGTATTGCGCATGGTGCCCCAGTAATCGTGAATGCGCGCCTGATCGACGATCTCGTCGAAATAGGGGTGCGCGCAGGAGCAGTTGATCAGCGCGTCGGGCTTGGCCGCTTTGGCGAAATCGCGCATCATGATAAAGAAGCGCTTGAGCAGCTCCACGCCATACACGCCCTTTTCATGGCAGGAAACGTATTTGCCCAGCGGCATGCAGTTGGCGAAATCGATCTTGAAGCCGTCACAGTTATAACAGCCCGGTTCGTCCGAAAGCAGCGTATGGATCGTTTCGCGCATGCGCGCGCGATATTTCCCGCTCGTCGGATCGGCACCGCAGGCGGTGCAGAGGTATTCGATACATTCCTCCTGGCTCAGCCCCTCCGGATGCCACGAGCGGAACCACAGCACCACACGGCGGCCTTTCCGATGCTCCGCGTCCGCGAAAGCGCGCAGGTCGGGCCATCTGGTCAGGTCGGGAAGAGAGGAACCGTAAGCATCCTGCCATTGCGCGTCAATAATAATCACGCCCGGGTTCAGGCCATATGCTTCCAGACGCTCCACCATTTGAGTGTAATCCTTCTGCGTTGCGTAATCCTTCTGCGCGCCGCCGGACTTTTTCTGCAGCGCGGCCTGTTCGCCCCAGCCGCAGAAGATGGGCCTGCTCCACCAGTCCGGTTCGTGGCTGCGGTCTTTCTTTGCGCACCAGCCCGCGTCGTAATGCCACCGGGCGTATGCGCGCACCACGTCGTAAGCGTCTTCGCCGGTCACAAACAGCAGGCTCTGGCTCTCCCATGCGCCGTCTACGGTCGTCTGGCCATAGAGCGGCACTTCAAATCCGCAGCGGTTCTGGTTTTCGTTCTGGTAGAGGAACTGGTGGAAGTTATACTGTCCCGCGCGCGCCGCCAGCCCTACGCCCAGCCAGCCGGCGCAGCCGGCCATATGGAAGGGGTAAACATAGCAGGGCGGGGTGAAATAGCCCAGTTCGATCACGCCGGGCTCGGTGATCATGCGCAGATTGCGGGAATAATCCGCATGGTTTGCAACGGGCAGCAGGTATTCCGCCGCTTCATATTTGGCATGGCAGCCGAAAAAGCGCAGCGCGTCCACCTTGCCCCTGCCTTCCACGCGCACGAAGAACCGCGCGGCGTTTTCGGCTTCTTCCAGCACATATTCTTTTTTTGTCCAGAGGTTGGATTGAGTGCGCCAGATGTGAAGAATTCTCCCTTTCTGCTCCCGGCGTTCATAGGCCATGACAGGCACGAAACGATCGTCGTTGTCCTTTTCGCCGTTCGCATCTACGGCGATCATCGCCGGGCATTCTAGCCAGGTTTCGCCATGGGCGGAAACGGTGAATCCGCCTTTCGGGTTCGCGTTTATCAGCAGCTGTGTCATTGTTATAACTCCTTTCAATCCGGATACTCCTTCGTTTTCTGGTTCAGGTAATCGTGCCAGAAATCGTAGAAGGGGTAGCCGTACTCGTGGCTGGTGCAGTAGCGGCGGAATTTCTCTTCCGGCTTCGGGTCCCAGCGCTCAAGCCCGTCGGCGCATGTGGAGCGTGCGGGAGAGGGCTCGCCTTCGCCGTTGCCGTTCACGGCGGAAACACAGTACGCCGCATCCTCCGCGGGCGCGTTCCAGCGGCGCTCTGCGCCGCGATAAACAAGCTCCCGGCCCTGCGCTGTCAGACGATAGAGGCAGTATTCCGCCGCCCCCAGCACCTGCCCCCAGGTGATCGTATAGCCTTCTTTGCTGCGGACGACGCGCAGCCCGTCCGGGGCCTGCGCCGGTTTGTCCGTCAGGTACACCGGGTATTCCCAGCAGCAATCCCCCTCGCGTCCGCCGTTCACGCCGCGTACGCGCACGTGCAGCTTGCCGTTTTTGAGGCCGCGAATCGTGCAGTTCGTCCGCGCGGTCTCCTCCAGCGTGCGCCAGGTTTTCGCACCGTCCAGGCTGATTTCTGGCCGGTAGCGCTCGGCGCGGCCTTCCCAGAAAACGTCCGCGCCGCCGTCGCGCGCGAGAACGGATACGATTCGCGGCGGCAGGGGCTTCGCGTCCAGCGCCGTCCATTCGAACGCGGCGCGCCCGGCGGGCGGGGCAAAGCGCACGCCGTCCTCCGTGCGGATAAATTCGGCGGGTTCGCCGTTCAAATACAGTTTGTAGCCCGTGCAGGGGAAATCTGCGTGCAGCGCGATCATGGCGTTTTCACGCGCTTCGATTATGCCGCTGAGCTGGCGGTTTTCAACCGTGAAGCCGATTCCCGCGTTCTCGCATTCGGCCCGCACGCCGCAGACGCCAATTTCGCTGCCGTCAAACAGCGCGGCCTGCGCCTTCGTTTTCCCGTATACGCGCACGATGCCCGCGTGTCCGGTGAAGCGCGCTTCCGGGCTGCTGTAGCGGATTTTCGCCGCGCGGTGGAAGACGTAATCGGTGCGGCCCTGCATTTCGATCATTACGCCGTAATCCGTTGCGGTGGTGTAGGCGCCGCGGTCGGCGTTCGTGCTGCGGTGGGAGACGTAGGTCAGGAAATCGCCGTCGCCCTCGTAATAGCGGCCGCAGAAGGATTCGTCCGGCTTGCGATAGGGCATGTCGATCGGCACGCCGCCGTCGGTTTCCACGCCCTGCGCGCCGGGCTTGAGCTGCACGATGGCGGGCAGATTGCCCTTGCCTTCATTGAACCAGCTGAAGCGGCCGCGGACGTGCATATCGGTTACCGCGTCGTAGACGGTGATATAATCGTTTCCGCTCATGATTACGCTGCGGTAGCGGTAGAACGCGGAAACCTTCTCGTTCGCGTTCACGCGTGCATACTGCGCAAAGCCGAAATCGTACAGCGGCTCGGTCAGTTCGTTGCGGCCGACGGAGTGGTATTCGTTGTCGATGAGCACGCCGAAGTTGCAGCAGGCCTGCGCGTCGCCCTTGTTCCAGTCGCCCATGTCTTCAGGGCGCTGCGCGCTCCAGTTTTTGTCCGCGGCGTAATAGCACAGGCTGCCGCAGCCGCCCGAACCCGCGATGCCCCAGCGATAGTTCGGCCCCTCGTCGATCTGGATCAGCTCGACGGTCATCTCCTCCGGGTCGTACGTTTCGCTGCGCAGAACATAGCCGTAGCCGGTATATTTGGCGCTTTCAAGCTGCGGGCGCGTGCCGTGCGTTTCCGCCTCCGGGCGGTTGGCGAGCGGGCGGTAATGCGAGGTGCCTGCGCCCTGCTCCTCGAAGCCGCCGCGGTTTTTGTCGCCGAGGGAATAAAGCGCTTCGGCGAGCAGCGGATCGTAGTTGAACAGCGCGTCGCCCCATTGCAGCAGCTGGTAGTTGTTCACAGGCCTTGCCGCGCTGTGCGCGCCGAGAGAGGGAAAGCGCCGCACGCCGCCCACCGGGGCGGAGAGCGAACCCACCAGGAACGACCAGAGCTTCGAAAGGGAAGGATACAGCGCGACGTAGTCGCCGTATGTTTCATGCAGCAGATACTGCGCCTGGCTCAGCGGCCGCAGCATGGCGAGCACGTAGCAGCCCTGGTTTTCCGTCCAGCGGCCGCCGAGCGCGTTCCAGGCCTTCACGTCGGGGCGCGTATGATACTTCAAATTGCGCGCGGCGGCCAGCTCGAATTCATGCCGCCATACGTCCGCGTGCGGGTGATGCGGGAACAGCGCCGCCGCCACGCCCGCCACGCCGCGCGCGTCCATCAGGAAATTCGGGTGGCCGGCGAGCATTTTCCGGATGGGCATATAGTTTTCGTCCGAGAACGCATAGGCACAGAAGGCGAACGCGGCGCGCAGATCGCCGTACTGTTTTTCGGTCATCTGCGGGATGGTGCGGTCGAACAGCACGGCCCAGTCATAAAACTCGCGGTTGGAAACCGCGCCGGTGCGCGCCAGCTCGTTGAGCGAGTGAGAAAGCTCGTAAACCACCTTTTCCGCCATCGCAGGCGTAAGCTCCCGCACATGGCCGAGATACCACAGCTCGAACCCGTCGGGCGGAAGCCTGTCGTCGGTGAAAAAGCGGGGGAAAGCGCTCCTGTCCTCGTCCCAGCGGAGCACCCAGTCCTTCACCTTGTCCAGCGCGATATACTCCTGCCAGTACCAAAGCTCCTCGATGCGCGTCAGCCGCTGGTGCGATACGGTATCCTGCTTGACCAGCCCGTCGGACTTTGCGGAGCAGTTGGCCAGATCCTCCGCGTTTGCAAAGAACGCCACGGCGCTGCCGCGCGTCCCGTCCGCGAGCGGGTAATAGAACTGCAGCTTTTCCCCGCGGTAATAGAACCGTACCGCGAGCGTATCGGAGGAGCGCCAGAGGGAATATTCGTGATCGTCCCATTTTTCGGCGCGGCGGATGAACACGCCGACGGAGTTTTCTTCGTCCGCGAAGGAGACCGTCTTGTCCTGCCACCAGCTGACCCAGCTGTCATACGGCGCGACGAGCGTCGGCACGCGGCCGTCCGCCTCCAGATACTGGTCGATATACTCCATCCCGCGGTAATGGTTGCAGCGGCGGACGGGGGAGAAACCCTGCCAGTCGAGGGTCATCGCGGCCGCGTCTTCCTTCGCAAAGCCGTCGATTTCCTCCAGCATCTCGGCGAACTCCATGTTGAGCGCCAGCCGCAGCGTCACGCGGTAACGCTTTTCATCGGCGCAGAGCGCCTCGACTGCAACCTCTGCGAATACGTCGCCCGCCTGCAGCACCGTCACGCGCTTTTCCAGCACGGGCACGTTCAGCCGCGCCGTCCCGGCGATTTCCGTGCCGGCCATGCGCAGCGTGAAGAGCGCGCCGGCCGCGCGGCCGATTTCAAGGCGCACAGCGCCGTTATCCGCCCAGAAGCCGTCCTCGCCGCCGCAGCGCATCGTCCGTGCGGCGGAACCGGGCTGCACGGTGAAGCGCTTCTCCTCGGCGCAGTCCAGCGCCGTGACGAACGCGATTTTCTTCTCGCTCTCCACCCACTGCGCGGCGTATTCGCCGCCCTGCGCGTCCGTCAGATGAAAGGCGGGGCTTTCGGGCTTTTCGGCGGGGAGGAAGACGAGGCTTTCCGGCCAACTGAAGCCGGGGTGGTGAAGGGTTTCGCTCAGCGTCAGCAACTGTCTCATAGCGTTCTCCTAAAATTTGGGCATCCGCCGCGAAGCGGATGCCCGTGTGTTTGTGTCTGTGAAAGGAAATTACTTGCCCAGATACGCGTCGACCTGCGCCTGATAGCCTTCCAGCACCTTGTCGAGGCCGGCCAGGTGCATCTTTTCGATGTACTCGTCGTAGTAGGCCTTCCAGCCTTCGGAACCCTTCACGCCGTTGAAGAGGGAATCGTGGAATTCCTTATACAGCGCGTTCACCTGATCGAGCTCGATGGAGAAATCGTCGCTCTTGAGGACGATACCGGTCAGCGCGGACTTGATGGTGTGGTCGCCGTAGTTGATCTCGTCGATGATATCGAGCGTCTGATGCGTGCAGCCCTGGTTGAGGTAGGCGTTGCGGGTGTTGCCCATGATCCACTTATGCGCGGAGTAGAGGTAATCCGAGCCGCCCTGAGAGCCGTCGTAGCCGAAGGTGCGGATGGTCTTGCCATCTTCGTTGAATTCCCAATGCGTGCCTTCGATGCCGTAAACGATGGTGTTGTAGATTTCCTTGCCGCGTTCGGTGTTCATGCACTGGATGAACTTCATCGCTTCTTCCGGATGTTCGCAGGAAGCAGTGATGCCGTCGCCGCCGGCGGCGTAGGTCATCGGGGCGTAGTAGTTGTCGTTCAGCTGATAGACGGTGATCGGGTAGCCGTAAGCTGCGGAGTTGAACTCAGTGAGGTATTCGGAAGTGCCGGTGCCGTTGGAGAAGCCAAGCACAACTTTCGGGGCGGCGGTGGTCAGATAATCGCCGGTGGTGATTTTCTGCGGTTCTACCATGACGTCCGCATAGACATAGCCCTTGTCGTACCATTCCGCCCAGCGCGCCATCGCGTCGGTCGCGCCGGGTTCCATGTCGTTGAAATAGACCGTATGGGTCGCGTTGTCGATCTGGAACGCCATGCTGGAGGAATAACCGGACACGCTGTCATAGTAACCGATAAAGGGGTTGTAGTTACCGGACGAAGTGGGGAGCATCATGTTGTTATTGTGGAGATAAATGTTGTCCAGGCCGGTGCCTTCGCGCACGGCGAGGAGGGACTTCTCAAGCTCGTCCATCATTTCATTGATGGTGTACTTGCCAAAGTTATCGGAACGGAACATGTCGTACAGCTTTTCGCCGTCCACCCAGCCCTTTTCGATGTACTCGGTCGGAATGGCGAGGTCGCGGCCGATCGCAATCTGCTGCTGGTGGCAGATGATGTACTGCACGCCGTCCACCTTGCCGTAGTTGATCATCTGCTCCGGCAGCTCGGCGGTCAGCTCGGTGGCGAGGGGCAGGTATTCGTCCATCGGGCGAAGCGTGTCGTCTTCAACCAGCTGGTACAGGTTCAGGCTGACGGTGTTGAGGATGTCCATCGGTTCGCCGGCGGACAGGCCCAGCAGCACCTGCGTCTGATAGTCGCTCGGCGCGAAGGGGTGCAGCACGACCTTGACGTTCTCAAGGCCTTCGTAGGTCTGAAGCATTTCGTTCACTTTGGCGTTGACCAGCTCGGTATCGGCCTGCTCGCCGTTGCCGCGATACCACCAGTGCAGCGTGACGACGTCTTCCGCGTGGGCCGCGGAAACGCAGCCGAGCAGCAGGCACAGAGCCATCAGGATTCCCAGAAACCGTTTCATGAAACAACATCCTTTCAGGATTTATTTGCAAAGAGGCTTTCGCCTCTAATGCTTCGCTTTCGCGCTCGATTATCCCTTCACCGCGCCGATGGTCATGCCCTTGGAGAAATACTTCTGGAAGAAGGGGAACACCACCAGCACCGGGCCCGCCGCCAGCAGCGCCATCGCGAAACGGAAGGATTCCGTCGGGACGACGGTATTGGCTTCCAGCGCCTGCTGCTCGGCCGAGAGCTGCTTGAGGAACTCCGCCTCGCGCAGGATGCGCTGCAGGAGATATTGCAGCGAATACAGCGCGGGCTTGTTGATGTAGTAAACGCACGTCATCCAGTCGTTCCACTTGCCGACGAAATAGAGGAAGCCGATCGTCGCCATCGCCGGAACGCTCAGGGGCAGGACGATACTGAAGCAGATGCGGTATTCGCTCGCACCGTCGATTTTTGCGGATTCGATCAGCGCGTCGGGCAGCTGCTGGAAATTCGTGCGCAGCACGATCAGATTCCATGCCGATGCGATGCTGGGGAGAATGTAGACCCAGTAGCTGTTCTTCAGGCGGAGGTACTTGGTGATGAGCAGATACGTGGGGACGATGCCGCCGTTGAAGAGCATCGTGAAGAACGCCAGAAAGGTGAACACCTTGCGCAGCGCGAAATTGCGGCGGCTCAGCGCGAAGGCCATGATGGACATTACGAACACATGCGCCGCCATGCCCGCGAAGCTGACGATCGTCGTCACCTTGTAGGAGTTGAGCAGCTGCGTGGGGTTGCGAAACGCCATGCGGTAGCTCTCCGCGGAGAAAACTTTGGGGATGAGCGAGAAGCCGCCGGTGGTGATGACGTTTTCATCGGTGAAGGAAACCGAAACCATCAAAATCAGCGGGAGAATATAGCACAGGGAGAAAATGATGAAGAAGATATGCAGCGCGATCTGTCCATGCGCCTTTTTTTCTTTATTGCCGTGAACCATTTTTCTTCTCCTCCTCTCAGAAAAGGCTGTTTTCCGGGCTGATGCGCCGGACGATCAGGTTGGTCATGACGACCATGAAGCACCCGGCCGCCGACTGGAACAGGCCGACTGCGGCCGATTTTTCCATCGAGCCGCCCATCAGCGCGCGGAAGGTGTAGGTGTTGATGATGTCGGTCGTGGGGTAGAGCACGCCCTGATCTTTCGTCACCTGATAGAACAGACCGAAGTCGCCGCTGAAGATGTTGCCGATGCCCAGAATCGTCAGCACGACGATTACGCCCGTCAGGTGCGGCACCATCACGTGCCAGACCTTCTGCACGCGGTTCGCGCCGTCCAGCTCCGCCGCTTCCAGCAGCGACGCGTCCAGCCCGACCAGGCTTGCGTAATAGACCACGCTGTTCATGCCGACCGTCTGCCAGATGTGCGTGACCACGAGGATGAACGGCCAGTATTTGTATTCGGCGTACCAGTTGATCTTCTGGCCGCCGAAGGCGGCGATAAGATTGTTTACCACGCCCGAGGCCGGACTCAGAAGCGCATAGACGATATAGGCGATAATAACCGGGGACATGAACTTGGGCAGGATGATCGTCGTATGGTAAACCTTCAGCGCTTTCTGCGATTTGAGGTTATAGCACAGAACGGCCAGCAGCACGCCGAAAACAACGTCCATCACCAGGAAAGTGACGCTGTAGCCGATTGTGTTGCGCATCACGCGCCAGCAGTCCTGCGAGCGGAAAAAGAATTCGAAATTCCGCAGCCCCACCCATTTGCTGCCCAGAATGCCCAGGTTGGGGTTATATTTCTTGAATGCGATCACGATGCCGAACATGGGCAGATAGTTGAAAACCAGCAGCGCCAGCGCGCCGGGCAGCGCGAGTGTGAGCAGCTGCAGGTTGTCCTGCAGCTTGCCGCTGCGGGCCGAGAAGCCGTTTTTATGCTTCAAATTCATCATCCTCCGTTTCATAAATCCATTTTAATGCGCTTTTTCTGCCTGCGAAAGTTACAATTTGTGCTATATGTTACCTTTTGTGCTCAGTTTCAGAAACTCCGCTGGACAAAGCCGTCCGTTTCGATATAATGTTATCCGTATGAATTTATCCAAACGGGAGGGCGATTTATGTGGTCGATCCTGATAATTGACGATGAGAGAAACTTCTGCGCCATCCTGGAGGATTATATCGCGCGCGACGAGAAGCGGTTTTATGTCCGGAAATGCTTCACGGACGGGCAGCTCGCGTGGGACTGGCTGGAAAAGAACGCCGTCGATCTGATTATTACCGATATTCGCATGCCGAACATGACGGGGATTGATCTGGCGCAGCGCCTCTTTGAAACGGAGCGGGATATTCCGCTGATCGTCATCAGCGGCTATTCGGATTTTGATTACGCCAAACGGGCCATCCAGTACGGCGTGGTGAATTATCTGCTCAAGCCGGTTGATTTTACGGAACTGGGCGAAACGCTGAGCCGCCTGGACGAGCAGCTTTCCGCCCGCCGCAGCGCTCCGGGCGAGGACAGCCAGATCGTCCTTTTCCTCTTTTACGCGATGGCGGGTCTGCTGAGCGCGAAGGAAAACCTTGCGCACGCCGCAAACAGGGCGCGCGTGCCTTTCAATATCGAAACGGATCGCTTTCGGCTGTTTGAGGCCGGCGCCTGCGCCGCGCCGGACCGCATGGAAAAGGAAAATCTGGCGCAGGTTCTTGAAAACCTGCTGCGGATGCGCTATCCCGGCGCGGCGGTTTATCGCGTTTATGAAACGGCGGAGCATTTTTATTTTCTGGTGATCGGCGGCTGCGCCGCGCAGAAGGACGAAGCGCGCGCGGAGGATGAGATGCTGCGGCGGGAAAGTGGCTTCGTTCCGCGGTTTTCCCTGCAGGCCGAGTCCGAGGGGATGGCGGCGCTTTGCCGCGCCGTATGGCAAAGCGGGCTGCGGGATACGTTCCTGTCCAGCATTTCGCAAAGCGAGATCACCTGCAACCCGCTCTCCGGCGACGCGTCCGACAGCGACAGGATGCAGCGCAAGCGGCTGATTTTCGAGCAGGCGGCCGCGTATATGCGCGAACATACGCACGAGGATCCGTCCCGCGAGGATGTGGCGCGCGCGGCGTTCGTGTCGCAGTCGTATCTGTCGCATGTGTTCAGCGATATTGCAGGGATGAGCTTTGTGGAATATCTGACGAAAATCCGCATGGAAAAGGCCGTGGCGATGCTGGCCACGGGCAAACGCATTAACGAAATTTCTGAGGCGGTGGGCTATCGCAGCCGCAAGGCTTTTCTGGCCAATTTCCGCGCGTTTACCGGGCTGACGCCGTCGGAGTACCGGCTGAAATATTATATCGGCGGTGATAATGATGAATAAATCCTCCGCAGTTCCGATGAAACGCGCCGTCTGGCGGAATTTCTGCTATATTTTTATTTTCTTCCTGATCGTTACGCTTTTTATCGCCGTCTTCATGTATTCGCATACGAAAAACACGCTGGAAACGGAGCTGCTCAAGAGCAACGAGGATTTGGCGGAAGGCTATGCCGAGCAGATGGACGCTTTTTTCATCAGCCTCAACCGGCTGAACGCGACGCTTGCCATCAATCAGCTGATCAATTCGTATATCGCCTCGCCGCGGCTTTCGCCGGTGATTTTTTCCGGGCTGCGCGAAAGCATTCGCTCGCAGCTGGAAACAGCCGTTTATTCGGCGGATTATATCGAGTCCATTTACGTCGTTTCTCCTGCCGACGATCAATATATTTCCAAGGACGGCTATCGCGCGCTCAGCGCGCTGGATGTGGAAGACCGCGGCTGGCGCGGGATGCTTTCGGACGCGCTCGTCCCGGGAACGCCGGCCGTTTTCACGCGAAGGGTCAACGACGTTTATCCGTACGTGCTCTCTTATGTCACGCCGGTGGCCGGCGGCGAAAATATCGGGTATATTATCGTAAATGTGAACGTGAAATATTTCCCGTCGCTGACGCGGAAAAGCCGCGCCGACGTTCTTTCAACCTATGTAATTACCGAGGACGGGCAGATCCTTTACCGTTCGATGAAGCGCGGCCTGCTGGAAGAGCTTTCGAACGTGCCGGAACTGGCGTCTTTTCGTCCCGGCGAAAGCCGGAAAAGCTGCCTGGTAAACGACCGGGAGCCTTATGCGTATTCGCAGATTTACTCGTCCGCGCATCATTATTATTACGTCACCGTAACGCGCCTGACGGAATACACGCAGAGCCTTTCCATGCAGCAGCGGTTCCTCACGGCGTTCTCCTGCGCGCTGCTGGCGATGTTTTCGCTCGCCGCGATTTTCCTGTGCCTGCGGGCGCAGAAACCCATCCGAAGCCTGCTTTCCCTGCTGGAAAACCCGAAGAATATGGCCTATCAGGCGGATTACAGCACGTTGGAAATCAAGCAGATTTCCGAGCGCTTCATTCGCTATATTCAGGCGAATACTGCGCTTTCAGAGGAGCTGCAGACGCAGATGGAGGTGCTCAGCGACGTGCGGCTCTGGGCGCTGCAATCGCAGATTAACCCGCATTTTATTTTCAACACGCTCAACCTCATCCATTGCGAATGCGTGCAGGCGCTTGGATATCGCAATTCCGCGTCCGATCTGATTCTCAAATTCAGCAAGCTGATTCATTACGCGCTCTATTCCAACCATCTCGTCCCCCTCGAGCAGGAGATTACCTATACGAAAATTTTCGCGGATATTCTCTGCCGGCGCTATGGCGACAGCATTCAGATTGCCGTCGAAATCCCGTCGGACTGCCTTAACGCCATGGTGCCCAAGCTGCTCTTTCAGCCGCTGATCGAGAACTCCGCCCAGCACGGCGCGGACTTTGCGCATGGGAGAACGCTGCATATTATTGTGCGCGCAAAGCGCGCCGAAAAAGACGATCCGGACGGCGAGATTTCTCCCGCCATTCGCTTCACCGTCGAGGACGACGGCACCGGCATCGCGCCGGACGAGCTGGAGACGCTCCGGCGCAAGCTCCTGGAATATGACAGAAAAAGTAAAAACAGCATCGGCCTGAGCAACGTCGCCGCCCGGCTGAGGCTGCTGTATCCGAATGAATCGGAGGTTCTGATTGAAAGCAAACAGTACGAGGGCACCTGCGTCAGCATCGAGTTTCCGTATACCGTCAGCAAGTTTGCGGATGAATGATTCGGGCGCATCTGCATTTCTGCGTCGAAAACCCCGCTCGTGCTGTCGTCTCTTTCTTTTTCAGATACATCCTGAAAACTGCGCGGGGAATCCGTTCCCATGGAAAGAACGGATTCCCCGCGCGCTTTTTATGGATCGGGATTTACCGGATATCGTACACGCTCCTTGCGCGGAACTTCGTCCCTTCGCCGCGGAGGATGCGCACGCGCTTTTCGCCGGCGTTCAGATCGAAGTAGTTGTCCTCGAAGAGCACGTCGCCGTCGTCGCAGACGATCTCGACAGAGCGCGCGTACGCGCGGGCGGAAACAATCAGCTCGTCGCCCGCGACGCGGACGGACAGCTGCGGATCCTCGAAGCGGAAATGCTTCGGCGCGCAGAACAGCACGGCGCCGCTGGAAACGGGCGCGCCGCCAAGGTACAGCTCGTAGGAGGCGTAGTCGCCGTAAAGGTCGGCCTGCGGGAAGACGTGCTTTTCAAACCAGTGCGCGCTGAGCGCGGGCACATGCGCGGTTTCTTCGCCCTGCACAAGGATTTCGCCCAGCGCGTTCCGCAGCGCCCAGCGGACGACGGCGTCCACGCCCTGCATCGTTTCGTTGGAAACGTTGAGGTGGATGCTCTTTTCCACGGCGCTCTCGGGCTTTTCGTCGTTTGTGTTGGTGCGCTGGGTGAGCGTGCCTTCTTCCTCGCAGGAGAGAAGCACCGGCGCGAAAAAGCGCTTTGACGCATAATGCAGCGCCTTCCAGCGGCCGAAATAGTCGATCGAGGCCCAGCTCGCCACAGGCCAGCAGTCGTTGAGCTGCCAGTAAATCGCGCCCATGCAGCGGCCGCGGTAGCGCCGCCAGTGCTCCACGCCATAGCGAATGGCCTCGGCCTGCAACAGCTGCGAGGCGTAGAGAAGCGTCTCGAAATCGCCCGGATACAGGAAGGTCTGCGAGAGATAGTTCATGATTTTGCCGTTGGCGGCGTTGTTGCGCTGGTGCTTTTCCATCACGCGAGAGAAGATGTTGCGATCCTCCGGCAGGGTGAAGCTTTCCACCGTTTTCAGGGACGGGAACGACTGGAAGCCGAACTCCGACGCATAGCGGAAGAAATACTTGCGATAATCGGTGAAGGGGACGTTTCCGTGCCAGACCGTCCAGTAATGGACGTCGCCGCGGTTTTCGTCGTTGGGGTTGTCGAAGCTGCCGCCGGAGGACGGAGAAGCGGGCCAGTAGAACGTATCCGGATCATATTCGCCCAGCGCCTGCGGCAGGATGTATTCGTACATCTTGACATAGTCCGTTACCTGGCTCGGGGTGGGATCGTACCATTTTTCGACCACGCCAAGCTCCATCTCGTTGTTGCCGCACCAGAGGCCCAGCGACGCATGATGGCGCAGGCGGCGGATGTTATCGGCAAATTCGGCGCGGATATTCGCTTCGAACGCGGGCGTGAGTTCGTACATCGCGCAGGCGAACATGAAATCCTGCCAGACGATGATGCCGAGCTCGTCGCACGCGTCGTAGAACCAGTCGTCGGGGTAATATCCGCCGCCCCAGACGCGGATGGCGTTGTGATGCGCCATGGCGGCGTCCTCCAGCAGGCGGCGCGTGCGCTCGGGCGTAACGCGGCGCAGGATGTTGTCTTCGGGGATATAGTCCGCGCCCATGGCGAAGATCGAAACGCCGTTGACGCACGTTTCAAACGATTCGCCCCACTGATCCTTCTCGCGGCGAATCGTCAGCGTGCGCAGGCCGATGCGGCGCTGCCACACGTCGAGCGTTTCGCCCGCTTCGTTTACCAGCTCGGCCTGCACGGTATAAAGCGGCTGCGCGCCGTAGCCGTTGGGCCACCAGAGCTGCGGGTTTTCGATTTGCAGCGCGTTTCCTTCGGCGCAAAGCTTTGCGCCGTCCGGAGCGGTAACCGTATAGCGTACGGAGACAGTGCCGTCGCCGTATTTTTCAATTTCGGGGAAGAACGAGAGCGTTACGCGGCCGTCCGCGTGCTCCTGGTGTACGCGGACGCTCACAAGCCGCCCGGTATCAACGCGCTCGAGGAAAATATCGCGCCAGACGCCCGCGTCGGGCAGGCGGGGACCCCAGTCCCAGCCGGACATGCAGTGCGCCTTGCGCAGGAACGGGAAACCGACGGTGCAGTCGGTCGAACCGTCGACGCGGGAGCGCGCGTAGGCCGCCTTTTCATAGCGGTTGGGCGAGGCGAACGCGATTTCGATATGGTTTTCGCCCGCATGCGCGAAGGGGCGCACGTCCGCGATCCACGTGCGGTGCATATTGTCGGCGCGAAGCGCCTCATGGCCGTTCACGCGCACCGTCGCGAGCGTATCGAGGCCTTCGCAGACGAGCAGCAGCGCGTCGCAGGCGAGATCGTCGCCGGTCAGCGTAAAATCGCGGCGATAGAGATAATCCTTCTCCATCAGCTCGAACGCAGCCAGTTCGTTGTCACGCCAGAAGGGATCGTCCATCCGGCCGTTGTCCAGCAGGTCGGCGTAGACGGAGCCGGGGACGGTAGCGCTCATCCATTGCGCTTCGTCTGCGGGGCGCATCTGCCATGCGCCGTTGAGGGTTATTTTTCGGTTCATTTTTTTCACACGTTCCTTTTGTTTGATGATTTTAGGCTGCAGTATAATTCTCTTTTTTATGGAAATTTTCCTTTTACTGCGGCGATTATTTTCGCACGCTTGAGGGCGTTTGGCCGGCGTATTGCCGAAAGCATTTGGAAAAATAGTTCGCGTCCTGAAAGCCGACCATGCGCGCGACGGTCTCGAGGGGATAGTCGGTCGTGGCGAGCAGTTCGCGCGCGGCGCGCATGCGCGTTTTGAGAATCAGCTGGCCTACGGTGCAGCCGAGCTCCTCGCGGCAGAGCGCGCACAGCTTGCTCTTGCCCATGTGCATCATTTCGCACAGGCGGCCGAGCGTCAGCTGCGAGGCGTAATGTTCGCTGATCAGGCTTTGCAGGCGCGTCGCGTCGCTCTGTTCGGAAACGGCGAGCAGCCCCTGCATGCGCACTTCGGAAATGCAGGCGTGAATGATCTCCGTCAACGAAAAAAGCTGCCGGCCGGAGATCTGCCGCAGGCGCGCGAACGGCCCGGCCAGCTCGTCCGCGTCCGGGTGCCAGGAAATGAGCGCGCGCGTCTGCGCCCACTGTTCCCGGCGGTCGCCGCTGTCGAGAAACTGTCCGAAGAGAATATAGGCGATCACGCACCCGTTTTCCACGACGGGCATGGCGACCTCGGTCAGCCCGCAGTGGCAGCGATATTTTTTCTGTTTTTGCGTCACCTGCAGTTCGCGCAGCGCGGCGCGGTCGCAGGCCATGCAGCGCGCCAGCCCGCCCGGCGCGCGCTGAATCTGGGCGCAGAATTCCGCCTGATCGCTGGCGGTATAGATTTCAATCGCGGCCTCGTTCATCAGGCCGAATTTAACGCCCATGCACTGGTGCAGGTGATTCAAAAGCGCGGCAAGCTTCTGCAGTTCTTCCTGAGAGAGCATTGCGTTCCTCCCGCGGTTGTTTTTCAGCATTATATCATGATTCTCCGCGAAACGGAAGATTTTCCTTTTATTCGGCACCATTTTCTCTGTACAGAATTGCCGCCGGCTGATACGCTTAAAACAGAAAAAGCAAAGAAAGAGGATGGAGTTTCATGAGCGTTTCGCTTGTTGTCATGGCCGCCGGACTGGGGAGCCGCTACGGAGGGCTCAAACAGATTGCCCCGGTCGACCCGAACGGTCATATCCTGATGGACTATTCGATTTACGACGCGCTGCGTGCGGGGTTCGATCGCGTGGTCTGCATTATCAAACCGGAAATGCGCGAGGATTTTTACGAAGTGATCGGGCACAGGCTTGAAAAACATGTGGAAGTCCGGTATGCTTATCAGCGGCTGGACAATCTTCCGGCGGGTTACAGCGTGCCGGAAGGGCGCACGAAGCCCTGGGGCACGGCGCACGCGCTGCTGTGCGCGAAGGAGCAGATCGACGCGCCGTTCGCGGTGATCAACGCGGACGATTTTTACGGCCGCGACGCGTTTGCGGCGATCGCCGCGTTCCTGCGTGAAAAGCATGGCGCGGGCGAGCACGCCATGGTCGGCTACCGCATCGAAAACACGCTAACCGAAAACGGCCACGTGGCCCGCGGCGTGTGCGAGACGGATGAAAACGGTTTTCTGCGCGGCGTGACGGAGCGCACGCATATCGAACCGCGTGAAGGCGGCGCGGCCTTTACCGAAGACGGGGAGCATTTCACTTTCGTGCCCGCGGGAACGATCGTATCGATGAACCTGTGGGGGTTCCAGCCGGGCGTGATGGAGGAGATCGACAGGCGCTTTGCGCCCTGGCTCGACGAAACCCTGCCCGTCAATCCGCTCAAGGGCGAGTATTTCCTGCCGCTGATCCCCAACGCGCTCATACACGAGGGCAAGGGAAGCGTGCGCGTGCTTTCCACGCATGAAAAATGGTACGGGGTGACCTATCACGACGATATGCCCAAGCTGCAGGCGGCGCTGGCCGGAATGCGCGCGGACGGCGTTTACCCCGAAGGACTTTGGAGGGATTGAGCATGCTGAATATCTGCGGAAAATTTCAGACGAAGGGCGCGGCGCTTTCCTGCGAGCCGTACGGAAACGGCCATATCAACGCGACGTATCTGGTGAAAACGGACGAGGAGCAATATATCCTGCAGCGGATTAACCATCATATTTTTCAGGATGTGCCGGGGCTGATGCGCAATGTGGAGCGGGTGACGGCGTTTCTGGCTGAAAAGGATCCGGATCCGCGCCACAGTCTGCATCTCGTGCCGGCGAAGGACGGCGCGGCGTATGTGGAAGCGGAAGGCGAGTTTTACCGCATGTACGATTTTGTTCACGACAGCATCTGCCTGGACGCGCCGGAAACGGACGAGGATTTTTATCAGAGCGCCGTGGCGTTCGGTTCCTTCCAGCGGCAGCTGGCCGATTTCCCGGCGAATGAATTGAGCGAGACGATTCCGCGTTTCCACGACACGCCCAACCGCTATCGCGCGCTGCGCGCGGCGATTGAAAAGGACGCGCTCGGACGCGCCGCTTCCTGCGGGGCGGAAATTGAGTTTGCGCTGACGCGCGAAGCGGACGCGGCGGTGATGATAAACCTGCTGGCGGCGGGCGAGCTGCCGCTGCGGGTGACGCATAACGACACCAAGCTTAACAACGTCATGCTCGACGCGAAAACGCGCAAGCCGCTCTGCGTGATCGATCTGGATACCGTCATGCCCGGCCTGGCGGCGAACGATTTCGGCGATTCGATCCGCTTTGGCGCGAATACCGGCGCGGAGGACGAAAAGGATCTGAAGAAAATCAGTCTCTCGCTGGCGCGCTACGAGGCGTTCGCGCGCGGTTTCCTCGAGGCGTGCGGCAAGGCGCTTACGCCGAAGGAAATCGAAACCCTGCCCTGGGGCGCGAAGCTGATGACGCTCGAATGCGGCGTGCGCTTTTTGACGGATTATCTGGAGGGGGATACGTATTTCCGCATCCATCGCCCCGAGCATAATCTCGACCGCACGCGCACGCAGTTTGCGCTTGTGGCCGATATGGAAAAGAAATGGACGCAGATGTGCGACATTGTAAAGGAATTCTGACACAGAGGAGAGTGCGAAAATGGGAGAACTGAAACTGCTGTCCTTAACGCCGGTCACGAAGGTGTTTCTGGACGAGCCGGTGCGGGAAGCCGACGCGCGCGAGCGCTTCGAAGGCTTCCAGAACGAGACGATTTCCTTCCAGCTGGCCTTCTGCGGCACGCTGGAGACGGCGCGCAAGTGCGTGTATCTGGAGGCGGCTTCGCCGCTGAAGGAGCATCTGCGCATCCGCGCGGTACAGTCCGTGCCGGTGCATCTGGCGACGCTGCCGGATGCGGACGACAACTATCTGCGCAAAACGCCGGGCCTGTACCCCGACCTGCTGCGCGATCAGAAGCCGGGCGACAGGATGGGTTCGCTGCGCGTGCAGCCGGGCCAGTGGCACGCGTATTTTATCGACGTTGAGCCGAACGGCGCCTGCGCGCCGGGAGAATACCCGGTCGAACTGCGGCTGCGGGACGCGAACGAAGAAGCGGTTTATGCGACGGCGGCGGTGACGATTCGGATTCTGCCGGGCATGCTGCCCGCGCAGAAGCTGATTCGCACGCACTGGTTCCATTGCGACTGCCTGGCGAATTATTACCGCGTGCCGGTTTTCAGCGAGGAACACTGGCGGATTCTGGAAAACTTCGTGCGTCTGGCCGTGCGCCGGGGGTGTACGATGCTGCTTACGCCGCTGTTCACGCCGCCGCTCGATACCGCTAAGGGCGGAGAGCGCACGACGGTGCAGCTGGTCGACGTGCGCGCGGAGAACGGCGCGTATTCGTTCGGGTTTGAAAGGCTGGAGCGCTGGGTGGAAATGTGCGAGCGCTGCGGCGTGACGTATTATGAATTGTCGCATCTGTTTTCGCAGTGGGGCGCGGTGGCCGCGCCGAAGATCGTCGCGACGGTGGATGGCGAAGAAAAGAAGCTCTTCGGCTGGCATACGGACGCGCGCGGCGCGGAATACGCCGCCTTCCTCAAGGCGTTCCTGACGGCGCTGATGAAGGAGCTGCACCGCCTGCAAATCGCCGACCGCGCGTATTTCCATATCTCGGACGAGCCGGTGCTGGAGCAGCTGGAAGATTATCGCCACGCAAAGTCGCTCGTTACGCCCTATATCGAGGGCCGGCCGATCGTCGACGCGCTGTCCGATTTCGCGTTCTATCAGACCGGCGCGGTGGAAAAGCCGATCGTTTCGATCAACCATATGGCGCCGTTCCTCGAGGCAGAGGTTCCCGGCCTGTGGACGTATTACTGCATCGGCCAGTACAAGGATGTGACGAACTCGTTCATCGCCATGCCCGCCGCGCGCACGCGCATTCTCGGCGCGCAGCTGTATCGCTATCAGATCGAGGGCTTCCTGCAGTGGGGCTATAATTTCTATAACACCTGGCTTTCGATCCATCCGCTCAATCCGTTTGAAACGACGGACGCGGGCGGAATCTTCCCGGCGGGCGATCCTTTCCATGTTTATCCCGGCGAGGACGGCGAACCGGAGGATTCGCTGCGGTTTATGATGATGCACCTTGCCATGCAGGATTTGCGCGCGCTGCAGGCGCTGGAGGCGCTGCGCGGCCGCGAACATGTGCTTGCGCTGCTGGATGAATGCGCGGAAGGCCCGCTGACGCTGACGGAATATCCCCGCGTCGCGGAATTCTTCGACCGGCTGCGCGAGAAGGTGAACGCGGAGCTGGTTGGAAACCTGTAAGGCAACTAACTTCGCACGCTCGGTGGCCCGCCGGTTCTATCCGGCGGGCATTTTCATACCCTTTCCTATGAGAAAAAACATGCGGTGCCTGGAAATTGCGCTGGCGATCGTTTCGGCGTGCGTAGGCGCGGGATTTGCGACCGGGCGGGAAATCGTTTCGTTTTTTGCGCGCTACGGCGCGGCGGGAATGGCGGGCTGCGCGCTGGCGACCGCGCTGCTGGGCGCGCTCTGCGCGGGAACGATGCGCGCTGCGCGCAGGCTTTCCGCCGCGGAGCTGGGCGCGCTTTGCCGCGGGGCGTTCGGTGAAACGGGCGGCCGCGCGGCGGCGCTTTTATACGCCGCGCTTCTGTGCGCCGCAGGCGGCGCGATGCTTGCCGCAACGGGCGAGGCCTGCGCGCTGATGCTTCCCGTGCGGCATGCGGACAGGATCGGCATGCTGGCGGCGATGAGCGTCTGCTTTGGAACGCGAAGGCGCGGGCTGAAGCCGCTGGCGTGGCTGGGCGTGCTGCTGGTGCCCTGCTGCACGGTGCTGTTCGCGCTGCTTTTGCAGATGCCTGCGGAGGCGGGGACGGCCTGGTGCGCGGCGGAGAGAAGCCCCGGACGCGCGGCGCTTTCCGCCGCGTGTTACGCCGCGTTTAACGCGGCCTTCAGCGCGGGCGTGCTGTGCGAAGCGGGCGCGAAGGAGGAAACGGCGCGGAGCCGCAAAAGCGCATGGCTGGCCGCCGCGGTTTTCGGGGCGATGCTGCTGCTGGGCGGGCTGGCGTTTTATAAGCACTGCGCCGCTGCGCAGGGCGAACCGTTACCGGCGGTGCGGCTTGCGCGCGCTTTCGGGCCGGCGGGGTATTGGCTGTGCGCCGTGTCGCTGCTGGCGGCTGTGCTGACGAGCTACGCCGCCTCCGCCCGCGCGCTTGCGCGAATGATTATACCGAAAAAAGAAACGCTTTCCTGGCTTATCGCGCTTTTTATGACGGCGCTGACGGCGCGGCTTCGGTTCGCAAAAATTGTCGATGCGCTCTATCCGTTGCTGGGCGCGGCGTGCATGCTGTGCTTCGCCGCAATTTTCCTGAAAACGCGCGGGAAAAACGCCCGGCACCCTTGCCGCGGCGCGTCCGGCTGTGCTATACTTGCGCCGATCAATCCTCGAAAGGATGAATACGGATGAAGTCCTCTTTTTTCGTGAAGGACAGGGAATTTTACAGGACGCTTGTGCGGTTGTCGCTGCCGGCGGCGCTGCAGTCGCTCATTTCGCTGCTGGTGCTGATGGCTGATAACGTCATGGTTTCGCGCTTCAGCGCGGATGCGCTTGCACCCGTTTCGCAGGCGAACAGCGTCAGCACGTTTGTAACCGCCGCGCTGGCGGGGCTTGGAAGCGGCGCGGTGGTGCTTATTTCGCAATACTGGGGCAAGCGCGATACCGCGTCGGTCAAGCGCGTGTTTGCCGTTGCGGCGACGCTGTGCCTTGCGCTGGCGGCGGGAATCGTCGCGGCGATTGAGCTGTTTCCGCACGCGATTATTTCGATTGTGCTCGACCGGGAACAGCAGGTGCTGACGCCGGTTGCGGTTTCCTATCTGCGCATCGCGTGCCTGGCATATCTGCCGCTGGCCGTGACGAGCGCGCTGACGGGAGGCCTCAAAGGCGTGGAAGTCGTTAAGATGACGCTGTATGCGGCGATTCTTTCGCTTTTGACGAATATCTGTCTGAACTACGCGCTCATTTTCGGCAGGCTCGGCCTGCCGGCGCTGGGCGTGGAAGGCGCGGCGATTGCGACGGTTATCGCGCGCATGGTGGAGATGATCGTGGTCTGGATATATTGCTTCCGGGTGCAGAAGGCGATCGAGATCCGTCCGGCCGATCTGGTGCGGCATGAGCGTTGGGCCTGGCGGGATTACTGCAGATTCGGCCTGCCCGTCGGGCTGACGGATGCGCAGTGGGCGCTTGTCGGCCTGCTGAAGATGGCGATTATCGGCTATCTCGGACAGGAAATGATGAGCGCGATCAACATCACCGATACGATGATGAACCTGGGCACGATGTTCACCTTCGCGCTGGCGGGCGGCGCGTGCGTGCTGGTCGGGAAGGCCGTCGGCAAGGGAGATTACGAACAGGCGCGCCAGTATTCCAAGACGATTCAGGTGCTCTTCGCGTGCGTCGGCGTGGTGATGGCGACAGTCGTTTTCCTGCTGCGCAGGCCGTTCATTTCGCTTTACGGCCAGCAGGAGAGCGTCGTGGCGCTGGCGACGAAGCTGATTGCCATCGGCGCGGTGACGCTGCTGGGAACGACGTACCACGCCTCGTGCTTTGTCGGCATCAATCGCGGCGCGGGCGACAGCCGGTTTGTAATGACGGTCGACCTGATCTGCGGCTGGCTGGTCGTGCTGCCGCTGACGTTCCTGGCGGCGTTTGTGTTCAAGCTGCCGCTGCCGCTGGTGTATCTGTGCACGCGCATCGACCAGTGCTTCAAGTGGATTATAGCGTTTTTCCGGCTGCGGGGAAATAAATGGATGAAAAACGTGACCCGGAGCGCGTGACGCGGCGGATTATTTCCGCTCGCCCGATTCCGCGTCGCGCAGGGTTTTGCGGTATTGCAGCGGCGTCATGTTCATATGCCGCGCGAATGCGCGGTTAAAAGAGCGAATGGTCGCAAAGCCGGCGTCTTCCGAGACGTCGGCGATTTTTTTATCCGTGTCGGCCAGCAGGTCGCAGGCGCGGTTGACGCGCAGGAGGCTTACGAAATCGCTGAAGCCCATGTTCAGTTCGCGCGTCAGCAGGCGGGAGATATAGAAGCGGCTCAGGTGCAGGCTTTCTGCGACCGTTTCAAGCGAGAGCGCGCCGGAGACGTTGCGGTTGCAGAAATCGAGAATGTTATGCAGCGTGGAATTATCGGAAACCAGGCTTTTGCGCAGCGGCAGCAGGCCGAGCAGTTCGCTCATCATCAGCGTCAGATGACCGGCGACGATCGCGTCGCGGTATTCGCCGAAAGCGGCGAAAGCACGCTCAATGTACGGCAGAAGCGTCTGCGCGCAGGGCACGACGTTGCTTTCCGGCACCATGCCGCGCAGCGTGTTCTTCAGCCCGAAAAACATATCCGGCAGAAGAATGAGGACGTAATAATCCCCGGCCTGACAGGATTCGTAGAAGTGAATCTGGTTGGGGAAGCTGATGAAGAGCCCGTCCTTGGCGATAAACTCGCAGTTTTTATCCGCATGCGCCATCACGCCGCCCTCGCGCACGTAGACGATTTCGATTTCCTTATGCAGATGCGGCGCGTCCGTCAGCGTATGCGAGGCGAACATCTGATAGGGCGCGGTCTTGTTTTCATAAAATGCGCTGCGCATCCGGACGCTCCTTTGTTTACGGCGTTGCGTTTCTATTCCGCTATTATAAAGGCAAGCGCGGGAAAGCACAAGATAAAAACGCATAGCGCGCCGCAGGGAGGCTGAAACTATTCTCCGTAAAAAACGGAACGGAGGAGAGCGTATGGCTTTTTTTGAACGGGATGCGCAGACGGCGCAGGTGGTCTGGCGCGACTGGGGAGACGAAGCGTTTGAAACGGCGAGGCGGGAAGGCAAGCCCGTACTTTTGATGATCGGGTTTTCTGCGTGCCGGTGGTGCGCGCGGCAATGGGAGGAAATGCGCGCAAGCGCGCAGCTGACGGCGCTGCTGGCGCGGCGGCTCGTCTGCGTCGCCGTCGACAGAGACGTGCGGCCGGATATCGACGCGGCGTATCTGGCCGCGCGAAGCGCGCAGAGTCAAACGCCCGGCTGGCCGCTGCTGGCGCTGCTGACGCCCGGCCGGCTGCCGTTTTTCCTTTCCGGCTATCTCCCGGCGGGCGAGCTGCTCGAAACGCTGCGCGAAGCGCTTGCGACATGGGAAAACGGCCGGGAGAAGCTGGAAGCGCTGGCGCGGCGCAACGTCGAGGCGGCGCGCGCGAGGTTCCGCCGGGATGCGCCGCAGGCAAACCTTACGCCGGAGATTTATTCGCTCGTCCGCA
This sequence comes from uncultured Clostridia bacterium, assembly GCA_934615235.1. Classification (GTDB taxonomy): domain Bacteria; phylum Bacillota; class Clostridia; order Christensenellales; family Aristaeellaceae; genus Aphodomonas. The sequence goes on from CAKTTL010000016.1 coordinate 23,319, forward strand.
GCCGCTTCGCGCAGCGCTACGACGCGCGTTTCGGCGGTTTCGGCGCGCCGCCGAAATTCCCCATGCCGCAGTGCGTGAAGCTCCTGCTGCGCATCGGCGCGCTCAGTGGGGATGGCGAAGCGCTGCGGATGGGGCTGCAGACGCTGCAGGGGCAGCTCGGCGGAGCGATCTTCGATCATGTGGGCGGCGGCGTTCTCCGCTATGCGCTTGATCCCGCGTGGCGCGTGCCGGAGAAAGAAAAGCTGCTTTCCGATAACGCGCTGTTTGCCGATACCTGCATGGAAGCCTGGGAGATTACGCGCGAGCCGACGTTTCTTGTGGCGGCGGAGCGGACGCTTGCCTGGATGCTGCGCGAGATGCGCGGCGAAAACGGCGCGTTTTACAGCGCGCAGTGGGAGCGGGAGGGCGTGGATTCGTTCGCGCTGTCGCGCGCGAATATGCTGCGCCTGTTGGGGGACGCGGACGGCGAAGCGTTTTGCATTTATTACGGAATAACCGGGCAGGCCATGCCTTCACGGCAGGGGCACGACGGAATCGAGACGCCGCGCATGCTGGCGCTTTGCGAGCGCGTCTGGCGCTGGCGGCGGGAAAACGCGGCGCTGCTTTCGGACGAGAAAATGACGGCCGTCTCCAACGCGCTGGCCGTGCAGGCGCTTGCGCGCGCCTATACGGCGACGGGGCGCGAACTGTATCGCGAAGCGGCGGACGCGGCGGCGCAATTTCTGCGCGAGCAAATGACGCTGGAAAACGGAACCGTCGCGGTTTGCTGGCAGGGAGGACGGCGTTCGCGCGAGGGCTTCCTGGATGACACGGCGCAGACGGCGAACGCTGCGCTGGCACTTTATGAAGCTACGTTGGACGGGCAATGGCTCGACTGGGCCGTTCGGCTTTGCCGCGCGATGCTCGAGCAGTTTGCAGGCCCGCGCGAACCTGGCTTTGCCATGACGCCGCACGGCGCGGAGAAGCTGATCGCGCTGCCGGTGGAAACGTACGACGGCGCGCTGCCTTCGTCCAACGCGGCCGCGCTTTCCGCGCTTGTCGCGCTGGATCGGCTCGATATCGGCAGCGGATGGCGCGAGGCGGCGCGCCGGCAGGCGGACTTCCTTGCCGGCTGCATGGCGGAAAGCCCACAGGAGCATGCCGCCGCGCTGCTGGCCGCGATGCCGCTTCTGTACCCTTCGCGGCTGCTGGAATGCCGCGCAAGCGCGGCGGAGAACGAGCGCCTGCTTGTGGCGCTGCGCGGGCGGTATCAGCCGCTGCTTTTCAAGAAGGCGACGCAGCCGGGGCCGCTCGGCAGCCGCTGGATTTTTACCGACGGCCTCTCCGCGCCCGCGCCGATGCGGGAAATGGAAAACGCGCTGGAGCGCGTGGAAAAATGAGCCCTTTGGAGGCGGACTTGTAAACAACGAACGAGTGTGGTATGATTATACTGGTATTGGATATAGAATTTTCTCTTTGGAGAGACGGGAGAAGATGGACGCGTTTACGTATGAGCAGGCCCTGGCGTTTATCCACGGCACGAAAGGCCACGGAAAAAAGGACGGCCTGAACAATATGCGCGCGCTGCTTGCGCGCCTGGAAAACCCGGAGCGGGAATTCGCTTCGATTCATGTAACCGGCACGAATGGAAAAGGCTCCGTCTGCGCGTTTATGAACGCCGGGCTTTGCCTGGCCGGGAAGAAGACGGGCATGTATACGTCGCCCTTCCTGCAGCGGTATAACGAGCGCTTTCGGCTCAATGGCGAGCCGATCGCCGATGAAAAGCTCGCCGCGCTGACGACGGAAGTGGCGCGCGAGGTGGAAGCGCTGCGCGCGCAGGGCGTAATGCCGACTGAGTTTGAAATCGGGACGGCTATCGCGTTTCTGTTTTTTGCGCGCGAAAAGGTCGATTACGCGGTGATCGAGGTCGGCGTGGGCGGAAGACTCGATTCGACGAATGTGATTACGCCCTGCGTGTGCGCCATCGCGTCCATCGGGCTGGATCATATGAAATCGCTCGGCGATACGATGGGGAAAATTGCGTTTGAAAAGGCGGGGATCGCGAAGCCGGGCGTGCCGCTGATTCTCTCGGCGCAGGTGACGGGCGGGCCGTGCGAAGTAATCGCCGCGCATTGCCGTGCGGTGGGCGCGCCGCTTCTGTTCGCCGAAAAAGAGGAGAACCTGCCGCTCGGGCTGCCGGGTGCGCATCAGAAGTTTAACGCGGGCGTGGCGCGGATGGCGCTGGAAACGCTCGGCATTCCGGAAGAAACGATCGCCGAAGGGCTGCGCCGCACGCGCTGGCCGGCACGGCTTGAATGGATCGAGAAGAACATGCTGCTCGACGGCGCGCATAATCCGCAGGGCGCGCGCGCGCTGGCGCGGTATGTGGCCGGGCTTGAGAAGAAAAGGACGGCGCTTCTGTGCGGCATCCTGCGGGATAAAGATTGCGAGGGAATGGTAAAAATTCTCGCGCCGATTTGCGACGAAGTTGTCGTCGTATCGCCTGACAGCACGCGCGCGATGCCAGCGCAGGCGCTGGCGGAACTGTTTGGAAAGCAGGGACGCGCCGCGCAGTGCGCGCCGGACGCGGCCGCGGGAATCCGCATGGCGCGCGAAGCGGCGGGCGAGGACGGCCGGGTAATCGCCGCGGGATCGCTGTATCTTGCGGGCGAGGTGCGAACGCTTGTCGTCGGAGAAGATTATGCATTGCTGAAAGAATAGAACAAACCGACGGTCGGTTTACAAATGAAACACATTGCGAAGAGAAGGAATCGAGCGAAAATGGTCGAATTTCACCACATTCCGGTGATGCTTGAGGAAGTGCTGGACACGCTGGAACCTGCGGAGGGCAAAACGTATCTGGACGGTACGCTGGGCGGCGGAGGCCATACGGGCGAGCTGCTCAGACGCGGCGCGACCGTTTACGGCGTGGACAGAGACGCCGACGCGCTGGCCGCGGCGACGGAGCGGCTGCGCGAATATTCCGCGTTTCACGCCATTCGCGGAAACTTCCACGACATGAAACGCCTGGCGGAAGAAAACGCCGTGCCGCCGCTGGACGGCGTGCTGCTTGATTTGGGCGTATCCAGCTTTCAGCTGGACACGGCGGAGCGCGGTTTCTCCTACCATGCCGACGCGCCGCTGGATATGCGCATGGATCAGAGCCAGCCGTTTACGGCGGAAGAGCTGGTGAACACCTGGCCGAAAGAGGAAATTGCGCGGATTTTGCGCGATTACGGCGAGGAGAGCTGGGCGGATCGCATTGCGGCGATTCTTGTCGAGCACCGGCAGCAGGCGCCGCTGCGCACGACGGGCGACCTGGTGCGCGCCGTCGACGCGGCGATTCCGCGCAAGGTGCGCGATAAGGATAAGGGGCATTCGTCGCAGAAAACGTTTCAGGCGATTCGCATCGCCGTCAACGACGAGCTGGCGCCGCTTGCACAGGCGCTGGAAGACGCGGTTTCGCTGCTCAGGCCGGGCGGAAGGCTCTGCGTGATCACGTTCCATTCGCTGGAAGACCGCGTGGTCAAGCAGACGTTCCGCCGGATGGAGAACCCGTGCACATGCCCGCCGGGCCTGCCGGTCTGTATCTGCGGAAAGAAACCGACCGTCCGTCTGGTCTGGCGCGGCGCGGAGAAACCTTCCAAAGAGGAAATCGACCAGAACCCGCGCGCCCGCAGCGCAAAGCTGCGCGCGGCGGAAAAGCTGTGAGGGAATATGCCGAAGCTGTATGTGGTTGCAACGCCGATCGGGAACCTGTCCGATCTTTCGCCGCGCGCGCTGGAAACGCTGCAGAGCGTTTCGCTCATCGCCGCGGAAGATACGCGCGTAACGGGAAACCTGCTGCGCAAATTCGGCGTGGAAAAGCCGATGATTTCCTGCCACCGGCATAACGAGGCGGACAGGCTGGAAGGGATTATCTCCCGCATGCTCGAGGAGAATATCGACGTGGCGCTGACGACCGACGCGGGTACGCCCGCCGTGTCCGATCCCGGCGATCTGCTCGTGCACGAAGCGGCGCGGGCCGGCATAGAAGTGATTCCAATCCCCGGGTGCTGCGCGGTGGCCGCGGCGCTTTCCGCGTGCGGGTTTTCTTCGCGCGAGTTCGCGTTTTACGGTTTTTTGCCGCGCGAAAAGGGCGATCTGCGCAAGAAGCTGGAAAATATTTCCCGGGGAATTCCCGTGTGCGTGGCGTATGAATCGCCGCATCGGGTGACGGATCTGATCGCGGTGCTTGCGGAGCGGTTTGCGGATTGCGAGGTGTGCTGCTGCTGCGATCTGACGAAGCTGCACGAGAAGATTTACCGCGGCTCGGCCGCGCAGGTGCTCGAGCAGCTGAAGGCAAACCCCAAGGCAGAAAAAGGTGAATACTGCCTTGTGTTTGATTTTTCGCGCGCACAAAGCGCGCAGGAGCCGCAGGGAAAGCCCGCTGCGCCGCAGAGCGCCGAAGGGTATATCCTCACGCGGATGTACGAAGGCGCATCTCCGCAGGAGGCCGCGGCCGAACTGATCGCGCAGGGCGCGAAAAAAAACGAAGTCAAGCGCGCGGCAATCGCCGTGAAAGCCTGGATTTCTCAGCTGACACAAGAGGAGGAATGAAGGATGAAAAAGCTGCTTGTGATTCTGATCGCGGCGCTGACGCTCTTTGGCGCAGCGCATGCGGAAAAGCCGCAATCGACCCGGCCGCCGGAGGAGTACAACATGATCCTCGTGACCGATATTTTCACCAACACCGACGCGGAGGCGGATGAAAAAGGGGATTTCCCCGAAACGGAGCCGCAGCTGACGCTGCAGGGGACGTTCGGCACGATCGATATGTCGCACGGCGAATGGGACATGGAGTTTATCGGCTTCGACCTCAAGGAGGTGTATTCGTTCTCGCTGGCGGACGACTGCGTGCTGCTCATGCCCGCGGATCTGGCGAACCCGGTCGAGAATGCGGCCTGCAAGGATTTGCAGGCCTGGTACGACGCGGCGTGCAAAAAGCTTTTCGACAATTTCTACTTCTACGCTTACTACAAGCTCAACGATAAGGACGAACTGACGCGGCTGGAATACGTATACCTGCCCTGACGCAAAGGAGGCCACGACGGAATGGATACGGCAAAGAAACGCTATGAACAATGGCGCGCCTGCGCGAGAGATAAGGAAATTTCCGCAGAGCTTGCGGCGATGGACGGCGACGCGCGGGAAATTGAAGAGCGCTTCGGCGGCGAGCTCGCCTTCGGTACGGGCGGTCTGCGCGGCGTGCTGGGCGCGGGAACGGCGCGGATGAACGTGTACACCGTGCGCCGGGCGACGCAGGGACTGGCTGATTATTTGCTGGCAAGCGGCGAACTGCCGCGCAGCGTGGCCATCGCGCACGACAGCCGCATCGGCAGCGAACGGTTTGCGCGCGAGGCGGCCTGCGTGCTTGCGGCAAATGGGATTACCGCGCATCTCTACCCGCGCGTCGAGCCGACCCCGGCGCTGAGCTGGGCGGTGCGCGATCTGCGCTGCGGCGCGGGCGTCTGCATCACGGCGAGCCATAACCCGTCGAAATATAACGGCTATAAGGTTTACGGCCCGGACGGCTGTCAGATTACGCTCGAGGCGGCGGAGGAGATTTCCGCGCGTATTGCGCGGGTGGACTGCTTTGCCGGCGCGCGGCGCATGCCGCTGGATGAAGCGGTCGCCAAGTCGCTGGTGCGTTATATCCCGGAGGACTGCCTGCGCAGGTTTGTCGACGCGGTTTACGCGCAGCGCGTGGGTGACGGCGCGGGCGTGGCCGACTTAAAACTCGTCTATACGCCGCTCAACGGCACCGGTCTGGAGTGCGTGAAAATGCTGCTGGAGCGCATGGGCGTAACGCATGTGACGGTCGTGCCCGAGCAGGAGCACCCGGACGGCAGATTCCCGACCTGCCCGTATCCGAACCCGGAAATCCGCGAGGCGATGGAACTGGGGCTGAAGGCGTGCGAGGCGGAGCATCCCGATCTGCTCGTGGGAACCGACCCGGACTGCGACCGCTGCGGCACGGCCGTGCCGGACGGAAAGGGCGGCTACCGGCTGATCAGCGGCAATGAGATGGGCGTGATCCTGCTTGATTTTATCTGCCGCATGCGGCGGGAAAACGGAACCATGCCTGAAAAGCCCGTTGCGGTGACGACGATCGTTTCCACCGACATGGCGACGGCCGTTGCGAAAAAATACGGCGTGGAGCTGCGGCGGACGCTGACGGGCTTCAAGTTCATCGGTGAACAGATCGGCCTTCTGGAAGCCGGGGGCCATGCCGAGCGGTTTATTTTCGGTTTTGAAGAGAGCTACGGCTATCTTTCCGGCGCGCATGTGCGCGATAAGGACGCGGTGAACGCGACGCTGCTCGTGTGCGAGGCGGCCGCGTGGTACGCGCAGCGGGGCATGACGCTGCTCGATGCGCTGAACCGGCTTTACGAAGAATACGGCTGCTATGCGAACGGCCTTTCCAGCTTTGCGTTTGAAGGCGTGGACGGCATGGAAAAAATGGCCGCGCTGATGGAAAGCTTCCGACGGAACCCGCCGCAGAAGCTCGCGGGGCGCTGCGTGCGCGAAACGGTGGATTATGCCGCGGGCGTGGACGGGCTGCCGAAGGCGGACGTATTCGAGCTGCGGCTTGAAGGCGGCGGAAAGCTGATCGTCCGGCCTTCGGGAACGGAGCCGAAGATCAAGTTTTACGCCTTCGGAACGGGCAAAACGGAGCAGGAAGCGCAGGACGAATGCCGCGAACTGCAGGACGCGGCGGCGGAACTGGCGCGCGGATAAGGGCAAGGGGCAGAAAAAGAAAAAAGGCATGGAGTGGGCGGACGCATGGAGAAGCTGATGTACGCGGAAATGAACGGGGTGGGGATTATCATTACGGTAATTCTTGCCGCCAAGATTTTGCACCGCGATCGTTCAAACCAGCAGCGCCTGCTCTTTAACGTTCATATTGCGAGCGTCATTCTCTATGCTTCGGATCTGCTCTGGGCGTTTGTGGATGGGAAGACGCTTGCAGGGACAAGCGCCGCCAACTATATTTTTACGGGCCTGTTTTATTCCATGTCGGCGATCTGCCCGTATCTGTGGCTGCGGTATGCAAATTCGTATCTGCGTCCGGAAAAGCAGGGAAACAAATGGCTGCGCTTTTTCTGCTTTCTGCCGGCGCTGGCCGTGACGCTTCTGGCGGTTACGTCTTTCAGGACGCACGCGCTTTTCTACGTGGACGCGTCGCACTGTTTTCAGCGCGGTCCGCTGTATTTTCTGCAGCCGCTCGTTTCGTTCAGCTATATTATCGGCGTTTCCGTGCGGGCGCTGATCGCAGGAAAACGCGCGCAGACCTACGGCGAACGCGAGAACGATTATACGATCGCGTCCTTCGCCATTTTTCCGCTGATCAGCGGCGGCCTGCAGGCGGTCTTTCCGGGAACGCCGCTGCTGTGCGCAGGGATGACGATTTCGGCGGTGATGATCTTTATCAATATGGAGGATAAATACATCACCCGCGATTATCTCACGCAGCTGGGAAACCGCTACTGGATGATGAACCGGCTGGATGAAAAAACGATGCGCATCCGGCAGGGACGGCAGCAGGAGACGCTGTACCTGCTGATGATGGATATCGACGATTTCAAGAAAATCAACGATCATTTCGGCCACGCCGAAGGCGACAGGGCGCTTGTGAAAACTGCGCAGGCGATGAAGGCCGCCTGCCGCGAAGCGGGCGCGTCGCCCGTTCGGATAGGCGGCGACGAATTTGTCGTACTGTACGAAACGGAAACTGAAAAGAACGTAACGACGCTGATAAACCGGATTCGCGAGGAACTGGCGGACAGAAACCGGGACGATGAATACCGGATTACCGTCAGCGTCGGCTATGCGCGCTATAACCCCGTCACAATGGACGTTGCAAAGCTGCTGGCAATGGCGGATGCGAATCTTTACAGGGACAAAAAGAGATAACAGGCGGCGTTTTCACCTCCCTTTTCTTCCGGTCATAGGCTGATTGGACTGGAAGAAAACCGGGAGGTGTTTTTTTGCGTAAACTGACGATTGCGCTGGCGGGAAACCCGAACGTAGGCAAAAGCACTGTTTTTAATGCGCTCACGGGGCTGCGCCAGCATACCGGCAACTGGCCGGGCAAGACGGTTGAGACGGCGCGCGGAACGTCGCGCGCGTTCGGCGTGGAAACGACGTGGATCGACCTGCCCGGGTGCTATTCGCTTCTGCCGCATTCGAGCGAGGAAACCGTGGCGCGCGACGCGCTTGTGTTCGGCGGCGTGGACGCCGTCGTCATCGTGTGCGACGCGAACTGCCTGGAGCGGAACCTGAACCTCGCGCTGCAGGTGCTGGAAGCAAAAAAGCGCGCCGTCGTCTGCGTAAACCTGATGGACGAGGCGCGGCGCAGAGGGCTGCGCGTTGATTTGGAACTGCTTTCCAGGCGGCTGGGCGTGCCGGTGATCGGCTGCAGCGCGCGCGACGGCGAAGGGCTGCGCGCTTTGACGCGGGCCGCCATCCGCGCGGCGGACGGGACGGTTCCCGCGCCGGAACCATGCCGCGTGACGTATCCGGATACGATCGAGCGCGAACTGGCGCTGGCGGAGCGGGCGATTGAACCGGCGCTGTGCGCCGCTGATCCGCCGGCGCGGTATCTGGCGCTGCGGCTGTTGGAAGGCGATGCGGATTTTTTGAAAACGCTGCGTGAAGCGCTTCACATTGACCTTGCGGCGCTGGCCGCGCAGGCGCTTTCCGGGGCAAGATGCGAGCGGGGGATGATGAAGGATCAGATTGTCGAAAGCCTGTTCGCCGCGGCGGAGCGGATTTGCAGCGGCGTGGTAAGCGCGCCGGACGGCCCGCCGCGCCGTCAGCTGCGGCTGGATCGGGCGCTGACGAACAAATGGTTCGCATGGCCGGTGACGGCGCTGCTGCTGGCCTGCGTGTTTTATTTGACGCTGCGCGGGGCGAACGCGCCGTCGGCGTGGCTGACGGCAGCGTTTGCGCGGATAGAACGCGGACTGAACGCGGCCGCATACGCGCTGCGCGCGCCGCGATGGCTGCGCGGCCTGCTCGTGGACGGCGTATTCGGGACGACGGCATGGGTCGTCGCTGTGATGCTGCCGCCGATGGCGATTTTCTTTCCGCTTTTTTCGCTGCTTGAGGAAGCGGGCTTTCTGCCGCGCGTGGCGTTTAACCTGGATCGCTGTTTCCGCTGCTGCGGCGCGTGCGGCAAACAGGGGCTGACGATGTGCATGGGGCTCGGCTGCAACGCCGTAGGCGTGACGGGCTGCCGGATTATCGATTCGCCGCGCGAAAAGCTTATCGCCATTGTAACCAACGCGCTTACGCCGTGCAACGGACGCTTCCCGACGCTGATCCTGCTCTCGTCGCTGCTGTTTGCGGGCGCGGGCGGAACGGCTGTTTCGGCGTGGATGCTGACGGCGCTGCTGGTTCTCTCGCTCGGGGTGACGCTCGGCGCGTCGAAGCTGCTGGCGGCGACGCTGCTGCGCGGAGAACCTTCGTCCTTTGCGCTGGAACTGCCGCCGTATCGGATGCCGCGCGTGGGCAAGGTGCTGGCGCGTTCGCTGCTGGATCGGACGCTGTTCGTGCTGGCGCGCGCGGTTGCCGTCGCCGCTCCGGCAGGCGCGGTTTTATGGGCGCTGACGTGGTTTGCGCCGGGCGGGGCGAGTCTGCTTGCGCACATTGCGCGGGCGCTCGATCCTGCCGGCCGCGCGCTTGGCATGGACGGCGGACTGCTTGCGGCGTTTCTGTTTTCATTCCCGGCGAACGAGATGACGCTCTCCGTCGCGCTGAGCGCGTATGGCGGCGCGGGCGTTTCAGCGGCGCTGCCGGGCATGGAAGCGCTGCGGAAGACGCTGCTTTCCTGCGGCTGGACGGCAAAGACCGCGCTGTGCGCGATGATTTTCTGCCTGTTCCATTGGCCGTGCTCGACGACGTGCCTGACGATCCGGCGGGAAACCGGCGGCTGGAAATGGGTGGGCGTGAGCGTGCTGATATGTACGGGCGTCGGCGCGGCGCTGTGCGCCGGGATCAACCTGATCTGGCACGTTTTGAGCTGAACCTGGCGGAGATGCGCCGCATACGCTGGTTTCGGGAGGCGATGCGGAATATGCGGCTTATCATCATAGGCGGGGACGTCCGAAACCTGTGCCTTGCGGAGCTGGCGCGCGCGCACGGCCACGACGTCGCGCTGATCGGACACGGCGAAAGCGACCTGCCGCCCGGCGGCGCATACGACGCGGCGGCGCTGCCTTATCCCGTTGCGGAGAAGGACGGCCGCGCGCCCTGCGCGGGCGAAGCGATCCCGATGGACGCGGCGATGGCCCATGCCGCGCGGGGCGCGCGTGTGTTTGCGGCGAAGCCCGGCCACGCGCTCGAGGCGATACTTACGCAAAAGGGCTGCATCCGCATCGATCCCTCCAGGGACGAGGCGTTTACGATGGAGAACGCCGCGATTACGGCGGAATGCGCGCTTTGCGCTATGACGGCCCGCGCGCGGGAATGCCTTTTCGGTGCGCCGTGCGCGGTCGTCGGCTACGGACGCATCGGGCGGGCGCTTGCGCTGCGCCTGCGTGGCGTCGGCGCAAAGGTAACGGTATTGGCGCGCAGTGCGGCGGCGCGCGCAACCGCCCGCGCGGACGGCATGGACGCGGAGCCGATCGCGGGCGAACACGCGGGGCAGTGGCGGTTTGTTTTCAATACCGTGCCTGCCGGCGTGGCGGGGGAAGCGCTGCTTTCCCGCTGCGCGCCCGGCGCTTTTGCGATGGAGCTTGCCAGCGCGCCGTACGGAATCGATTTTGAGGCCGCGAAGAGGCTGGGCGCAACGGCGTGGATCGAGGGGGGGCTCCCCGGGCGCATGGCGCCGAAAAGCGCCGCCGCGGCGATGCTTTCCCTGATTGAACGAACAATGGATGGAGCGTGAAACCATGAATCTTTCCGGAAAAACGATCGGCTTTGCGCTGACCGGTTCCTTCTGTACATTCGCGCGCGTGTTCCCGCAGGCGGAAGCGCTCGTGCGGGCGGGCGCGCGGGTGATTCCCGTGCTGTCGTTCAACGCCTGGGCGCTGGATACGCGTTTTTTCAAGGCTGAACAGGTGCGCGCGCGCCTGCGCGAAATTACGGGAGAGGAGCCGCTGCACACGCTCGAAGCCGTCGAGCCGTTCGGGCCGAAGAAGGCGCTCGATCTGCTTGTGATCGCGCCCTGCACCGGCAACACGCTGGCGAAGCTTGCGGCCGGCATCGCCGATACCCCGGTGACGCTTGCGGCCAAATCGCACCTGCGCAATGAGCGGCCGATTTTGATTGCCGTTTCCACGAACGATGCGCTTGCCGCCGCGGCCAAGAATATCGGCGCGCTCAGCGCGGCGAGACACTATTATTTCGTACCGTACGGGCAGGACGCGCCGGACGGGAAGCCCCGCTCGCTGGTTGCGCACTTTGATAAAATCCCCGAATGCGCGTGCGCCGCGCTGGCAGGTGTGCAGACGCAGCCGATGCTGGTGTGAGGGGACGTAAAAAAGGCGAGGGGAGGACTCTTTCGGGAGAAAGAGTCCTCCCCTCGCGCTCCCTTCCGAGAAAGCCGTATGGGGTTAGCGGACGAACAGTTCCGTCACGTACGGGTAGCCGTTCGCGTCGTTTGCGACGCCCACGCCCACGGCTTTCCACTGCGAGCCGAGAATATTGCGCACATGGCTCTGCGAGCTCATCAGCGCGGCGTGCGCCTTTTCAACGCTGCCGTTGCGGGCGATGTTTTCGCCGACGGACGTATACGAATAGCCGAACTCGTCCAGCATTTCGGACGCATGGCCGTAGGTCGGGGATTCGTGCGCGAAGTAACCGTTTTCGATCATATCCTCGCTCTTTTCGCGGGCGATGGCGGAAAGCTCCGCGTCCAGCGGCAGCGCGCTTACGCCGTTTGCGACGCGCTCGTCGTTGATCATTTGATACAGCGCGCTCTCTTGCGGGGAGACGGATTGTGCTGTATAATCAGTAGACGGACGCTGGCAGGCGGAAGTCTGACAGTCGTTTTCAGAGCCGAAGGAGAAAATGCAGTTTTCATCCTGCGTATAGGATTGCCTGGGGCAGCGGGTTCCGTCGCAGGCAGTGCTGCCGCAGGTGCCGCAGCTGGCAAGCGCGTAAACGCCGCCGGAGCAGGCGTTATTCTTTGCGGCGCCCTGCGCCGCAGAGCATGAACCGGACGTTGCGTTCGAAGGCTGGCCCCAGCTGAAGCCGCCGCACGAGGAAGACCCCTGCGAGGCTGAGGCGCTCGGGCAGGAGGACACGCCGGTATCCCAGCGCAGGCCGCCCGCGCTCTGGCATGTGCCGGAGGAGGAGCCGGAGCCTGAAGCGGCGCTTGCGCCGCAGGAAGAAGCGTCGTATGCGCTGGCGGCCGTCCAGCCGCCGGAGGAAGCAACGTATTCATCCCAGGTGATCATCGGGCAGGTCGGTACGTCGCTTGCAAGCGCGCTACATGCGAGACACAACAGCGCCGAAGTCAGCGCGAGAACGCGGAGTAGTTGCTTTTTCATCGTATCCCTCCTTTGTGCTTCCAGTATTTCCGGAAGTTGTCACGATTGTAATAATTTCGCAATTATTGCGCAACAAATTTGCCAGTAAATTTCCATGGTAAATGCTGGAAGCGCGAGGAAAGAGGTTCAAGTGAAGGTTTTCGCCATCAGCGATCTGCATTTGTCGGGCGGGCTGCAAAAGCCGATGGACGTGTTCGGGCCGCACTGGCGCGATCATTTTGCGCGCATCAGCGAGGACTGGCGCGCGCGCGTCTCGCCGGAGGACCTCGTGCTGCTTCCGGGCGACTTTTGCTGGGCGATGCAGCTTTCACAGGCGATGGACGATCTGCGCGCTGTGGCGGCGCTTCCGGGGACGAAGGTGATGCTGCGCGGCAATCATGATTTCTGGTGGAGCTCCATTTCGCGCGTGCGCGCGGCGCTTCCGGACGGCATGCTGGCGCTGCAGAACGACGCAATCGTCACCGAACGCGCCGTATTATGCGGTACGCGCGGCTGGCTTTGTCCGGGGGATTCCGCGCTGAGCGCGGACGATTTGCGCGTGTATCAGCGCGAAGTGGCGCGGCTGCAGCTCTCGCTCGAATGCGCGGAAAAAAAGCGCGCTGAGGCGCGCGCGCGCGGAGTGGAGCTGCCGCTGCTTGCGATGCTGCATTTTCCCGCGTTTTGCGATGCGGAAATTCCGTCCGGTTTTACGGAATTGCTCGAGGCGCACGAGGTGCCGCTGTGCATCTACGGCCACCTGCACGGCCCGGGACTTGCGACGGCGTATAACGGGAAACTGCGCGGGGTGGAGTATAAGCTCGTCAGCTGCGACGGGCTGGGGTTCAAATTGACGGAACTTATGGGATGAAAAAAACGAGGGGGAGACGCTGCGGCGTCTCCCCCTCGCGGTTTTATGCGACGTTCAGGATTGCTCCGCCAGCGCGCCCCTGTAGAGGATTTTTGTGGAGAAATACGTCGTTTCATGCGGCGCGAGCGGGAAGTCAACGCGATAGATCAGCTGGCGCGCAAGGCGCTTTCCGAGGGCGGACGTATCTACGTCGACGGTCGTAATCTGTTCGGCGACGTTGGCGTATTCCGCGTTGTTATCGAAACCGGTCAGTACGGGCGCGTTTTCGGGAGCGATACCGCGCTCGGTCAGGTAACGCTGAATGTAATGCGCGATGAAGTCGCTCGGACAGACGAACGCGTCCGGCAGCGGGGAGAGGCCGTCGAGGAAACGGCTGATTTCCTCGTAGTGACTGCGCAGGCCGATCGCGCCGGTCATGCAAAGCGAAGGGTCGGCTTTGAGTCCATACGCGCTGTGCGCGTCCAGAAAACCGTTGTAGCGATCCATGTTCGTCTGCGCGTAGTCGACGTCGCCGATAAAACCGAGACGGCGCAAGCCGCGCTCCAGCAGGCGCGACGTGATTTCGCGCACGCGCGAGCGTCCCTCGATGATGAGCAGATCGCCATGAAGCCGGCTCGGGGGGAGCGCGGGGATCGTATCGAGAAAGACCTTCGGTAGCGGGCTTTGCGTCAGCTTGCCGAGCAGGCCCTGATCGTAAACGTTCAGCACGATGAAGCCGTCTACAGCGTCCGCGTCGAGCGAGGAGGGCAGCTCGTAACCCGGGCGGTACGTGGTCGGCATGTAAGTATACATCATGTTAATGCCGCCGAGCGCCAGCTCCTTGGCCACGTGGTGGATGATCTGCATCCAGAAGGTGGAGGATTCGGGACGCGAGACGACGACGGAAAACGTATGCTGCGATTTGGGGCGCGCGCCGACGCGTTCCGTTTGCAGGTAGCCGGTTTCTTCCGCCTTGTCCAGCACCTGCTGGCGCAATTTGTCGGAAATGCCCGGGCGATTGTTCAGCGCTTTCCAGACGGTGATGCGTGAAACGCCCAGCGCGTCGGCGATATCCTGCATGGTGATCTTCGGCATGTCGAGTGCTCCTTTTCGAGAATTAAAAGGTCTCTATCAGCATACTATTTTTAAGTAAAAAAGTCAACAACGAAATTAACATTGTTAACAAAACGCGTTGCGCAGATGATTTGAATGAAAAAATTCCACTTAAAATCGACGTAACTATTGACATATGAAGCACGGCATGATAACATACAGATAAACATTGTTAATTTTGTTAACAGGGAGGAAGGCCCATGAAGCGGAGTGCCGAGCTTACGGCGGTGCAAAGCGCGAAGCCGCGCAAAAAGAAAAAATGGACGAGAGAAGACGTGGAGCTCAGCCTGCTGGGTTTTCCGACGTTTATCTGGTATGTGCTCTTCAGTTATCTGCCGATGTTCGGCATTCTGATTGCCTTCAAGCAGTACAAGGTTTTCCCGAGACAGAGCTTCCTTTACAACCTGATTCACAGCGAGTTCGTCGGGTTTAAGAATTTCAAGTTCTTCATCAACAACAACTCATTTTCCGTGCTTCTGCGCAACACGCTTTGCTATAATATCGTTTTTATCATCCTGGGCATCGTCATTCCCGTAACGCTGGCGCTGATGATCAACGAGCTGTATTCCAAGCGCAAATCGAAGGTCTATCAGACGATGATGTTCTTCCCGCACTTCCTTTCGTGGGTCGTCGTGAGCTACTTCGTCTTTGCTTTTCTCAATTCCGACTACGGTCTGCTCAACAAGCTCGTCAAGGCCTTTGGCGGACAGCCGCACCGCTGGTATTCGGAAGCCAGGTACTGGCCCTTCTTCTTCGTGATCCTCAAGGTCTGGAAGGGCACGGGTTACAGCATGGTCGTGTATCTGGCCAGCATCACCGGCATCGACGCTTCGCTTTACGAGGCCGCGATGCTTGACGGCGCGAGCAAGTGGCAGCAGGCGAAATACGTCACGATGCCGATGCTCAAGACGATTATCATAATGATGTTCATCCTCTCGGTGGGCGGCATCTTCGCTTCCGACTTCGGTCTGTTTTATCAGGTCACGCAGGGCGTGCCCAATTCGCTGCATAAAGTGGCTTCCACGTTCGACACATACGTGTATGCCGCGCTGCAGGGGAACGCGCCCATTGGCAAAACCGCGGCCGTTTCGACGTTTCAGTCGGTGGCCTGCTGCATTACGATCCTGCTGGCCAACTTTATCGTCTCCAAGGTGGACGAAGACAGCGCGATTTTCTAAAGAGAGGAGAGCCGAAAATGAAAGCAAAATCCGATTTGCAGATGAACCGGATCAAGCCCGGCACGAACGCTGTGTTCAATCTGGTGTTTGCGCTGCTGGCGGCGGCGGCCATCCTGCCCGTCGTGTTCGTGTTCATGATTTCCATCTCCTCGGAGGAATCGATCCGTCAGGTGGGGTATTCTTTCCTTCCAGTTGAGTTTTCCAACAAGGCGTACCTTTTCCTGTGGAACGAGCGGGGGACGATTTTTAACGCGCTGCTGATTTCCGTCCTCGTAACCTGCCTGGGCATGGCGCTGGGCATTCTGCTCACCACGACGATGGGCTATTCGCTTTCCCGCCCGGAGTTCAAGCTCAAGCAGTTTTACACGTGGGTTATCTTTATCCCCATGCTTTTTTCGGGCGGCCTCGTGGCCAGCTATGTGGTCAACGCGAATATTCTCGGCCTGCGCAACACGCTCTGGGTGCTGATTTTACCGCTTGCGGTTTCGTCCTATAATATTGTTATCTGCAAGACGTTTTTCAAGAGCACCATTCCGGACGGCATCATCGAATCCGCGAAAATTGACGGCGCGACGCAGCTGCGGACGTTTGTGAGTATCGTCGTGCCGATTTCGAAGCCCCTTTTCGCGACGATCGCGCTGTTCCTCTGCTTTGGATACTGGAACGACTGGTTCCTGTCCTCGCTGTATATCAGCAACAGCAGGCTCGTCTCTCTCCAGGCGCTGCTCAATAATATCATGCGGTCCCTGGAATATATGGCCAACAACCCTACCGCGGGCGTTTCTCTGCAGCAGTACAAGGCGCAGATGCCCAGCGAATCGGTGCGCATGGCCATTGCAATCGTGATCGTAATCCCCATCGCCTGCGCTTATCCGTTCTTCCAGAAATATTTTATTTCCGGTTTGACGATCGGCGCGGTGAAGGGGTAACGAAAATAATTTTTTAAGGAGCGACCGGTATGAAAAAAATCCTGTCCCTCATCCTCGCGCTGTGCATGGTTCTGTGCATGGCCAGCTTCGCCGCTGCCGACGAAGTGCCGACCCTCAAGATGATCACCCTGGGCAACGGCCAGCCGGACAACTACGACGCCTGGATCGAAAAGCTCAACCCCTACATCGAAGAAAAAATCGGCGCCAGGCTTGAAGTCGAGTGCATCGGCTGGGGCGACTGGGGCAGCCGCCGCAGCGTCATCATCAACTCCAACGAACCCTATGACATCATCTTCGGCGACGCGGGCAACCTGCGTGCGGATGTTGCCATCGGCGCCTATCTGGACATCACCGACCTGCTCGCGGACAACGCTCAGGGCCTGCTGGACCTGATCCCCGCCGGCTACTGGGACGCCTGCCGCGTGAACGGCCGCATCTACGGCGTGCCCACCTACAAGGATTCCTCCATCACGCAGTACTTCGTGTGGGATACCGAAGTGCTCAAGGAGCTGGGCCTGGAAGAAGCCGCTAAGAATTGCCACAC
>CAKTTL010000017.1 GCA_934615235.1 uncultured Clostridia bacterium
CAGACGGCGTAAAGGCGTCCGTCAGCCTTTGCGCGATATTGTGCGGGATTGCCCCAAGCTTTCCGACGCCGAAATGGCGGAAAAGACGCCGTGATGGAGTCTCAAAAAAAATTTCAGATACCCCCTAAGCTTCTCTTTTTGCAATAAACAAACAGGACGGAGCGCCCTTCGCCTCCGTCCTGTATTCGGTTTCGCATGGTTTCTATCCGATATGCTGATTACGCGTTCTGCAGCACGATCTCTCCCTTTCGCACCAGGTCCACGAACACCGTTACCAGCCGCGGGTCGAACTGCCGGCCCGCCTGCTTTTCCATCATCGAAAGCGCGTGCTCGACGGAGTACGCCTTTTTGTACACGCGGTCGGACGTCATCGCGTCGAACGAGTCGGCCACGCAGAGGATGCGCGCTGAGAGCGGAATATCCTCCCCCGCCACGCGGCGCGGATAGCCCGTGCCGTCGAACCGCTCGTGGTGGCCGATGACGGCCGGGATGACGAAATCGAGCGAGGGCAGATAGCGGATGATGCCGACGGAATGGTCGACGTGTTTTTTCATTTCCTCATATTCGGACGCGGTCAGCGGCCCCTGCTTGTTGAGGATCGCCTCCGGCACGCCGATTTTGCCCACGTCGTGCAGAAGCGCCGCTTCGTTGATGATTTCCACGCTGTTCTCATCCAGCCCGACGGCGGCGGCCAGCTTCGTCGCGTAATAGGCGACGTTCTTGGAATGCTTGAAGGTGTAATGATCCTTCGCGTCGATGGCGGCGGTAAGGGCGTAAATGGTGGAGGCGTATTCGGAATACACCTCCTGCAGGTTCTTCTGCGCGCCAGGCGCGCCGGGCAGCGGCTCCTCGCTGGCGGCGGCGAAGATCATCACGTTGTTTTTGCCGGCGCGCTTGACCTGATAAACCGCCTGCTCAGCGTTATCAATAAGCTGCTTGAAGGTTACCGCGCCATAGGGCGCGGCGCAGATGCCCACACTCAGCGTCAGCGCCTTGAACGAGTATTCGCCGCCGCGGTTCATTCCGGCGACGCGCTCGCGAATATTCGCCGCCATGCGGCGCGCGGTCACAACGTCCACGCCCGGCAGTAGCACCGCGAATTCCTTCCCGCTGTAGCGGGCGGCGACGCCGCTTTCCCCCACGCTGCCGCTGATGACGCCCGCAATCGCCTTCAGGGCGATATCGCCGTTGTGATTGCCGTAAAGCTGGTTGAAAAGCTTGAAATCGTCGATGTTGAGGATCATCAGCGAAATGCAGGTGTCCTTCCATTTGGCAAACTGTTCTTTCAGCGTTTCGTAGAAGTATTTGCGGTTGAGCAGCCCCGTCAGGTCATCCGTCCGCGCGTCGCGGTACGCCTTTTCATAAAGATACGCGTTTTTCAGCGCGATCGAGGCGACGGAGCGCACGCTCGAGAGAAAGCTTTCATCGGCGTATGTATAGCGTTTGGATTTATCCTTCTCCGACAGCAGCGCCACGCCGACCAGCTCGTCCCCGTCGCGCAGCGGCGCGAAGCACTTCACGCCCATCTGCTGCAGAAGCTTTTTCTCATTCTCCCACAGCGAACGGTATCCCGGCACCATGTGCATATCCTGAATCATCAGGCAGCCGTCCGCCGTGCGCAGATACTCGATAATCGGGTTGTCCCGCGAGAAAATAACTTCCGACCGCTCCAGCGGGTTGCTGCCGCGCGCGATGCGGTAACAGCCGTCCGCGTCCCGCATGCAAACCGACATGCGCCGCACGCTCAGCCCTTCCTGCACCACGCCGATAAGCCGTTCGAGAATCTCTTCCACGCGCAGGCTCTTGGAGACGTCCAGACTGAACTCCTCCAGCAGCCGTGCCTGCGATTTTTCCTCGCGCACAAAAATCTGATCGATCACCCGCTTCATCAGCGAGCAGACGAGCATCGTCGAAATCGCATAGCAAACGGCAATCACTAGCACGCCCGAGCCCGCAAAGCCGGAGAGCTTATCCGAAACCGCCCTCTGCATCGGCTCGAGAAGATATCCGAAAACAATAAACGTAAACACGCTGGAAACGATATAGCAGCTGCGGCGCGAGGCGAGCAGCGTCAGGCGGAAAAGCCGGCGCTGATAGAGCATATAGAACAGGCAGATCGCGTTGAGCACCCCGGCGAGCATATCCAGCGGAATGGTCGCGAATGCGGGAATCGCGATGAGAAAATGCCCGGCCAACACAAGCCCCATGCCCAGCAGGCACGGGCGGAACTGCCGCGCGACCATCGGCTCCTTGCGGCTGTAGCCGAGAATCGTCCAGAGCACAAGCACGTACGCCAGCACGCCCATCGCGTACAGATAGCAGACCCTGCCGGTAAAATTGTAAACAAACGCCACCCCGCCCGCCTGTTCCACCGGAACGGGCGCGGCCAGCAGGCGCTGCGTGATCATATTATAAACGTTAACAGCCAGCACCAGCACCAGCACGGCCCAGTCGACCGGCTGATAGCGCTTGCCCATAAACGCGCGCACGACGTATTGCAGCGCGCACGGGAACATCCACATGCCCAGCAGCGACAGGTCATACCACAGCTTCACCGACGGCCACAGCTGCATGCGCATGAACGACGAACAGCCCGTCCAGACGATCAGCGCCGTCAGGACAAGCAGAAAAGCGTTGATGATCCGGTTCTTGCGCGCCACGACAAAGGTAATGAACAGGAACAGGCTGCACATCAGGGCGCTTACGGGAATATAAATAAAGCTTCCCATCAATCGTCGCCCCCTGCCGTATAGAATTTTTCGGGGGGCTTCGCCCCGCCCTGGAAGGCGAGCAGATCGACAATATCCTGCGCGGGCGGGTTGATCGGCGCAATCTGACGGCCGCGCACCTGCTCGAACCGTTCGAACGCGCCCGAGGTGAGAATCGTCACCTCAAGAGGATCCATATTCAGCAGCTTTTTCAGATCCTTATAATCGCTGTCGAGGTATTTGAAGTAAATCCCCAGATGCTCCTTGAGGATTTCGCTGGAAAGCGCGTAGTTGACCGCGCGCCCGCGCCGCATTTCCACGTAAAGATGCAGGAACGGATGCCCCGCCTCGTCGTGTTCCTTGGCGGCGAACCAGCCGTCGATGGGCAGGCCGGACATGTCGATCACGCTGGCGATGGAATCGCGCGTGATGCGCGTAAAGCCCGCGATGTCGATTACGTCGGGCATACGGTCGATGTAGCGGAAGCGCGGCAGGCGCGTCTGATCGTCGCGCGAACCGACGCCCTCGCAGCAGTACACGTCCCCCGTGCGATAGCGCGCGAACGCGCCGCCCTTCAAAACGGAGATGATCAGCTCGTATTTTTCGCCCGGCGTCACGCCGTCCATGAGCACCGTCACCGGTCTGTGCTCCGGGTCCTGTTTCAGCTTCGCCGCCTCCTCCAGCGGGAGAAACTCGTAAAAGCACGGGTCTGGAAAGAAATACAGGCCGTTTTTGTTCCAGGTTTCCACGCCGATCAGCGTCGGCTCCGTCCCGGCGAACAGCTCCAGCGGCCGCACGCCCCACATTTCCTCGAGGTCGTCCTTGTAGCAGGCGTTATCCGTGCCCGCGCAGACGAGCCCCGTCAGATCGAACAGGTCCTTGGGCAGCATGGCGCGGTTTTCCCGCGCGCAGCGCGCCCTGGCCCGCAGATACCGCCAGATCACCCGCGGCGAAAGCTTGCCCTTGCGATGCTTTTTGTCCGGATCCGTCAGCATACGGCTGATGCAGTACGCCACCGAGCCCATGCTGAAAAGATAATCCATCCCCTCGCTCATCGCCATTTTGAAGCCCAGCTTCGTCTGCTGCGAGAAAGAAAGATCCCTGCCGATTTCATAGGGCGGAAGGAACCGCATGTCCGTCTCCTGCCGCAGCATCAGGCCCATCAGTCCCGTGGCGTACGGCAACGGCGCGAAGCCCGAAAGCACGCGCTTGCCGACGGTATATTTGCCCTTGCCCGTCGCGCCGAACATCATCAGGCACGCGCCCATGTTGATGCGGTAGGTGTCGAGCATGCCCTGCGTGTAGGGCGCGACCTTGATCGGGTGCTTGCCGCCCTCCCACGTGGTCTTGATCCAGATGACGGCCGGTTCGGGCAGCAAATCGTCCCGCTTTTGCAAAAGCGTTTCGGCATAGTCCTCGTACGTCGTCAGCGGCACGACGCGCCGAAATTCTTCGACGGTTTCGGGCGCGGCCGCGCCGCCGAGAATCTGCCTGCCCAGCCCGCTTGCGCACCAACCCTTCAGCTGTTCGAGCATCAGGCGGTTTTGAATGTCCATATACCCGTCCACGCTCAAATCCATAAACCCCAGGTATTCGCGCCACATCGTCCCGCTGTCGCCTTCGCGCAGCTTCGCGTCGAGCTTCATGCCCTTCCCCTCCGCTTCATGCTTGCAAAAAAACGCCGCCAGGCCGCCGCATCCGGGAAAAGGAACGGCACGCCCGTTTTATAATCGGAATAATCCGTAAAAGTGCGCGGAAAAATCACCGCGTCCTGCAGCGCGATATACGCCAGATCCAACGCCGTCAGCAGCGCCGCGCCCGCCAGCATCCGCCCGCAGGGCATCGCCAGCGCGAGGCACCCGCAAAACGCCGCGAACGGCCAGAACCCCGGATGGCGGCACAGGCCGTACAGCCCGTCCCGGCAAACGCGCCGCGTCCCGTCGGGACGCAGATACGTTTTTTCAAACGGCAGCGCGAAAAAAAGCGCGTAAAGCTCCGCCGCCAGCGAAACAAGCGCCGCAGCGCTCCAGGGAATTAACCGCGCAGGCACGGTAAAACGCGCGCACGCCGCGATCAGCCAGACGAAATCCGCCGCCCAAAGCGCCGTGCCCGCCGCAAAGCCGAACCGGAATCCGCGCCATTTCAGCCCGCCAACGGACTGAAAATCGTGACAGAGAAACGCTGCGAAACCCAATACCGCCAACGCGTATTCCATTTCGCCGCCTTCTCTCTTTCACGTTCTATACACACCCTATTAGTATAACACATTTGTAACAATTTACAACATTTTTATCGGCTAATAAATGGTATTGATTTTCGTTAAAATTCCCGTCATTTTCCCCGTCGTTTCTTCTCCCACCGTTTCTTCCCCCGTCCCCCGCCGCCCGCCCCTCCCTTCGAGGGGCGGACGGCGAAATGCGGCTTTCTTCTGGAAGGGGGTTCGGGGGGAACCTCTTCTTTCCCCAGAAAGAAGAGGTTCCCCCCGAAAACTCCGTTCATTTCATTTCCCCACAATCTCGTCGATCTTCGCCAGCTCCTCCTGCGTGAAGGGGACCGAGGCGAGCGCCTGTACGTTTTCGACGATCTGCTCCGGGCGGCTTGCGCCGATGAGCGCGGAAGTAACAACCGGGTCGCGCAAAACCCAGGCAAGCGCCATCTGCGAAAGCTTCTGGCCGCGGGCGAGCGCAATCTCGTTGAGGGCGGCGATTTTCGCAAGCTTCTCCGGCGTGATGGAAGAAGGCTTCAAATAGCGCGGGTCGTGCGCGGCGCGCGAATCAGCGGGAATGCCGCCGAGATACTTGCCGGTCAGCAGTCCGTTCTGCAGGGGCGCGAAAACGATGCAGCCCACGTTCTCCGTGCGAAGCACGTCCGTCAGCCCGCGCTCAATCCACCGGTCAAGCAGGGAATAATTCGGCTGTTCGATCAGGCAGGGCGTGCCCAGCTGGCGCAGGGTGTCGATCGCGCGCTTCGCCTGCTCGGGGCGGTAGTTGGAAATGCCGACGTACAACGCTTTGCCGCTGCGCACGATCTGGTCGAGCGCGCCCATGGTTTCCTCGATGGGCGTACCCGGATCGGGCCGGTGATGATAGAATACATCCACATAATCCAGATGCATCCGTTTAAGCGACTGGTCAATGCTGGAAACAAGATACTTTCGGCTGCCGAAATTCCCATACGGGCCGGGCCACATGTCATAGCCCGCCTTAGTGGAAATGAACAGCTCGTCGCGATGCGTATGCCAGTCGCGATCCATATGAACGCCGAAGTTGCGCTCCGCCTCGCCGTAAGGCGGGCCGTAGTTGTTGGCCAGGTCAAAGTGCGTGATCCCGTTGTCGAACGCGGTGCGCAGCAGGCTCTGCTGCACGCCGAAGGGCGTAATATCGCCGAAATTGTGCCACAGGCCAAGCGAAATGGCGGGCAGCAATACGCCGCTCGCGCCGCAGCGGCGATACTGCATGGCGGCGTATCGGTTTTCCGCGGGAATGTAGGTCATTGCGCGTTTCCTCCCGTATCAGTATAAATTTCTTGCGACGGAATTATTGTAATGCTTTTTCCCGGTTTGTACAGTCCATATTTTGTCGTATGCAGGGATTTTTTGTCCGCCTGTAGTATAAATCAAAGGAAAAAACACACCTGGAGCTGCGCGCATGAAAAACAGAATCGAGCAGGCGGTCATCCTCGCCGGAGGATACGGCACGCGCCTGCGCCCGTTTACGGATACGAACCCCAAGCCCATGTACCCCTTCGAGGGAAAACCGTTCCTGCAATATCTGATCGAGCAGGTTCGCTCGTTCGGCGTCGAACGGGTACTGCTGCTGCTGGGTTACCTGCCGGAGAAAATTATCGATTTCTTCGGCGACGGCTCGCGCCTGGGCGTACAGATCGAATACGACGTGACGCCGGTCGAATACGAAACCGGCCTGCGCCTGCGCGCGGCGCGTCCGAAAATGGACGAAGAATTTCTTCTTATGTATTGCGACAACTACTGCCCGATCGATTTTCCGCGCCTTGCGCGGGAATATCGCGAAAGCGGCGCGCTGCTGCGCTTCACGGCCTACGCCAACCGCGACGGATACACCCGATCAAACCTGCTTCTCGCCCCGGACGGGCGCGTGGAGGCATATGATAAAAAGCGGCAAACGCCCGGGCTTTCCGGCGTGGAGATCGGCTACGCGCTTGCAAGGCGCGAGGTGATCGACCGGATGCCCGACGAAAACGAAAACTTCGAAAAGCTCGTCTACCCGCAGCTGGCGGCCGAGGGAAAACTCTACGCGACGGTGACGGAGCACCGGTATTACTCCGTCGGCTCGTGGGAGCGGATCGAGCTGACGCGGCAGTTTTTCTCGCCGCGCAAATTCGCCTTTCTCGACAGGGACGGGACGCTGAACGTTCGCGCGCCCAAAGCGCGATACGTGACCAGGCCGGAGGAATTCGTCTGGCTGCCCGGCGCGCGGGAGGCCGTAAAGCTTTTGAAAGACGCGGGCTATACGGTGCTGCTGTTTACCAACCAGCCGGGCGTCGCCCGCGGCGCGATGACGCTTGACGATTTGAACGCGATTCACGAAAAAATGCGCCGCGAGCTGCGCGAGGCGGGAGCGGATATCGACGGGATCTACTGCTGCCTGCACAACTGGGACGACGGCTGCTTCTGCCGCAAGCCGAAACCGGGTCTGCTTTACCAGGCGCAGCGCGAATGGTCGTGCGACCTGACGCGCGCCGTCGTTTTCGGCGACGACGAGCGGGATATGCAGGCCGGCGCGGCCGCCGGCTGCCGCTGCGAACAGGTTACGGAGGAACGCCCGCTTCTCAAAGCGGTCGAGGAATATCTGGAGGAAACGAAGGCATGATCATTTCAAAGACGCCGCTGCGCTGCTCCTTCTTCGGCGGCGGAACCGATTTCCAGGATTATTACGACAACACCTCGCGCGGCTTCGGCGGCGTGCTGAGCACGGCGCTGAACATGCACGTATATATCACCGTCAACAAAAAATTCGACGACAAGATTCGTCTCTGCTACGCCGGAAACGAGCTGGTGGACACGGTGGAAGAGGTCAAGCACAACATCATCCGCGAAGCGCTGAAGATGACCGGCGTCACCCGATCGATCGAGATCGTCTATCAGGCGGATATCCCGCTGAGCACGGCGGGCATCGGCCTGGCTTCCTCGAGCGCGCTGGCCGTCGGCGTTCTCAACGCGCTGCACGCCTACAAAGGCGAGTACGTCCGTCCCGACCAGCTGGCCCGCGAGGCCGCGCATATCGAAATCGACCTGCTCGGCCAGCGCATCGGCATCCAGGATCAGTTTGCGACGGCGTGCGGCGGGTTCAACCGCTACCGGTTTCATCGCGGCGGCCGCGTGACGGTCGAGCCGGTGCTCGCGAGCAGAGAAACGCTCGCTGCGCTCTGGGGCAACGTCCTGCTCTTTTTCACCGGCCTCACACGCGACAGCCGGCAGATTCTCTCCGAGCAGCAGCGGACGATCGGCGAAAAAATGGCGATGCTGGACGAGGTCGGCCGCATGGTGGACGAAGGCTGGGACGCGCTGTGCGCCGGCGAGCCGGACGAAATCGGCCGCATGCTCGACCGCGCCTGGCAGCGCAAAAAGCAGTTCGCCCCCGGCGTTTCCACGCCGATGATCGACGAAATGTATTCGGCCGCGCGAAGCGCGGGCGCGCTGGGCGGCAAGATTCTCGGCGCGGGCGGAGGCGGCTTCCTGCTCGTATATGCAAGAAAAGAAAACCAGCCGGCGGTGCGCGCGGCGCTGAAGGATTACCGCGAGGTTCCCTTCGAGCCCGAAGGACAGGGCAGCCACATCGTCTTCGCGGACTGACGCGGACGCGTTCCCGTTTCGGCGCCTGCGCCGAAAAAAATCCCACCCCTTGCAAACTTCGAAGTTTATGATACAATACTTAGCGCAATCTGAACGGAAAGGGATTCGTTAGGATGAAATATGACGTCATCATTGTGGGCGCGGGCCCCGGAGGAATTTACACCGCCTATGAACTGATCAAGCGCCGCGAAGGGCTGAAAGTCGCCGTCTTTGAAGCCGGTCATTCGCTTGAAAAGCGGCACTGCCCCATCGACGGGGACAAGATCAAGACCTGCATCAAATGCAAGAGCTGCTCGATTATGAGCGGTTTCGGCGGCGCGGGCGCGTTTTCCGATGGCAAATATAATATCACCAACGCGTTCGGCGGCACGCTGTACGAATACGTCGGCAAAAAGCAGGCGCTCGACCTGATGCATTACGTGGACGAGATCAACCTCGAACACGGCGGCGCGGGCACGAAGCTGTACAGCACCGCGGGCACGCAGTTCAAAAAGATCTGCATTCAGAACAAGCTGAACCTGCTGGACGCGTCCGTGCGCCATCTCGGCACGGATATCAACTACGTCGTCCTGCAGAACCTCTACGATTTTCTGCGCGACAAGGTGGATTTCTACTTTGACACGCCCGTTTCCGGCATCCGCGTGATCAAGAGCGGCTATCGCATCGTCTGCGAAAAAGGCGAATACGACTGCAAGGAGTGCGTCGTATCCGTTGGCCGCAGCGGCAGCAAGTGGATGGAAACGGTATGCCGCGAGCTGAATATCGGCACGAAATCGAACCGCGTGGATATCGGTGTGCGCGTGGAGCTGCCCGCCGTCGTCTTCTCGCACCTGACGGACGAGCTTTATGAAAGCAAAATCGTCTACCGCACCGAAAAATTCGAGGACAACGTCCGCACGTTCTGCATGAACCCCTACGGCATCGTCGTCAACGAAAACACCAACGGCATCGTCACCGTCAACGGCCACAGCTACGAGGACAAATCCAAGCAGACCGAAAACACGAACTTCGCGCTGCTCGTCAGCAAGCATTTCTCCGAGCCGTTTAAGGATTCCAACGGCTACGGCGAGAGCATCGCGCGGCTTTCGAACATGCTCGGCGGCGGCGTAATCGTGCAGCGCTTCGGCGATCTCGTGCGCGGCCGGCGCAGCAACACCAAGCGCATCGAGGAAGGTCTCGTCATGCCCACGCTGGCGGCTACGCCGGGCGATCTGAGCCTGGTGCTGCCCAAGCGTATCCTCGACGGCATCATCGAAATGATCTACGCCCTCGACCGCATCGCCCCCGGCACGGCCAACGACGATACGCTTCTTTACGGCGTGGAAGTAAAGTTCTACAACATGGAAGTGGCCGTCAACGAAAACCTTGAAACCGACCATCCCGGTCTGTACATCATCGGCGACGGCAGCGGCATCACGCATTCGCTCTCGCACGCTTCCGCCAGCGGCGTTTACGTCGCGCGCAAAATCGCGGAAAAGGAATAAACGCGGATTTCCCGCCCCGCGCGTTTTCAGAGCAAAGCGCGCGGGGCTTTCGCTTTCCTTGACAACATACCGGCATCATGTTATACTGTAGAAACATATTATTGGCGAAAGCCTCTTATTAGGAGTGTGAAAGTCCATAATGGACGCAGGCAGTCGATTAATGCTTCTCTTCGTTTTCGTCTTTCTCGCGTTTGCGGCGTATTTCGCCGTGGCGGAAACGGCCTTCGCCTCTGTCTCCCGCACGAAGCTGAAAGTTCGGCAGGAGCGCGGCGAGGCGAAAGCAAAAAAGGCCCTTTACATACTCGACAACTTTGATCGCGCCATTTCCACGATCCTCATCGGCACCAACATCGCCCATATTTCCGTCGGTTCTCTCACGACGATTATCGTAACGCGCACGTGGGGTCTTTCCCTTGTCGCAATCGGTACGATCGTGACGACGATCTGCGTGTTTTTTCTCGGTGAAATGCTGCCCAAAAGCATCGCAAAGAAATACAGCGAGCCGCTCGCCCTGCAGACGGCCGGTTTGCTGTGCTTTTTTATGACCGTTTTCGGGCCGGTTTCGAAGCTGCTTACCGCCATCGGCAACGCGGCCGCGAAGCATTTCCACGGCGAAAACGAAGTCTCCGTAACCGAAGACGAGCTGTACGACATCATCGAGGACATGACGGACGAGGGCACCCTCGCCACCGACCAGGGCGAACTGATGAGCTCGGCGCTGGAGTTTTCCGAACTGACGGTTGAAACCGTGCTCACCTCGCGCGTGGACATGGCTGCCATCGACGTTTCCTGGGACGCGGCGCGCGTGATCGATTTTATTAAAAAGCAGAATCACAGCCGCCTGCCGGTCTATGAGGACAACGTCGACCATATCGTCGGCGTGCTGCAGATTCGCAAATACATCAAGGCCTGGCTGCACGACAGCGAAAAGACCGACCTGCGCGCGCTGCTGGACGAGGCGTACTTCGTGCATCAGAGCACGAAAATCAACGAGCTTCTGCCCGTGATGAGCGAGCGCAAGCAGAATATCGCCATCGTCACCGATAACTACGGCGGCACGCTCGGCCTAGTAACGGTCGAGGATATCGTCGAAGAGCTCGTGGGCGAAATCTGGGATGAAGACGACGTGGTTGAAGAGAGCTTCGTGCCGCTGGGCGGCGGCCGCTACGAAGTAGACGCCGATCTGACCGTCGGCGAAGTATTCGACAAGCTCGATCTGGAAATCCCGGACGACGACGAGAATATCGAGCACAAGCTGATGGGCGAGTGGGCTTACGAGCAGTTCGACCACATCCCCAGCGAGCGCGACCAGTTCGCCTACGACGGGCTGGATGTTACCGTATCCAAGATGCGTCAGCATCGCATATTAAAACTCGTCTGCCATCCGACGGCCAAGCCGGAAGAAACGAAGGGAGGCGATGAGGCGTGAGCATCCCGCTGTATTTTGCGTGTATCGTGGTGCTGATCATGTTCTCCGCGTTCTTCTCCGCGTCGGAGATGAGCTTCTCCTCCGCCAACCGCATGCGGCTTGAATCCGCCGCGGAGGACGGTTCTCGCGCGGCAAAGATGGCGCTGTATATTCTCGACCATTTCGATAATTCGCTTTCGGCGATTCTCATCGGCAACAACCTGGTCAATATCGGCATGAGCTCGCTTGCGTCGGTGCTCGTGCTGCTGCTGACGGGCAGCGACAAATGGACCTGGCTGGCCACGATCCTCATCACGATTCTGGTCATCATCTTCGGCGAAACGATGCCGAAAATTGTCGCCAAGAAAAACGCGACGAACCTTGCGCTCAAGTTTTCCGGTATCATCCGCTTCCTCTCGATCGTTCTCACGCCCGTAATCTGGGTGGTCGTTACGCTGATCCGGCTGATTACGGCGCCGCTTCGCGGCACGCAGGACGACAGCAGCGAAGCCGCCGTAGAAGAGCTGCAGTCCATCATCGAAACCGCCGAGGACGAGGACGTCATCGACGAAGACCGTTCGGAGCTTTTGCAGGCCGCGCTCGATTTCAAGGATATCAGCGCGAGCGAAGCAATGACCGCGCGCGTGGACGTCGTGGCGATCAACATCGAGGACGAATGGGAAGATATTCTCAAAACGATTGAAAACAGCACCTATTCCCGTCTGCCGGTCTATGAAGGCAGTCTCGACAACGTGCTGGGTTTCCTCTACCTCAACCGTTTCCTCAAGGCAATGACGGAAGATCCGCATCCGGATATCCGCAAGCACCTCATCGAGCCGTTCTACGTTTACAAGACCATCAAGCTCCCCCGCGTGCTGGAAGATTTGAAGCGCGCGAAGAAGCATCTGGCCATCGTAACGGACGAATACGGCGGCACGCTGGGCGTCATCTCAATGGAAGACGTGCTCGAGCAGATCGTCGGCGATATCTGGGATGAAAACGACGTGGTCGAAGAAGAAGTGGTGGAAAAGGCCGAAGGCGAATACGAGCTGGACGGCGATATGACCATCGCAGATTTTCTCGAGCTGATCGGCCGCAACGAAGAAACCTTCGATTGCGAGAGCGAAACCGTCGGCGGCTGGACGCTGGAGATGTTCGGCGGCTTTCCAAAGGAGGGCGACAGCTTCACCTTCGAAGATCTGACCGTTACGGTGCTCAAGATGGACGGCCTGCGCGTGGAGCGCGTGCTGGTCAAGAAAAATCCGCCGGAAGAGACGGCGGACAAGGAAAAGGAAAAAGACAGGGATAAGGACAAGGAATAACGCATCCCGAACGCGGCCGAAAACATGCGGCCGCGTTCTTTTTTCTTTACACGAAAGGAAAAAAACTGTAAAATAAAGGGCAGAAACCACCAAACGAAAAGGAGCGCAATTATGGGTAAGTTTGTTGTCAAAACCGTCAAAACGGGATTCATGTTCAACCTCAAGGCCGGTAACGGCGAAATCATCGCCACGAGCGAGGTATACACCTCTGAAGCCGCGTGCATGAGCGGAATCGAATCCGTCCGCAAGAACGCGCCGATCGCCAATCTCGAAGATCAGACCGTAGCCGCGCCCGCCGCGGCGGCGAACCCCAAGTTCGAAGTTTATACCGATAAGGCCGGCGAGTTCCGCTTCCGCCTGAAAGCGCGCAACGGCGAAATCATCGCCGCCTCGGAAGGCTATACGGCGAAGGCCTCCTGCCTGAACGGCGTCGAGTCCGTCCGCAAGAACGCCGCCGACGCGCAGGTTGAAAAGCTCGACGCGTAAGCGGAGAAAACGCAATGATCACATCCTATGCGACGGGCGCAGATTTCTGGGCCGCGAACCGCGCTTTTCTGGAAACGAATCCTTACCTCTCCGTCTTTTTCAAGCTGGATTTTCCCCTGCTTGTCGCGGCCGACGAGGTTAACTACGCGCTGCGATGCGAGCAGGACGAAAAAACGCTGCTCGCGCTGAAGGTCGAGCCGTACAATCTGCTGTGGTTCGGCGACGCGCAATGCGCGCCGGAGCTGCTGGATTTCATCCTATCAGGCGGATACGAGCTGAAGAATTACCTGTGCGAATCGCACCTCGGCGATACGCTGGCAGGTCTTCTTCAGGCGCGCTGCGCCGTCCGCTATGAAGAAGCGCTCGCGATGGATTTCATGGAAGCGACGCAGGAAACCGAGCCTTCCTCGCCCGACGTAGTTCGCGCCACGGAAGACGATCTCGACGAAATCTTCGAATGCGCAAAGCGCTTCGTCGTCGATTGCGGGCTGCTGGATTCAATCAGCCGCGAGCGGCTGAAAAAGTCGCTCAGCGCTTTCCGTCTGATCCGCGAAAACGGACATATCGCCAGCATGGCAAGCCTGTCGCCCGGCACGGACGCGGACATGCGGATCGGATACGTCTACACGCCCAACGCGTATCGCGGCAGAGGATACGCCCGCAAGGTCGTCAACTCGCTGAAAAATGAAATTCTTGCCTCCGGCAAGATCGCGACGCTGAACGTCGACCGGAAAAATCCCATATCGAATCACCTGTATTCGTCGCTCGGCTTCAAGCGCGTGTTTTCCCAGGGCGAATACAGAAAATGCTGACGGAGCAAAGGCCATGTTGAAACTTGTCAGGCTTGAGCCGAAATATCGCCCGCTGCTGAACGAAATGATGGACGAATGGACCGCGTCAGGCGAAGAGATCATCCCCTGGTCCATTCGCAAGTGCGACTATCGCGACTTTGACCGCTATCTCGCCGGTCTGGAGGTTCGCGAGCCGTCCGGAACACTCGTTCCGGACTCCTCCTTTTTCTGTCTGGACACGGACAGAAACCGCTTTATCGGCGCGGTGAACCTCCGGCACCGGTTAAACGATTCGCTGCTTCTCAGCGGCGGACATATCGGGGACGGAATCCGTCCCAGCGAACGCGGGAAAGGGTTCGGCACGAAGATGATCGCCCTCGCGCTCGAGGAATGCAGCCGGCTGGGCATTAAAAGGGTGCTGATGTGCTGCAACCGCGATAACGCCGCTTCCGCCAGAACCATCGTCAAAAACGGCGGCGTACTCGAAAACGAGATTCTCGAGGACGGCGTGCCCGTTCAGCGCTACTGGATTGAAAAATAGCAAAAGTCTCCGCAGGCGTTCCTGCGGAGGCTTTGTCATTCCAGCCCGTTGATTCGTTCGGTCAGCTTTTCAGCAAACCTGCCGATGTGCACGCCGTCAATCAGGCGGTGATTCACTTCAACGGATATCCCCAGTTCCAGCCGTTCGCCGTTGCGGACATACCTGCCCCACGCGATATGCGGCACAGAATCCTCCGCGGCGCCCTGCGCCGCAAAATTCCGCACGTTCGTCACGGACGTAACGTCCATCCACGGCAGACAGGAGAAGTAGATCAGCGCGTCCGTTTCCGCGTCCTGTTCGAGAAACGCGATCTACGCCGCGCTGCGCGCCTTCGCCGCCGCGTTGAATTCCGCAAGCGTGCCTTCGCACGGCATCGTCACGATGTAAAAACAATCGCCGCCCTTTTTCATGTCGGTAAAGCTCGGCGCGCGGCCGTCAAGCCTGTAAACCTCCCCGCCGCGAATCGTATAGCGGAATGCGTCCGTTTCATTGATCGCCTGCGTGCACAACCAGATCAGCGAATAATAAAACGAAAGCCTGTTTCGCTTCGCATATTCATGCAGCTTCGTCACGTCCTGCCGAAATGTAACGGCGTAAAACGGGTTGGAAACGCCGCTGAAAAAAGAATAAATTTCCCGCCGGCTCCAGCTCCCCATGTCAATTTTCCACTCCATAGCGCGTCCCGCCCTTTTCTTTTGATAAGCCTCAGTGTAGCAGAAAGGGCGGAAGATCGTCAATCCTCAAACACGCCGCGATACGCCGCGCGCACAGCCAGTTCGAAATCCGCGTCGTCCACGCCGAAGAGCAGCGTTCTCCCGCCGGGCGCGCGTTCAATCAGCCGTACGGGAACTCCCTGCCGCGCAAGCGCGGCGAACACACGCGCGAAGCTTTCGCTTTCCCGCATCTCTCCCACCACGGCCACAAGCGCCAGCGGCGCGCCGACAGCAACGCTATCCGCCTCAAGCGCGTCCAGCAGCGCGCGAATGACGGCCTGCTCCTTCCCTTCCAGCGCCGTCCGCGGCGCGAGTATGCAAAGCGAATCCACGCCGCCGATCGTCCGCTCGACGGGCGTTTCGAATCGCTCCATCACCTCCAGCGCCTTGCGCGCAAACGCGGCGTCGGCGCGCAGGAGCGTCTTTTCAATCGTCACCGGGATAAACCCTTTGCGCCCCGCGACGCCGGCCGGCCCTCGCGCCGCTTCCTGCACCGGCTGAATGAGCGTGCCCGGCTTTTCCGGCTCGAGCGTCGAGCGGATCGCGATGGGAATCCCCGCCTCGCGCACGGGGAACACCGCCTCCTCCTGCAGGACAGTCGCGCCCATGGCCGACAACTCGCGCAGCTGACGATAATCGAGGCTCGCCGCTACGCGCGCCTGCGGCACGACGCGCGGATCGGCCGCGTGTACGCCGGGCACGTCGGTCCAGTTTTCGTAAAGCTCCGCATCCAGCGCCGCCGCCGCGATTGCGCCGGTAATATCCGACCCGCCGCGCGGGAAGGTGCGGATTTCGCCTTCCGCCGTCACGCCGTAAAACCCCGGCAGCACAACCCCGCCCTGCCGCGGCGTCGCCGCGCAGAGCGCCGCGCGCGTGGCGCGCATGTCGCAGCGGCCGTCCGCGCCGAAGAAAACGCCCTCCGCCGCGTCCAGAAATTTCCAGCCGAGCAGCGCCGCAAGCAGCAGCCCGCTCAAATACTCGCCGCGGCTGAGCGTCCAATCGCGGCTTTCCTGCGCAAGCCGCGCCTGCGTCTCCTCGAGCGCATCGTCGAGCAGCCGCGGGAACCCGATTCCCGCCGCGATCTCGCGCATCCGCTCGCGCACGGGCGCAAACGAAGCGCCCTCCGCATGGCACGCGAGCAGCAGATCCGTCACCTTCGTATCGGCGGCAAACCGCTTTCCCGGCGCGCTCGGCACGACCACGCGCCGTCGCGCGTCCTTTTTCAAAATCTCAACGACGCGAAAAAAACGGGCGGCGTCGCACAGCGACGTCCCGCCAAATTTGCACACAATCACGGGCCGCGCCCCTTTCCAATTCAGCCTTTGCTGCAAGGCTATGCTTTGCAAAAGGGCGGCGTGCATATACCGCTAGTCGATTGTTATTTCCTTGAAGCCGAGCGCGGCGGCGGCCTCTTCAACCGCGCGGCGCGCGGATGCGTCCGGCGCTGCGAAAAACGTCGCTCTCGCCTTTTTCCCTTCGCGCTTCCAGCGCCCCACGACGCGGCCGTCCAGCAGCAGCGCGGGCGAGACGATTCCCGCAAGGCTGTAAATGGCGCGGAGATTCTCCGGCGCAAGCGTCAGGCTGCGCTCCTTGCGATAGCCCATCAGCAGCGGATCGAACCCGGCGAGGAAAACGCAGCGCGGCGCTTCCCACGCGCCGTCAAATCCGTTTTCAAGCCAGTAAAACGTCTCGCCCCTGCTCTCGGCGCGCCGCACGGGCAGCGTTTCCAGCGTTTCGCGGATATCGCGCTGGCGCGCGGCAAAAAACGCCGCCGCGTCCCGCACGGTCGCCGGGCCGTAGTGCGTCCAGTACCGGCGGAGAAGCTCCGTCCGCGCCTCGCTGCGGGCCATCGGCTCCATCGGCGCGCATACCGCAAACGCCTTTTTCTGCGCGGGCAGGTGACACAGCTTTCCCTCCTCGCACAGCGCGCGAATCAACCCGCCCCAGGCGTTAAAGGCGCTGCCCGCTTCCGCCTCGGTCATCCCGGCGGCTGCGCACGCTTCCTTCAGCGCTTCGCGCTGGGAAATTCCCTGCCCAACGCGCTCAAGAATCACCCCGGCGAAAAGCCGTTTCCGCTCGGCCGTAAACGCGTCGTCGTCCTCCATCGTGTCGCACGGACGCAAAAAGCGTTCCCGCCCCTCGTGCAGGAAAAGCGGAAGATCGTCCCGGTCGATCAGGTGAAGCGCGCCGCGAATCGTCCAGGTTTTGCAAAGCGGCGCAAGCTCGCTCTGCGCTACCTCATGGCCGCAGCGGATGCGAAGCGCGTGCAGCGCGTTCGAAAAAAACTGCGCCTGCAGCCCGCACAGCCCGCGCGCGACTTTCCGCACGCCGCCGGGCGCAAGCAGAAACTGGCCGTGCATCCTGCGCAGCAGAATCTCTTCATCCGTCAATGTTTGTTCCTCCCAAGCAGTTTTTTCGCCCTTATTCTATCATACCCCATTTCCGGCGGCAACGCGCTTTGGCTGTTGCATATCCGTTTTTTTGCAGCTATAATGAAAGCGATAAGGAGAGAACGCCATGCTGAAAAAAACGTTTTTCCGCTCTTTCGCCGCGCTGCTCGCACTCTGTCTGCTCTTCGCCCTCCCGGCGCAGGCGGAGGATTTCGACGATTTTTATGACGACGGCTACGTCGAGGAGGAATGGCACCCCGATCCGCTGAAGGCCAGCATTTCCGCCTCGGCCACATCCGTACTCGTCGGGCAGGCCGTCAAGTTTCCCGTCAAGGCCAGCGGCGGCATTCCGCCCTATACGGTCAAGCTGACCGTCACCTCCGGCGGCGCGGTCGTCGATTCGGACTCGCTCGAGCTATGGGAAAACGAATCGAGCTGGGTCGGCTTTACGCCGAACGCGCTGGGCGTGTATCAGGTCAAAATATCGCTCACGGCGGAGGAGGGCGGCGGCATTTCGCGCAGCTTTACCATCGCCGCGCGCCAGAAGGATTCCGAATCGCGCGAACACTGGGAGAAGACGATGCAGGACGTCGTCCTCACTGGCAGCTGGACGGAGGATCTGCTCGCCATCGCACGCACGCAGCTTGGCTATGAGGAAAGCGGCAAGGATTTCATCGTCGATTCCGCAGGCAAAAAGCAGGGCTTCACGCGCTACGGCGCATGGTGCAGCGCGCCGTATGCAGAGTGGTGCGCCGTGTTCGTCGGCTTCTGCCTGCACTATGCGGGCGTCCCGGAATCCGTCTGCCCGTGGGATGCGAGCTGCCCGGAATGGGTGAGCATCGCGCGCGAACGCGGCGAGTTTGAGGAACCGGCGGGCTACGCCCCGCAGCCGGGCGATCTCGTTTTCCTGCGCGAAGCGGGCGAAAAGCGCGCCTCGCACATGGGCATCGTGGAAACCGTCGCCGCGGACGAAATCGGCACGATCGAGGGCAACGCCTCCCGGGCCGTCGCGCGCAGAAGCTATGCGCCTGATTCCGAAGCAATTTACGGCTACATCAGCCTTTCCGGGCTTGCAGCGGCGAATGCTCTGACGGCGGCTGCGCCGCTTGAGGAAACGGCCGCCCCGCAGACCGCCGACGAAACGGCGGAATCTTCCGCCGCTGAAACCGCCGCCCCTGCCGCGACGATCGTTTATCGCGCTTCTTCCGGCGAAACGGCGACCGAGACCTTTTCGCCCGGCACGCGCTTTACGGCCAACCCTGCGGGCGGTACGTTCCCGGACGAGATCGACGCGAACTGGTCCTGGGATTATTCCGACAGCGGCGTTTGCTATTCCCGCGCCGCGGAAGGCGAAATCACCCTGCCCGATCCTGCACGGCCGGGATACACGTTCCTCGGCTGGCAACTGGAAGGCGCCGTTTTCACCGCGCAATGGGAAAACGACGAACCGATTGTGTTCTGAAGGGTATGTTTTTTTCGGGGGAGAAACCTTCTTTCTGGAGAAAGAAGGTTTCTCCCCCGAACCCCCTCTTCGAAGAAAGCCGTTTGGGGCAAATCCGCCGCTCAACGAACGGCGGATTTGCCAGCAGAGCGTCAACAAAGTCCCCGCGCGGGTATTGTACGCGCGGTTTTTCCGTGGTATGATTCGCTATGGAAAAACCCTTTACGGAGGCTATATGAAAAAAGTGCTTGGGTGCATCCGCCGCGCGGATGACGATTTCGATATGTTCGAGCCCGGCGATCGCGTGGCCGTCGGCGTTTCGGGCGGGAAGGACAGCCTGCTGCTTTTGAAGGCGCTCTCGCTCTACCGGCTCTTTTCGCATAAGGATTTCAAGCTCGAGGGGCTGATGCTCACGATGGGCCTCGAGCCGTTCGATACGACGGGCGTTGAAAAAATGTGCGAAGAGATCGGCGTGCCGCTGACGATCAAAAAAACGGATATCGGCAAGATCGTCTTTGAAGAGCGGCAGGAGAAGAATCCCTGCGCGCTCTGCGCGAAAATGCGCCGCGGCGCGCTCAACGAGCTGGCGGCGGGGCATGGCTGCAACAAGCTGGCGCTCGGCCACCATCGCGACGACGCGATTGAAACGCTGCTGATGAGCCTGTTCTTCGAGGGCCGCCTGCATACGTTCCATCCGGTCACGTGCCTGTCGCGCAGCGGCATCACGGTCATCCGGCCGATGATTTACGTGCCGGAAAAGGATATCATCCACGAGGCGCGCGTGCAGCGGCTGCCGATCGTGAAAAGCCCCTGCCCCGCCAACGGCCACACCGCCCGGCAGGATATGAAGGATCTGCTCACCGAGCTTACGAAGCGCTACCCGTTCGTGCGCGAGCGGCTGCTTTCGGCGCTGCAGAACACGGCGCAGTACGGTCTGTGGGATCAGAAACGTTCAGGCAGTCTGACGACGGCCGAAACGTCCGGAAAAGAGGAATAACATGCGATACGACGCGATTCTGTTTGATTTTGACGGCACGATTGCCGATACGATGCCGGGCATCCATCAGGCGCTGCAGTATGCGGCCAGGCAGATGGGCTGCGCGCCCGTGGACGACGCGCTTGCGCGCAGGTTCATCGGACCGCCCATTCTCGATTCCGCTCAGCGCTATCTGGGGTTGACGGAGGAACAGGCCGTCCGCTTCTACGAGCTTTTCCGCGAGGTTTATAACGGCGAAATGCTCTTTAACACGCGCGTCTATACGGGCGTGCCGCAGCTGCTGCGCCAGCTGCGCGCGCAGGGCGCGTTTGTGGCGGTGGCCAGCGCGAAGCCGCAGGCGCTTGTGACGCGGCTGCTGGAGCGCTTCGGCCTCTCGCGCTTTTTCGACCGCGTGATCGGCAAGACGACGATCGACGCGAACACGAGCAAGGAAATCATGATCCGCCAGGCGCTTCCGGCGCGATATACGCGCGCCGCGATGGTAGGCGACCGGCTGTACGACATGGAATCGGCCAAGGCGCTGGGAATCGACGCGATCGGCGCGGCATGGGGCTTCGGCACGGCGGAGGAACTGACCGCGCACGGCGCGGACGCAGTGGCCGAAACGCCGCGGGACGCCGCCCGGATTCTCCTCGGCGGGGAAACGCCCGCGCCGCGCGGTTTTTTCCTGTCTATCGAGGGGCTGGACGGCTGCGGCAAGACTACGCAGATTAACGCCATCACCGAGCATATCCGCCGCATGGGCTATGAAGTGGTGCATACGCGCGAGCCCGGCGGCACGCCCATCAGCGAGGATATCCGCGCGCTGATTCTCGATCCGGAAAAGACGATGTGCGGCGAAACCGAGGCGCTGCTCTATGCCGCCTCGCGCTGCGAGCATGTGCGCAAGGTTATCCGCCCGGCGCTCGAGCGCGGTCAGGTCGTCCTGTGCGACCGGTTTGTTGATTCGTCCATCGCCTATCAGGGCGCGGGGCGCGAGCTGGGTATGGAGACGATCGCGCAGCTGAACGCGCCCGCCGTCGACGGCACGATGCCCGATCTGACGCTGCTCTTCGCGCTCGATCCGCGCACGGCTTTTCTGCGCCGCAACGCGGCTACGAAGCTCGACCGGCTCGAACGCGCGGGCGAGGCGTTCTTCATGCGTGTGCGCGACGGATACGACCTGCTCGCCGAAACGAACCCGCAGCGCATCAAGCGCATCGACGCGAGCCACGATATCGAAACCGTGACGCGCGAGGCGTGCGCGCACATCGACAGGCTGCTTTCCGGGAGGTAACGAAATGCGCATTGTGGTGGGAATGTCCGGCGGCGTGGACTCGGCGGTGAGCGCGCTGCTTTTGAAGCGCGCCGGGCACGACGTGATCGGCGTGTTCATGAAAAACTGGGAGGAAAAGGACGACGAGGGCGTCTGCACGGCCACGGCCGACTGGCAGGACGTGCAGGAATGCTGCGAGAAAATCGATATCCCGTATTATTCCGTCAACTTTGCGAAGGAATACCGCGAGCGGGTGTTTTCCCTTTTCCTTGACGAGTACCGCAAGGGCCGCACGCCGAACCCGGACGTGCTTTGCAACCGGGAAATCAAGTTCAAGGCGTTTCTCGATTTCGCGATGAAATTGGGCGCGGAGCGCCTTGCGACGGGGCACTTTTGCCGCCTGCGCGAGGAAGCGGACGGCGTGAAGCTTCTGCGCGGCGTGGACGCGAACAAGGATCAGAGCTATTTCCTTTATATGCTCACGCAGCCGCCGCTTCGCAGGGCCGTTTTCCCCGTCGGCGGGCTGACGAAGGGCGAGGTGCGCGCGCTGGCGGAGGAGGCCGGGCTGCCCGTCGCGAAAAAGCGCGATTCGACCGGCGTCTGCTTTATCGGCGAGCGCGATTTCAAGCCCTTCCTGCAGGGCTTCCTGCCTGCGCAGCCGGGGCCGATGGTTACGGAAGCGGGCGAGACGATCGGCCGCCACGACGGGCTGATGTACTACACGCTCGGCCAGCGGCGCGGGTTGGGCATCGGCGGCCAGAAGGGCGGCGACGGCGGGCGCTGGTTCGTAATCGAGAAGGATCTTGAAAATAACCGGCTCGTCGTAGCGCAGGGAGAGGATTCGCCGAGGCTGTACACGACGCATTGCCGCGCCTCGCAGGCGACGTGGATCGCGGGGCGCGCTCCCGCCGCGTCGTTCGACTGTACGGCCAAGTACCGCTACCGTCAGCCCGATCAGCACGTGCACGTGGAGGTCGGCGACGGCGGCGAGCTGCTCGTGACGGCCTGTGAGCCGCAGCGCGCCGTTACGCCCGGGCAGAGCGTCGTGCTCTACGACGGCGAGGTCTGCCTCGGCGGCGCGATCGCCGACGAAACCTGGAACGGATGAGCAATTTGGCCGGGCTCTGCCCGGAAAATCATATGAAAGCCCTCCGAGCGGGGGCTTTACTTTTTTGCGGTTTTCCGCTATAATACTCCCTTGTCATGGGCAGGAAAGCGGTTCTGCCAGCCCTCCGCAGAGAGCGTACGTCTGGTGCAAGTACGCGTGGGCGCCGCCGCTGCCGGCCTGCCATGGTCATGACGCGGGTTGCTTCCGATAGAGAGCTCAAGAGCGGACGCGCGCACGCGCGTCAAG
Source organism: uncultured Clostridia bacterium (assembly GCA_934615235.1). GTDB lineage: Bacteria > Bacillota > Clostridia > Christensenellales > Aristaeellaceae > Aphodomonas. The sequence continues at coordinate 22,721 of CAKTTL010000017.1, forward strand.
CAGGGTGGTACCGCGAAGCGCGCCTTCGTCCCGGCAGTGGGGCGCGGCGTATTTTTTTACCGATTTACGGGAGGCAAAAACCATGGCGAAGAAAAACGAACAGGAATTCGTCCAGCACATCACGCCCCGCAGCGAGGATTTCTCGCAGTGGTATACCGACGTGATCCTGCAGACCGGGCTGTGCGATTACGCGCCTGTGCGCGGCTGTATGATCATCAAGCCCTACGGCTACGGCATCTGGGAACGCATTCAGGCGGAAATGGACAAGCGCTTCAAGGCCACCGGCCATGAAAACTGCTACATGCCCATGCTCATCCCCGAGAGCCTGCTTTTGAAGGAAGCCGAGCATGTCGAAGGCTTCGCGCCGGAGGTCGCCTGGGTTACCCAGGGCGGTACCGAGCAGCTGCAGGAACGGCTCGCCGTTCGTCCTACGAGCGAAACCATCTTCTGCACGATGTACGCCAAGTGGGTGCAGAGCTGGCGCGATCTGCCGCTGAAATATAACCAGTGGTGCTCTGTCATGCGCTGGGAAAAGAGCACCCGCCCCTTCCTGCGCACGAGCGAGTTCCTCTGGCAGGAGGGCCACACCATCCACGCCACGGCCGAGGAAGCCGAGCAGGAAACGATGCAGATGCTGGAAGTTTACCGCGAGGTCGCGGAGGACGTGCTGGCGCTGCCGGTCTATTGCGGCCGCAAGAGCGAGAAGGAAAAGTTCGCCGGCGCGCAGGCGACCTACAGCATGGAAGCCATGATGCACGACGGCAAGGCGCTGCAGGCCGGCACCAGCCACTTCTTCGGCACCAATTTTGCCGAGGCGTACGGCATCCAGTTCCTCAGCAAAGAGGGCAAGCTGGAATACGCGCAGGAGACGAGCTGGGGCGTTTCGACCCGCCTCATCGGCGCGATCATCATGACGCACGGCGACGACCGCGGCCTGCGCCTGCCCCCGCAGGTGGCTCCGATTCAGGTTGTCGTGCTGCCCATCGCGGCGCATAAGCCGGGCGTGCTCGAGGGCGCGAAGGTCATCGCCGACCGCCTGACCGCCGCGGGCGTCCGCGTCAAGTTCGACGACCGCGACACAGTCAGCCCCGGCTGGAAGTTCAACGAATGGGAAATGAAGGGCGTGCCGGTGCGCCTCGAGGTCGGCCCGCGCGATCTGGAAAACAACCAGGTCATGGTCGCACGCCGCGATACGTTCGAAAAGTTCGCCCTGCCGATGGAAGGCCTCGAGAGCGAAATCAGCGATCTGCTCGCCAACATCCAGAAGACGATGTTCGAACAGGCGCGCGATTTCCGCGACGAGCACACCACCGAGGTGCACAACTACGAAGAGCTGAAGGCGGCCGTGGAAGGCGGCTTTGCCAAGGGCATGTGGTGCGGCGACACCGCCTGCGAGGAAAAGCTCAAGGCCGACATCAACGCGACCACGCGCAATATGCCCTTTGACCAGACGCCCTGCGGCGATACCTGCTGCGTGTGCGGCAAGCGCGCGACGAAGCTGATGTACTTCGCCAAGGCGTACTGAGCCGGCAGAAAATTTCATGCGCGGGAGACGGAGACGTTTCCCGCGCATTTTTTGTTGTGGCGGCATACCGAAAGATATACCGCAAATCGACCATATTTCTGATTGCTGTATGGGTGAAATTACGATATAATAATAACACATGAAGAACGGAGGATGAAACCTGTGCAGAACTTTTCCGAACGACTCTCTCAGGCGCGCAAAGCGCGTCAGATGACGCAGGCCGAGCTTGCGCAGCGGATGCACGTATCCCGCCAGATGGTATCCCATTGGGAAAACGGCCGTGTGATCCCGAGCGAAGAAACCGCGCGCCGGCTGTGCGGGCTGCTCGATATTTCGGCGGAGGAGAAAAAGCCGCATGCTCCCGCCCGCCGCCTGAGCCGCTGGCTCCCCGTCGCGGCCGCGTGCGCGGCGCTTTCGGTGGCCGTCGTGCTTTGCACGCCGCTGATGGAAAAGAATACGGTAAAAAACCACGCCGCTCATGCCGCCGCCGCGCAGACGACGCAGAGAAACGTAACGCCCATCTCCACCTCTCTGGAATGGTATCAGGGGGCGGACGAAAACGTGCCCGGCAAGGCCTATGTGAAATTTATCCCGACGGAGACGGAAGCGAAGGTCTGCTACCGCGCAAAGAAAGGTCCGCAGTGCGGCTGGGACGCGCAATTTGTCTATCAGGAGCAGAACGGGTTCAGCTTCACGCCCGAAAAATGGACGGCCGTGATCTTTAACGCCGACGGCTCCGTCCGCTGGGTGCGCACCGATATGGCGGATGAAATCAGTTATGAGCGGCTGCTCCTGCCGCAGAAGCCCAATACGATGGGAACGTTTATCCCGGTAGATTCGTCAATCGGCTACGGCATCGCCGTCGAAGGCGTGGACGAGAATGGAAACCGGCTTGTTTTCCATGGCTATATTCCCCTTTCGCAGGAAGAAGAAAAGGTATACGTGCCCGCCGATTTCCAGGCGGAGCAGACGCCCGAGGAGGGCAAGGCCTTTCTGACCGCGACGCCGCTTGCGGAGGTTGTAACGCCCGTCTATTTCGAGCGCTATAACGCGGACGGCTGGGAAATGGACGCGGACTTCAAAAACACCAGCGACGTGCCGTTTACCGTTAAGGGCATGCTCAGCATCATGTTCCGCGGCGAAGAGATCGTCTACCGCAACGTTTTCCTTGCCGAGCAGATGCTTTACTGGAAGGAGCTGCGCGATCTGACGCTGCAGCCGGGCGAAACGTTCACGCACGGCAGCCAGTGCCCCGTGCAGGATCTGACCGGCATGGGCTATCTCGTATACGGCACGGACGCGAACGGCAACGATCTGGAATTCTGGACGTATATGTCCCTCTCGCAGGAAAAAGCGCAATGACGGAAACGCTGGGACAGAGAATTAAAAGCGCGCGCAAGGCTGCGGGGCTGACGCAGGAAGCGCTCGCCAACGCCGTACACGTTTCGCGCCAGAGCGTTTCATTGTGGGAAAACGATAAGACCGAGCCGGATATCGAAACCCTCCGGCTTGTGGCGGAATGCCTGAATACGAATCTTTCGGCGCTGCTGGGCGAAGCGCCCGCGGCGGAAACGCCCGCCGCACCCGCGGAGACCGCGCCTGAACAGAAACCGGATGAACCGGCGGCGCGCGGCGGGAAGGCGAAACGAAAGCAGATCGCCTTCCTCGCGCTGTGCCTGTGCGTAATCCTCGCCTGCGGCGTGTTTACCATCGTGCGGCTTGCCGCGCCGAAGCAGGAAACGTACGACCCCGCATGGTTCCAGGAGGAAACGCCCGTCGTTCCCGGTCAGGCGAATATCCTGATGTACACGCATGAAACGCCTATCGCCGCCTGGCAGCGCGCGCAGGACGCGAAACCGGACTGGATTTTCCACCTGTATTTCCGCGAACAGAACGGCGTCGGCTTTACATTCGAAAGCGCGAATTTCATTTATTTCGGCACCCGGCAGCCCTATCATACGCAGCCGCTCGGCGCTGAAATGTTCGCCGCCAGCACAGGCTCGACCTATATCGGCCCGTACCAGACGCGGCAGATTTACATGGGCAAAACCGCGACGGACTTCGAATACGCCATCGGCTGCGTCCTGCACGGCACGGACGACAACGGCAACCAGCTCACCTTCCGCGCCTGGCTGCCGCTGGAGAACAATATTGAATAACGTTGGGGGAACGGGGTTTTTTGCAGGGGGAGGGACCTTCTTTCTGGAGAAAGAAGGTCCCTCCCCCTGCACCCCCACCTCCAAGAAAGCCACTTTTTCTCAGAAAACCGTAAGCGGCTTTCTTCGGAGGGGAGCTCGAGGGGAACCCTTCTTTCTCCTGAAAGAAGGGTTCCCCTCGACGTTCTTTCGTTCTTTCGTTTTCCCGTCCTCTCTTACAGCGACAGGATTTCGCTTGTGAGCAGCGTGTGCGGGTCGATGGACTTGGTTTGGGTCATTGCTTCTTCGAGATCAACGGAGACGACGCGGTCGCCCTTGTAGGCGATGATGCGGTTGATTTCGCCCTTGACAAGGCACTCGACGGCATGGACGCTCATCTGCGCGGCGATAACGCGGTCGCGCACGGTGGGACTGCCGCCGCGCTGGATATAGCCGAGGATGGAGACGGCGGGCGTTACGCCGATGGTCTGCTTGATCTGCGCGGCGAGATCCTCGCAGGAGCAGGCGCCTTCGGCCACGACGATGATGAAGTGCGTCTTGCCGCGGCTGCGGCCGGCGAGAATCGGCTGGATAACGTCCGTGTTCACGTCGTAGGGCTTTTCAGGAATGAGGCAGATTTCCGCGCCGTTGGCGATGGCCGCGTTGAGCGCGATATAACCGGCCTGCCGGCCCATGACCTGAATGATGCTGCAGCGCTCGTGCGAGTAGGTCGTGTCCTTGATCTTGTCGATCGCGTCCTTGACGGTGTTGAGCGCGGTATCGAAGCCGATGGTGTATTCGGTGCAGCCGATGTCGTTGTCGATGGTGGCGGGGATGCCGATAACCGGCACGCCCAGCTCGCTGAGCAGCTTCGCGCCGGCGAACGAGCCGTCGCCGCCGATGATGATGATCGCGTCGAGCTTGAATACGCGGGCGATCGCTGCGGCGCGTTCGCGCCCTTCAGGAGTACGGAATTCCGGGCAGCGCGAGGTATGCAGCACCGTGCCGCCGCGGGAGAGAATTTCGGAGACCGAGCGGAGCGTCATCGGCTCGATTTCGCCGGCAAGCAGGCCGGTATAGCCGTTTTTAATGCCGTAAACTTCCAGACCGTAATAAATGCCGGCGCGGACGACCGCGCGGACGGCCGCGTTCATGCCGGGCGCGTCGCCGCCGCTGGTCAGAACGCCGATGCGCTTGATTGCAGACGTGTTTTCCATATAAATATCTCCATTCAGAAATGAGGATGGTGATATTGTATCACGTGCGGCGGATTTGGCAAGACGGCGCGGGAAAAAATCCGTCTGGAAAGCGAAAAACCTTGACAGCGCAGCGCGTTTCTGGTATACTTGGCTCCGCTGTCAAGCAAAATGCTTTTACACTGAAAAGCGTAAGGAGGCCGGAATGGAAAAGCGCGTGCGAACCAGCCTGCTCCTTTCCTTTTACGGGCCGATGCTGACAGAGCGCCAGCGGGAAACGCTCCGCATGCACGAGGAGGACGATCTTTCGCTTTCCGAAATCGCGCAGGAGGCGGGCGTGACGCGCCAGGCGGCGCACGACGCGATCCGCCGGGGCGAGGAGCAGCTTTTCACGTTCGAAGAAAAGCTGGGTCTGGCTGCTCGATGGCAGCGGGTGTGCGAAGGGCTGCGCGAAATTGACAGGGCGCTTTGCGCCGAAGATATACCGGCGGCCAAACGGCTGACACAAGATTTACTGCGCGAGGAGGAAGCGGAGGATGGCGTTTGAAGGGCTTACAGAGAAACTGCAGAACGCGCTGAAAAAGCTGTCCGGCCGCGGGAAGCTGAGCGAGGCGGACGTGAAGGTGGCGATGCGCGAAGTGCGCATGGCGCTGCTGGAGGCGGACGTCAACTTCCTGGTGGCGAAGGATTTCGTCAAGAAGGTTACCGACCGCTGCGTAGGGCTGGACGTGCTGGAAAGCCTGACGCCGTCGCAGCAGGTCATCAAAATCGTCAACGAAGAGCTGACCGAGATGATGGGCGGCGCCGTCGCCCGCCTGACATGGAGCCCCGCGCCGCCGACCATTTTCATGCTCTGCGGCCTGCAGGGTACCGGTAAAACCACCATGTGCGGCAAGCTCGGCCGGATGCTGAAAAAGCAGGGCAAAAAGCCGCTGCTCGTGGCGCTGGATATTTACCGCCCGGCGGCCATCCAGCAGCTGCAGGTCGTCGGCAAGAGCGTGGACGTGCCCGTTTTCGAACGCGGCACGCAGAACCCCGTCAAGACCGCGCAGGAAGCGATCGAGCACGCGAAATACTACGGCTACGACACGATTCTCCTCGATACCGCAGGCCGCCTGCATATCGACGAGGCGCTGATGGACGAGCTGGCCGCCGTGAAGGCCGCCGTTAGGCCGCAGGAAATCCTGCTGGTGGTCGATGCGATGACCGGTCAGGACGCGGTAACCGTTGCCGATACGTTTAACAAAAAGCTCGCCGTGGACGGCGTGATTCTTACCAAGCTCGACGGCGATACCCGCGGCGGCGCGGCGCTTTCCGTGCGCGCCGTAACCGGCAAGCCGATCAAGTTCTGCGGCATTTCCGAAAAGATGGACGGCATCGAGCCGTTCTATCCGGACCGCATGGCCAGCCGGATCCTCGGCATGGGCGATATGCTCAGCCTGATCGAAAAGGCGCAGGAATCCTTCGACGAGGAAGCCGCCGCCAAGCTCGAGAAGAAGGCGCGCAACGCGACTTTCAACCTCGAGGATTATCTCGATCAGATGCAGCAGATGAAGAAGATGGGCTCGATGAAGGACGTTCTGAACATGCTGCCCGGCATGTCCGGCAAGCTCAAGGACGTTGAAATCGACGAGAACGCGCTGAAAAAGCCGGAAGCCATCATCCGCTCCATGACGCCGCAGGAGCGCCGCAACCCCGACATCCTCAACGCCTCCCGCCGCCGCCGCATCGCCGCCGGCGCGGGCGTCACCGTGCAGGACGTCAACCAGCTCGTCCGCCAGTTCGATCAGGCCAAACAGATGATGAAGCAGATGATGGGCGGCGGCGGAAAGTTCCTCCGCAGGAGGATGAAAATAGGGCGCTGACGCGCTCCGTCGAAAAACCGCGGACGACAGGTTCATCCCTGTTTTCCATATAAATTGCCAAGCACTGGACTTTTAGGAGGTTTACCATGGTCAAGATCCGTCTGAAGAGAATCGGCATGAAGAAGATGCCCTTCTACCGCGTTGTCGTTGCCGACAGCCGTTTCCCCCGCGATGGCCGCAACATCGAAGAAATCGGTTACTATGATCCGCGCCAGAATCCCGCTGTCATCCACATCGACAACGAGCGTGCGCAGTATTGGATCAAGTGCGGCGCGCAGCCGACCGATACCGCCCGCGTGCTGCTGAAGAAGAGCGGCGCCATCGAAGGCTGAGAGCCGTTATAAGGAGTTAACATGGCAGAGCTGGTACGCTTTATCGCCCGTTCCCTGGTGGATAACGTGGACGCGGTCGACGTGCGCGAGGTCGAAGGCCCCGACGCGACGGTGATCGAGCTGCGCGTTGCGCCGGAAGATATGGGCAAGGTGATCGGCAAGCAGGGGCGCATTGCCAAGGCGATCCGCTCCATCGTCAAGGCCGCGACGCCGAAAGACGCAAAGCCGGTCTTTGTCGAAATCGTATGATGGAAGATACGCTTGTCGTCGGGGAGGTCCTGCGTCCGCAGGGCCTTCGCGGCGAAGTAAAAGTGAAGCCGCTCACGGACGACCCGGACAGGTTCTTCGACCTGCGCCGCGTCTTTTTGCGCGGAGAGGAAAAGCGCTGCCGCTGCCTGCGCGTGCACGAGGGCTACGCTTATTTGCAGATTGACGGTATTTTCAGCCGCGAAGCGGCCGAAGGAATCCGCGGCGAAATGCTGCGCATCCGGCGCGAGGACGCGGTGAAGCTGCCGGAAAACGCGGAGTTCATCTGCGATCTGATCGGCTGTCAGGCGGTCGATACGGAAGGGCGCATCTGGGGCGAGCTGAAGGACGTGCTGCAGCCCGGCGGCTGCGATGTGTACGTTTTCCGCCGCGAGGACGGCCGCGAGCTGATGGTGCCCGCGCTGAAAAAAGTGGTGCTGCAGGTTCGCCCGTCGGAGCGGCATATCCTGCTCGACGCGCAGGGCGTGCGCGAAACCGGCGTGACCGACGACACCGAAACCGTATAAGATTACTCCCCAAAGCGGCTTTCTTTGGGGAAGCGCGAGGGGGCTTTCTTTCAGGAGGAAGAAAGCCCCCTCGTATAATCCAACCGTTTTTGAGAGGTATTCATGCGTATAACGGCGCTTACGATTTTTCCGCAGATTTTTGATTCGTTTGCCAATGAGAGCATTATCGGGCGCGCGCGCAGGCAGGGACTGATCGAGTTCGAGGCGGTCGACCTGCGCCCGTTTTCGGAGCGGAAGCATAAAAACACCGACGACGATCCGTTCGGCGGCGGTGCGGGCATGGTGATGCTTGCCCAGCCCGTCGTGGACGCAATGGAGTCGGTTGCGACGCCCGGATGCAGGCGGGTGTACCTGTCCCCGCGCGGGCAGACGCTGACGCAGAAAAAAGCGGAGGAATACGCAAAGCTTGATCATCTGATCCTTCTGTGCGGACACTATGAGGGGCTCGACCAGCGCGCGATCGATTTGTGCGTGGACGAGGAGCTTTCCATCGGCGACTACGTGCTCACCGGCGGCGAGACCGCCGCAATGGTCGTGCTTGACGCGGTTTCGCGTCTGGTGCCCGGCGTGCTGGGCAACGACGAATCGCCCGAGGACGAGAGCTTCACGAGCGGCCTGCTGGAATATCCGCAATATACGCGCCCGCGCGAGTATCGCGGGATGACCGTGCCGGAAGTGCTGCTCAACGGCAACCATGCCGAAATTGTCAAATGGCGGCGGGCGCAGGCGCTGCGCGTGACGTTTGAACGCCGCCCGGAAATGCTGGAAACGGCTGCGCTGACCCCGAAGGAGCGCGCGCTTGTGCGGGAATGGCAGGCCGAAAAGGAATAATCACGCAACGAGGAGGATCGCAATGGACAATCACGAATGGTTCAAACAGGCCGGCTATGGCATGATGGTTCACTGGGGACTGTATTCGCTGCTCGGCGGCCAGTACGGGGAGCAGATTGTACGGCCGTATGCGGAATGGATTCAGGCGCAATGCGCCATTCCGATCGCCGATTATTCCCGCCTGGCGGGCGTGTTCAACCCGATCTACTTTGACGCGGACGATTGGATTCGCCTGGCGAAAGACTGCGGGATGAAGTATTTCGTCATCACCAGCAAACATCACGACGGCTTCGCGATGTTCCATAGCCGGGTCGACAAGTATAACGTCGTCGACGCGACGCCGTTTGGACGCGACGTTGTGGGCGAGCTCGCCAACGCGTGCGCGCGCCATGGTCTCAAATTCGGCCTGTATTACTCGCAGGATCTCGACTGGCACGACCCGAACGGCGGCGGATACCTTTCCAACCATATTCCCTGCGCCGGCAAAACCTGGGATAACAGCTGGGACTTCCCGGACGAAAAGGCGAAGAACTTTGATTTGTGCTTCGAAAACAAGATGATGCCGCAGATTGAGGAAATCCTCAAAAATTACGGCGAACTGTGTCTCGTCTGGTTCGACGTGCCGATGACGATCCGGCCGGAGCAGAGCCGCCGCATCTATGAAGCTGTCAAGCGCTATCAGCCAAATTGCCTGATCAATTCGCGCCTTGGCAACGGCGCGTATGATTACGTCTCCCTGGGCGATAACGAAATCCCCGATCATATTCCGGAGAGCGACGAAGCCGCGCGGGCCGATATGAATGCCATCAACGGCTTCAAGCCCAGCCCCTACGGGCTGTATGAAAGCGCCGCTACGCTGAACGATACGTGGGGCTTCTCCGCATATGACCAGAATTGGAAAAGCGCCGATACGATCGTCGAATACCGCCGCAGGCTTGGAAAGCTGGGCATCAACTACCTGCTCAACGTCGGCCCCGATCCTCTTGGCCGCATTCCCGCGCCGAGCGTGGAAATCCTGCGCGAGGCGGAAAGAAAGATGAATCAATAAAGAACAAACCGCCGCCCTCTTCCGGACGGCGGCAATTTTCTATTCGAATCCCTGAAAATATACATCCATCCGCCCCGCCCTCTGCGGGGCGGATGGGGAAAAAGCGGCTTTCTTCGGAGGGGGCGCGGGGGAACCCTTCTTTCTGGAGAAAGCAGGGTTCCCCCGCAAAACTCGTTTCATCACCCTACGCCGCAAACATCTCGGTCGATAAATACCGGTCGCCCGTGTCGGGCAGGAGAACGACGATGGTCTTGCCCGCGCTTTCGGGGCGCTGGGCGACTTGGATGGCCGCGCAGACGGCTGCGCCGGAGCTGATGCCGACCAGCACGCCCTCGTGGCGGCCGATGATGCGTCCGGTTTCAAACGCGTCGTCGTTTTCGATGGGAATGATTTCGTCGTAAACGGTCGTGTCCAGAATGTCCGGCACAAAGCCCGCGCCAATGCCCTGAATCTTGTGCGCGCCCGCAACGCCCCTGGAGAGGACGGGGGAGGACGCAGGCTCGACGGCAACAACCTTCACGCCGGGGATTTTCTCTTTCAGATATTTGCCCGTGCCCGTCACCGTGCCGCCCGTGCCGACGCCGGCGACGAAAAAGTCGACCTTGCCGTCCGTGTCGCGGTAGATTTCCGGGCCGGTGGTGTTGTAGTGCGCGGCAACGTTGGCGGGATTGACAAACTGGCCGGGGATGAAGCTGTTCGGGATTTCCTTCGCCAGTTCGTCGGTTTTGGCGATGGCGCCCTTCATGCCCTTCGCGCCTTCGGTGAGCACAAGCTCCGCGCCATAGGCGCGCATGAGCTTGCGGCGCTCGACGGACATGGTTTCCGGCATGACGATGATGATACGGTAGCCGCGAGCCGCCGCGATGGACGCAAGGCCGATGCCCGTGTTGCCGCTCGTCGGCTCGATGATGACGGAATCGGGCTTGAGCACGCCGCGCGCTTCCGCGTCGTCGAGCATCGCGCGGGCAACGCGATCCTTCACCGACCCGGCGGGGTTGAAATATTCCAGCTTCGCCAGCAGCGTCGCCTGCAGACCGAATTCTTTTTCAATATGCTTCAGTTCGAGCAGCGGCGTGTTGCCGACAAGCTCGTCAACGGAACGATAAATTTTCGCCATTGCGACGCCCCCTATACGGTTGATTACCTACCAAACAAATGGGTATGCGCTATTATAATGCCGCTTTGCGGCGCTGTCAACAGCGAATTAAGCCCGCCTCGGCTCGAACGAAACGCTTCCGCCCGAAAGCCTGAGCACGCCCGTGCTGCCGCGCAGCTCCGGCGTTTTCAAAAGCAGGCGGATCAGCTTTTCGTTCAGCTCCGGCCCGCCGGCGCGCGCGACGCAGTCCTTCCAGATTTTCAGGGCGCAGCCGTCTTTCCAGCGGGAGCAGTAAAACGCTTTGCTGTTCTCCAGCACGTCGCCCTTGCCGCAGAGAGGACATTTGCCAAGCGATGGAACGGCTTTTCGGGCGGCTCCGCCGCGCCTTGCGCGCCGCTCCTCCGGCTCGAAGGGTACGTCCGGCGCCTTTTTCGCGCTTTCGACAAGGGACGCGCTCAGGCGGCGGATGCCCTCGAGGAAGCGGGCGGGATCCATCTGGTTTTCGGCGATGCCGGCGAGCGCCTTTTCCCAGCGGCCCGTCGTTTCGGCGGAGGCGATGTCGTCCGGCACGGCTTCGATCAGCCGCACGCCCTTGTCGGTCGCGTTCAGCGCGCGCCCTTTCCGCTCGGCGTAGCCGACCTGCAAAAGCCGTTCGAGAATCGCCGCGCGGGTCGCGGGCGTGCCCAGTCCGGAATCCTTCATCGACTCGCGCAGGTCGTCGTCTTCGATGTCGCGCCCGGCGTGCTCCATGGCGTTGAGCAGGCTCGCGTCGGTGTGCGGCGCGGGCGGCTTTGTCTTGTCAGCCTTGACGCGCGTCTTTTCGCATTTGCGTGCGTCGCCTTCGGAAAGGGGCGGCAGCGGCGGCTCTTCCTTTTCGGCCTTTTCCTCGGCTTTGTCCTTGAGCCCGGCGAGCGTTTCCCGCCAGCCCTTCTGCCGGATTTCGCGGCCGACGCTCTCGAACAGCTCGCCTTCGCAGCGCGTCCAGACCTGCGTGCGGTCGTAGATGAACTCCGGATAAAACACCGCCAGCATTCGGCGGATGACAAGATCGAGCAGATTGCGCTCGTCCGGCGGGAGCTTCTCCGGGTCGAACGGCCGGCCGGTCGTGATCAGCGCGTGGTGGTCGGAAACCTTGCTCGCGTCGAACACGCGCTTGGAGACGGGCAGCGGTTTGGAAAGCAGCGGCGCTTTGAGCGCGCCGTATTTTTCCGGCAAACGCTCGATGGCCTGCTTCGCTTTGCCTGTCATGTCGGGCGTGAGGCAGCGGCTGTCCGTGCGGGGGTAGGTGAGGAGCTTGCGCTCTTCGTACAGCTTCTGCGCCACGTCGAGCGTCTTTTTTGCGGTAAAGCCGAGCAGACGGTTCGCGTCGCGCTGCAGGCTCGTCAGGTCGTAAAGCCTGGGCGAAAGCTCGCGCTTCGTTTCGCGCAGGATGCGCTCGACGCGGGCGGGCTTGCCCTTCACTTTTGCTGCGATGGCTTCCGCCTGTGCGCCGTCGGTCAGCTTTTTTTCCTTTGTCTGTTCGTTGAGCCACTGGCCCTCGTAATCGCCGAAGGACGCGGTCAGCGTCCAGTAATCCTTCGGCGTGAAGGCTTCGATTTCGCGCCGCCGCCGAACGAGCAGCGCCAGCGTCGGCGTCTGCACGCGGCCGATGGAAAGCAGCACGCCGTAGCGCAGTGTAAACGCGCGGCTGGCGTTCATGCCGACAAGCCAGTCGGCTTCGCTGCGGCAGCGCGCGCTGCGATAGAGCGCGTCGTAGTCGGCTATCGGCTTCATCGCGGCGAAACCGTCGCGGATGGATTCGTCCGTCATGCTGGAAATCCACAGCCTGCGCACCGGTTTTTTGCAGGCCGCCATCTGGTAGATGTTGCGGAAAATCAGCTCGCCCTCGCGTCCTGCGTCCGTCGCGCAGACGATGCCCGCACATTCCTTGTCCGCCATCAACTTTTTGAGGACGTTGTATTGCTTTTTTGTCTTGGGCAGCACTTTTAGCGGCAGCGTTTCGGGCAGGATGGGCAGATCCTCCGCGCGCCAGCGCTTCCATTTTTCATCGATTTCCTCTGGCTCGCAAAGCGAGACCAGGTGCCCCAGCGCCCAGCTGACGCGCCATTCGCCGCCCTGATACCAGGCTTCGCCCTTTTCGCGGCAGCCCAGCACGCGCGCCAGATCGCGCGCGACGGACGGCTTTTCGGCGATAACAAGCGTATGCATCAGCCCTGCGCCCCCGTATCCTGCGCGCCGAAAAGCTGCAGCGAATAGCGCAGATCGCTCATTGCCTGTTCAATGCCGGAATAGCTGTCGATCGCCTGCTCAAGCTGGCGGATGCAGTAGGAAACGGAAACGTAATCGCTTTGCGAAATGCTGGAGCCGTAGGTCGTCAGCATCGAGTAGGCCTGTTCCAGCAGCGCGCGCGCTTCGCCGACCACGTCGCTCGACTGGTAAAGCTCCTGCTCCTGCTGCCAGACGGCGCTGTGCGCCGTACAGGTGCAGGCGGCGATGAGCTGCTCGTTGTACGCGTCGTCTTCCGTCAGCTTCAGCGCGGCGAATTCGCCCAGATATTCCTGCATCACGCTCGAATACTGATCGATGTAATCATACAGCGGATGGCCGATGGGGATGATTACGGCGCTCTGCGAGACGACGTTGGGGCAGAACTCGGTGGCCAGCAGGCCGGTATCGGCGCAGAGGGAGAGCTGCTGGTGCATGTTGCAGTATTCGGTCGGCACGCTCTCGGGCGCCCAGTAATCGGTGACAATGTTATGCCCTTTTACATCGGAGGCGCAGGCGTTCGTGGCGAGCATGCCGCTCACGCCGCACGTCGTCACGCGCACCAGGCCGAGCTCCTCGGCCGATTTCTGGATAATATCCTTATCCTCGAGCGCCTTGGCCGTATGAATGCGCTCCATGATTGCCTGCCACAGCGGCGCGGCGTAGTTGCCGCCCGTCGCCTTGGAAGAGAGCGCCTTGTAGTTGTCGTGGCCGATCCAGACGGAACCGGAATACCAGCCCGTAAGGCCGGTGAAGGTTACGCCGCGGTAATCGCTGTTGGTGCCGGTTTTGCCGGCGACGGTCTGGCCCTTGATTTTCGCGGCCGTGCCTGTGCCGGAAGCGACGGCTTCCTTCATCATGTCGATGGTGAGCCAGGCGGTGCTTTCCTTGAAGACGATGCTCTTTTTCTGCGTCGTGCGGCGGTCGACGATGACGTTGCCGTCGCTGTCCTCAATGCGGCTGAAGGAGATCGGCTCCTGATAGATGCCGCCGTTGCCGAGCGTGCCGAAGGCGACGGACATCTGCACCGGCGTGATGCCGGAAGAGCCGAGCGCCAGGCCGAACGGGGTCGCGTTGATATTCGCGTCGTCCACGCCCATCCGGCGCAGGAATTCGACGGAGTTTTCCACGCCGACGTAGTTCATCAGCGTCTGCGCGGCGGAAATGTTGTAGCTCTTTTTAATCGACTGCCGCAGCGTCGTCGGGCCGGTGAAGCTGGAGCCGCCGTAGTTGGAGGGATAGTATTCCTTGCCGTCGCCGTTGGTGTAGCCGTGGATGGGCACGGGCATGTTGTAGGCGATCGTGGCGGGGCTGCAGCCGAGCTCGATGGCCGGAGCGTAGACGGCGATGGGCTTGATGGCCGAGCCGACGGGCATGGTCATGTCGGTGGCGCGGTTGAGCGTTTTGCGCGCCGTGGGCGCGGTGCGTCCGCCGACGACGGCCTTCAGTTCGCCCGTGCGGTAATCAAGCACGACGGCGGCTGCCTGCGGCTGGATAAGCTCGGTGTACGTGCCGTCCGTGTTGCGCTGGCGGTACATGGAGTCGCTCGGATCGCGCATGAGGGGATAGTTATCCCAGTTTTTCAGCGTATCCTCGACGATTTTCTGAATTTCGGTATCCAGGCACATATAGACGTGGTAGCCGCCCGTGCGCAGCCTGTTTTCCATCAGCGCGCGGTTGACGGCGGTGTTCTCCAGCGAGTTCAGTTCGAGCAGCGTGTTGATCACGTCCTGCACGGCGTATTCGACGTAGTACGGGTATTCGTACATGTTCGCGGCGCTGTTGGGCGCTTCCTCAAGGACGCGCGCCGTGTTATGATCGAGCGCGGTCTGATATTCGTCGTAGGTGATGAACTGGTTTTCGTACATCTGCCGGAGGGCGTAATCCGCGCGCGTATCGATCACCTCGGGCGTTTCGCGGGTGTAGTAGTTGCGGCGCGGGTTGTAGTAGTACGGGCTGCGGGCGAGACCGGCGAGCATCGCGCATTCGCGCAGGGAAAGCTCGCTCAGATCCTTGCCGAAATAGCCCATCGCGGCGGTTTTCACGCCGTAATAGCTTTCGCCCAGATAAATGGTGTTGAGGTAGCTTTCGAGAATTTCGTCCTTGGTGTAGATTTTCTCCAGCTGCATGGCGAGATAAGCTTCCTGGATTTTGCGCTTGTAGCTCTGCTCGTCGGAGAGGACGCTGTTTTTGATCAGCTGCTGCGTGATCGTCGAACCGCCCTGCACGCTGGAGGACATCAGGTTTGAAACGAACGCGCCGACGATGCGCTTGGCGTCGATGCCGTTATGCGTGTAAAACCGCGCGTCTTCGACGGCGACGAAAGCGTGCTGAAGGTTTTTCGGGATTTCGTCGATGGAAACCATGACGCGGTCCTCGGAACCTTTATAGTCGGTGACCATATTGCCGTTCGCGTCGTAGAAAAACGAGGTTTCGGCCTGCTCGTCGATGACGGCGAGGTCGAGCTCGGGCGCGGTTTCGGTGTACGCCTTGACGATGCCCAGCACCGTCCCGCCCGCGGCCACGCAGACGATCAGCGCCAGCAGCGCGAAAAGGCGCACCGAGCACACCAGCGTGCTGACGAGGAAATTCGGCTTGCGGTTTCTGGGCTTGAAGATGCTTCTTTTGCGTACCGGCGGATCGATTCTATCTTCTTTGCGCATGCGCGCCTCCCGTAAATCATATTCTCATTTGCGGCTTCCCGCGTGGAAAACGTAAACTTCTCCTTATTTAACGATTCGACGCGGGGTTTTATTTCCCTGCCGCGGGCGGTTTGGGCGGGGAAGTTTCGGACGCGGGCGTTTCACCTTTACTTTTTCGCCGCATATGCTGGGAGGGGAGGTGGAGCGCATGCAGATGCTCCGGGTTGAAGGCGGGCGGCGGCTGATGGGAAATATGCGCGCGATGCGCGCCAAAAACGCTGTGCTGCCCATTCTGGCGGCCTCTCTTCTGACGGACGAAAAGACGACGGTCGAAGGCGCGCCGCGCATTGACGACGTTCGCCATATGCTCGATATTCTGCGCACGCTTGGCTGCACGGCGGAATGGAGCGGGGAGGGCGTAACCATCGACGCGGCGAATCTGCGCGACGCGGCGCTGCCGGATGCGCTCGCCAAGACGCTGCGCTCGTCGATTTTTCTGATGGGTCCGCTGCTGGGGCGGCTGCGCCGCGCGGCGGTTACATACCCGGGCGGGTGCGAGATCGGGCTGCGGCCGATCGACCTGCACCTGCAGGGGCTGCGCGCGCTGGGCGTAACCATTCGCGAGGAAGGCGGGCTGATCCTGTGCGACGGCAGCGCGATGCGCGGCGGCAGCGTACACTTCGATTATCCCAGCGTGGGCGCGACGGAGAACGTGATGCTCGCGGCCGTTCTCGCCCCGGGAACGACGGTGATCCACAACGCGGCGCGCGAACCGGAGATCGCCGATCTTGCCCGGTGCGTCAACGCTATGGGCGGACGCGTGCGCGGCGCGGGCACGCAGACAATCGAGATCGAAGGCGTGAAAGCGCTGCACGGCGTTTCCTTCCGCCCCATCCCGGACAGAATCGTCGCGGGGACGTATCTGGCGGCGTTTGCCGCGACGGGCGGCGAAGGCGTCGTCACGGACGTATGCCCGGATGAAATGACGGCTGTTCTGGAAGCGCTGCGCGAGATGGGCTGCCGGCTCTTCCTTTTCCCCGACCGTATCGCCATCGAAGCGCCGAGGCGGCTGGCCGCTTTCCGCTCGCTGCAGACCTCGCCGCATCCGGGATTCCCGACCGATATGCAGGCGCAGATGCTTGCGCTGGCCGCCCGCGCCCGCGGCACGAGCGTGCTCGCCGAGAACGTTTTCGAAAACCGCTTCAATCATGTGCCCGATCTGTGCCGCATGGGCGCGGACATTATCGTCAGCGGCCGCGTCGCTATCGTGCGCGGCGTACGGGCGCTGCACGGCGCGCACGTGACGGCGCACGATTTGCGCGGCGGCGCGGCGCTCGTCCTGGCCGCCCTCGGCGCAGAGGGCGAAACCCTCGTTGAAGAACCCGCGCACATCGACCGCGGCTACGAATCGCTTGAGCGCGAGCTGAACGCCGTCGGAGCGAAGGTGACGAGGGTGGGGGGAGAGGGGACGGGGGGGGGGGGGGGG